>CAZQEW010000164.1:0-8000 GCA_964591495.1 uncultured Klebsiella sp.
GACTTCGTCCCGAACTACGACGAGCGCATGACGGAGCCGACCGTCTTCCCGGCGGCCTTCCCGAACCTGCTCGTCAATGGCGGCACTGGCATCGCCGTCGGCATGGCCACGAACATGCCACCGCACAACTTGGGCGAGGTCATTGATGGCATTTGTGCCCAAATTGACGACCCGGCCATCACTGTTGCCGGGCTGATGAAGCACATCAAAGGCCCCGACTTCCCCACCGGCGGCTTCATCTGCGGCGTCGAGGGCATCAAGAACTACTTCGAGACCGGGCGCGGCTCCATTAAGCTCCGCGGCAAGATCGGCAGCGAGGAACTCAAGGGCAACCGCGAGCAGCTCGTCATCACGGAAATCCCGTTCAACGTGAACCGCGCGGCGCTGGAAGGCAGCATCGCCGACCTCGTCAACGAGAAGGTCATCACTGACATCTCCGCGATGCGCAACGAGTCCGATGAACACTGCCGCCTGGTCATCGAACTCAAGCGCGACGCCGTTCCCAAGGTTGTCATCGCCAACCTGTTCCAGCACACCCAGCTCGAGATCTCCTTCAGCGTCAACGCCCTGGCCATTGACCACGGCAAACCCAAGACACTGAACCTCAAGCAGCTCATCGCCGCCTACATTGATCACCGCCGCGAAGTCATCCTCCGCCGCACGCGCTTCGAGCTCAAGAAGGCCGAGGAACGCGCTGAGCTGCTCGAAGGTTATCTCATCGCGCTCGCGAACCTCGACGAGTTCATCCACATCATCCGCAGCAGCGCGAACAAGGAGGAGGCTCGCGTCAAGCTGCTCGCTTACGAGTGGACCCGCGAGCAGGTCGAGCGCTGGGGCATCCTCATCCGCCGCGAAGCCCAGCTCACCGGCGGCCGCTACGCCCTCAGCGAACGCCAGGTGGACGCCATCCTCGAACTCCGCCTCTACCAGCTCACCGGCCTGGAAATCGACAAGGTCGAAGCCGAATACAAGGCTCTCCTCGAAGTCATCAAAGACCTGCTCGACATCCTCGCCAAGGAGTCGCGCGTCATGGCTATCATCAAGGGCGAGCTGAAGGCGATTAAGGAAAAGCACGCCACGCCGCGCCTCACGCAAATCGTGCCGGACGAGGGCGAGATTGCCATCGAAGACCTCATCGCCAACGAAGGTGTCATCATCACCCTCACCCACGGCGGCCTCATCAAGCGCACCGCCGTCTCTGCCTACCGCGCCCAGCGCCGTGGTGGCAAAGGCGTCATCGGCATGACCACGCGCGAAGCCGACACGCCGGAGGAGAGCGACTTCATCGAGCATCTCTTCACCGCCAGCACGCACGACTACCTCATGTTCTTCACGAACACGGGCCGCGTGTATGTCGAGCGCGTGCACGAGATTCCCGACATGGGCCGCGCCAGCAAGGGCCGCAGCATTGCGAACCTGCTGGAGTTGAAGGCCGACGAAAAGATCGCCGCCCTGATCCGCATCCAGTCCAAGACCGATGCGAACAAGGAGGATGTGACCTGGCAGCAAGCCGGCGAGCTGTTCTTCGCCACCCAGCAGGGCACCGTGAAGAAGACCGCGCTCAGCGACTTTGGCAATGTCCGCAAGGGCGGCATCATCGCCATCGGCATCGAGCCAGGCGACGCGCTCATCGAGGTCAAACTCACGCGCGGCAGTGCGGAAGGGGACCCCGGCGACGACGTCGTCCTGATCACCAAGGACGGCATGAGCATCCGCTTCAGCGAATCCGACGTGCGCTCCATGGGCCGCGCCGCCGGCGGCGTGAAGGGCATCACCTTGGAGCAGGGGGATGCCTTGGTGGCCGCTGCCGTGGTTGTGCCGGATGCCACGCTGCTTGTCGCCGGTGAAAACGGCATTGGCAAACGCACGCCCTTTGACGAATACCGCGTTCAATCCCGCGGCGGCAAAGGCATCATCACCATGAAGACCGGCGATAAGACTGGCGGGGTGGTCGGCGCGCTCACGGTCAAGGAAGCCGACGAAATCATGCTCATCACCGCCGGGGGGCAGATGGTCCGCACCTTCGTGAAGGACATCCGCGAAGCCGGCCGGAACACCATGGGCGTGAAGCTCGTGAACCTCGATGCCGGCGACCGGCTGCAGGCCATCGCTCCCGTCATCAGCGAGACGGCTGGCGAAGAGCCGCCGCCGACCGCTTGAACTGCGGCCCGCCGGCCTTATTTGGGATTCGGACTGGCGGAGCGGAGCTTCTCGGGCAACTCCGGGAGCGGTGTCACTTCGAGCACATCGTCGAAATACCAGATCCGGTTGTCGGCCTTTTTGTGGCCCACGACCCGCGCGGGATACTTGGTGCCCGAGGGCAGGGTTTTCCAGTCCGAGAAGCGGTGGATGTCGCTCCGCCAGTCAATGCGGGCCAGCAGGCCGGTTTGCTTTGAGAAATAGAGTTCCATCGCCGGCGTGACTGTTCCGCTCACCCGCAGACCCCAGAGTTCGGCCTCGCCATCCTTGAGCTCGGAAACCAACTCGACGTTGGACGCCGGATCGGTAAGGGCGCCCAGCGTCCATCCCCAGACGAGGAAGATGGCGGGCTCGCCTTTGCGCTCGGAGTAGCCCGCCTGCGTCTTGAGCCACCAGTGCCGGGGCGCGTCCAGCACGCTCTCCCGCTTGGCGCCAAAGCCCGTGTCCTTCTCGCCCAATAGCACCCGGTCCTTGAAGCTGAACCAGCGGAGCAGATTCGCCTCCCCGCCGGCGGCCGCGACCGCGCGCGTGATGAACGGTTTCGCGGCGGCGCTGACCACGCCGTTGGTGGCAGTGGTTTTGGGTTCGGCGGCATGAGCATCCACGCCGGCCAAGGCGCAGGTGAGCAGGAGGCAAATTAGTTTCATGGGAAAGTTCAGCGGGTGACGATGCCGTCCATGCGCACCACCTCGAAGTCCCGGCCCCGGATGCGCTTGAGGGTCGCGATCTGCTCGTCGTTCCAGCGCGGGTCTGGCGCACCGCTGAGGAACCAGTCGCCCCCGTTGTCCGCGACCATCATCCCGTAGCGCTTCAGGGCCGTGAGGATGACCTGCGCGGGCGGCGGGAACTTGCTGATGTCCACGCTGGCTTTGAGACGCACTCGCATGCCCATCGGCGGGAGATTGGCGTCGGTGTTGCGGCTGGCAAAGTGCGTGGCTGGCGGCACGTAGGCGCGGCGCGAGCGCGTGACCGTGAAGCGCAGCGCGTGATGAATGGCCTGCTGCTCCATCACCTCGTCGTAGCGCACCAAGCCCGGGAAAATCGGCAGCCCGGCGGCGTCCGCCGAGGTCCAGCCGGCGGGCCGCAGTTTGTTCGAGTTCAGGTCAAAGACCGCGCCTGAGCCGGCCTTCCAGGACTTGCCGCCGTTCTGCGGGTAGGAGGAGAAAGTTTCGTAGAGCCGCCACGTGTCGCGTTCGATCACCAGCACATGGCGATCGCCCTTCGCACTTGGGCCCCCCTCGATGGGGGCGTCCGGCGGGATGGGATATGGCCCGGGATCACTCTCGTCCGGATACTCGAAGGTCACAGGCACGCGCGGTTGGCGGCTGTCCACGACCACGTAGGGGATGCCGCTGGGCGCGCCCTGCCACACGGTGCCGAAGTCGGGATGCAGCCGCTTGTCCAGGCCAATGCTGGCGACGATGGCATCCGAGTTTGGGTCCACGGGATCCCTCGAGATGTCGCGGTTCCAAGGATTGTCCGCCGGAAAAGGGCGGCGGCCCTTGAGCGAAACGTTCGGTCCGAGTGGAATCGGTTCGGCGGCCAACGTAGCTCCGTGGAATGCCGATGTGGCGAGCGCGCCGATCACGCGGCGGCGGGAGAGGCGGGGGAATGCTAGTTTCATTTGGGACCTGCTTGAATGATGTCCGGCGGCCGGTGGCGGAAGATCTCCGCCTTGAAGTCGCCAATGCTCGGCCAGTGCAGACGCTGGTTCAGGTCCACCTCCGCGATGGCGAGCGTGCCCCAGTCCTTTGCCTGCGCGAGCGGCCGGCCGTCGTGACCATAGACGGCGGAAATCATCCAGTTGGCCGAGACATCCGTGTGTGTGCTGCTGACGACATAGACGTGGTTTTCGCACGCGCGCGCCGCGCCCAGCAGCGGGTTGCAGCCCATCACCGGCCACGCGATGACCTCCGCGCCGCGGTTGCTCAACTCGCGCGCCACCTCCGGAAAAAAACCGTCATAGCAGACCATCATGCCGACCTTGCCGAACTGCGTATCGAAAACGGGGTAGTCTTTGCCCGGCTGGAAGCCGCCTTCGATCTCGCCGCGCGGCAGGCAGACCTTGCGATACTTGCCGATGATCTTGCCGTCCGGGCCGATTAGCACGGCGACGTTGTAGAGCAAGTGCCGGTCGCGCTCGATCAAGCCGGGCACGAGATGCATCCCGTGTTCCTTGGCCAGCTTGCCGAAAAACTCCGTCGAAGGGCCGGGGATGGGCTCGGCGCATTCGGCGTAAGTCTGGCCGCTGCCATAGGTCAGCACCTCGGGCAGCACCAGCAGGGTCACGCGCTGCTTCGCGGCCTCGGCAATGATGGGCACGAAGGCATCGCGCCGTTCCACTGGCGTCTTCGCGCCGCGCGGGAGAAAGTGCGCGGCTGCGAGCCGCACCGTGCGCGGCGCCGGCGCGGGCACCGAGGTGAACGACACGTCCGCCCATTCGACCTTTGCGCGCGGTGCCCAGCGGAAGTGCAGCTCCACGATGGCCTGCACCGCCTTCGCGGGCGCGCGGTAAACCTCCGAGACCTCCGTCCACCCGCGCGCGTCGGTCGCCTTGTCGCCGGGCAGCTCCGGTTCGGCGCGCGGGATGTCGCCGGGACGGTAACTCGTGAACGTCGGCGCGTCGTGGCTCACGGGCTTGCCATTGGCATCGCGCCAGATGACGCGTGCGACACCCGTCCGGCGCTGCGACTCGGCGTTGGTCACCTTGCGCATGGCGAAGAAACGGTAGTGTTGCCCGCCGCTGACGGGGAAAGTCCTTGTCCACCAACCGTTCAATCCCTCGCGCGCATCCGATTCGAGAATGAAACTACCGTTGCCCGATGGCCCGCCGTTTGGCTCGTGACGGAAGGCCGGGCGCAGTTCCTCACGGACGGCGGCGGTGCTCCAACCGTCCGGCACGCCCGTCGCGGCGAACAGCTGGATACACGCCAGCAGGGCGATCACCAGGCAGGGAGTGGCGGCTGTTTTCATGGACGACGCGATGGAAGCACGGGGTTTGGACGCGCGCAACGCCCGCAAATGCCACTCGACTTGTCCGCCGCACTTCCCGACATTCCCGCGCACCGGCCATGCACGCTGATGCCATCCGATTTTTCCACCGCCACACGCAACGCGTGGAGACGGAACAGGTATATGGCGAGGGCTTTCTCCGTTGGATTTACGGTTCGCTCTCCGGCCGGCTGGCCTTGCACGCGGTCGCCAAGCGCGCGTTTTTCTCCCGCTGGTATGGCTGGCGGATGGACCGGCCGGCGAGCCGGGCAAGGATCGCGCCCTTCATCCAGCAATTCGGAGTGGACGAGAGCGAGTTCGCCGACCCACCCGAGTCCTTTCGCACGTTCAACGAGTTCTTTTTCCGGAAGCTTAAGCCCGGAGCGCGGCCAATCGCCGGCGATGCGCGCACGGCCGTATTCCCGGCGGATGGCCGGCATCTCGGCTTCCCGGACGTGTCGCGGATGGAAGGCATCTTCGTGAAGGGCGAGGTCTTCAGCCTCGGCGAGCTGTTGCGCGACACCGAGCTGGCCAGCCGCTTTCAACGCGGCACCATGGTGCTCTCCCGGCTCTGCCCGGTGGACTACCACCGCTTTCATTTCCCGGTCGGTGGTCTGGCCACCGAGCCGCGCATCATCAACGGCTGGCTTTACTCGGTCAGCCCCATCGCGCTGCGGCGGAACATCCGCATCTTCACGGAGAACAAGCGCGCCTTAACCCGCATCGAGTCGCCGGAATTTGGCACCGTGCTGATGCTGGAAGTGGGGGCGACCAACGTGGGTAGTTTTGAATACACCTTCCCGCCAAACTCGCGGGTGGCCAAGGGAGGGGAGAAGGGCTACTTCAAATTCGGCGGCTCTTCCACCATCACGCTCTTCGAGCCCGGCCGCATCCGGCTGGACGCGGATCTCATCGCCCAGACGGCCGAGCGTCGGGAACTTTACGCGCGGATGGGCGAGCAGCTGGGCGTTGCGGCCTGACCGCCTCAAGAGTTGGTCCGCAGCGGGATGCCCGTGCGGAGCCGTTCACGCACCGCTTCCTGGCAGAGGTAGATCACGTGGCCGATGGCCGCCCCAAAGCACAGGCCGTAGAGCAATCCCCACGCGAGCATCGCCAGCCAGCCGCGCTGCTCGCGCGTGAGCAGACCGGCGAACACCTGCGCACCCTCGCCCCGCAACCATTGCCAAGCGACCTTGCCGAGGAAATAGCCCAGTGCATTGCCGGCGAACAGAGTCAGGGTTGCGCGTCCGAATTCCCGCCGTGCGCCAAACCCCCAAACCATGACCGCCGCCATGGCCGCTGCCCCCAGCGCCGCGCCCAGCAGTTCGGCTTTCAACTCGCCTCCCAGCCAGCCTTTGCGCCCGGCGAGCGCAAACCATGCCGCACACCATAGCGTTGCGTAGGCCAGAAACGCCGGCGTAAACAACGCATACATGCGCGTCATGCCGCCCGGCCCGATCACCAATTGTCCGAACACCAATCCCGCCAGGCCGATGAACACCACGGCGCACACCGCGTAAAATCCGCCTTCGCCCACCGCGCGCGTCAGCGCCCCGCCGGCAAACGCCCAGACCGCGAACGCTGCCACTCCCACCAAGCCAAAACCGATGCCGCCGATGAACAGACTCTGGCGGGCGGTAGGCACCCGGGGGGACACGGCGGCTGCCGCCACACGATCAACGATTCTTTCCGCACTAAGCCCAAAACAGCTCATATTTAACGCCGGCCACGTTACCTGATTTCCACTGGTCCAACCTACGCCTTAGACCCGTGATAGCAACAGGGGTGCTGGGGAAACTTCAGACATTCGACCCGCTCCAGCTCAGCTTTTGGCGGAGGGTCTTAAAAAAGCTGGCTCCGGCCAGGTGGGCGAGCCGGACCTTGCGGTCATCTCTGCGGATAAAAACGCGTTCGCCGGCTGTCAGCGGTGCGAGCATCTCGCCGTCGGCGGACAGGATGGTTTCGCTCCTTCCGCCCAGCGCGCGGATGCCGATCACCGAGCCAAGGCCGACGACCACCGATCGGTTGGACAGTGTGTGCGGGCAGATCGGCGTGAGCGTGAAGACTTCCGCGCTCGGGCTGACGATCGCGCCGCCGGCGGCCAGTGAGTAGGCGGTGGAACCAGTGGGCGAGCTGACGACCAATCCGTCGCAGCGGTAGCGCGTCAGCTCCTCGCCATCCACCGTCACCTCCAGTTCGATCAGCCGCGATCCGGAGCCGCGACTCACTACGAAGTCATTTAACGCCGCGCGGGCGAGCGTGCGGCCGCTGGCCGAACCGCTGGCCTGGATGAGCGGCCGGGATTCGATGCTGAATTTCCCTGCCCACACCTCGCGGAGCCCGCGGGCAAAATCTCGGGCGGGAATGGCGGTGAGAAAGCCTAGTCCGCCCAGGTTCACACCCAGCAGTGGCGTGCGGCTGCCGGCGGTATCCCGAGCGGCGCGCAGCATGGTTCCATCGCCGCCAAAGACCAGCAGGAGATCGGCATCCAAAGCGACGGCAGCCGCATCCGGGGCGGTGGCGCACTTGAGGCCGGCAAGTTGCGCGGTGGCGGCATCGGCCAAGGGGATGCGCCCGCTGGCCCGAATCAGCCGGGCAGCCTGCTGCACGACGGCCCGGCAGGTTTGCTTCTCCACGTTGGCCACCAGGCCGACGCGCCGGATCTTGTCCGCAAGTTGCTTCACGTGGCACAGGGTTTAGCCGAAGCCCCCTGTCACGCGAGAGAAAAACCTTGCCCGGCCCCTGCTGCCGCCCACAATCACGCCCACAAAATCAACGCGTTCACAGCGCTTCGCTATCCTATGGGCCGC
>CAZQEW010000165.1:0-7912 GCA_964591495.1 uncultured Klebsiella sp.
CGTGGGCCGCCGAGCGACCCGCCACCGTCAGCACCAGCCCAAGCAACAGGGCGAGGACGCCATTGGCGGGGCGGTCAAGCTTGGCCAGCAGGCCCGGCCGGCTGGCCGTGACGCTGCGGGTAAAGCGTTTCACCACGATGTCGAGGAACACGACGGGCTTCTGCGGGAAGCTCACGCGGAGAGTTGAGGTCGTGCCAAGGGAGGGTTTGGTGGTCATAACGTCAGGCTGGGTTGCGTTCATGGTGCGCACGGCTTCCTCGCTGCCACTCGGAGAGCTCAGTGCGTTTTGCATGGCCCCACCTTACGCGCGGGCGAGGTCGGCGCTATCAGGCGAGGTGCCCGATACCCGCTTAGGGGATGCCCCTAGGGGAAGGCTGCTACGAACCCGAGCGGAGCTGCGCATTGTCGCCGCGAACGGCTTGGCTCATGCTGCTTCGCAAGTGTCATGCTGACCTACGAAGCCGCCCTCGATCACGTGCTGGCCGCCATGCCGCCCGTCCGCCCGGAGAAAATCCCCGTGGCCGAGGCCGCCGGACGTTTCCTCGCCGAGGCGGTCACTTCGTCGCTCGACCTCCCGCCGTTCGACAATTCCGCCATGGACGGCTACGCCGTCCGGGCCGCGGACGTGGCCGCCGCCCGTCCGGACCAACCCATCGCACTGCGGGTGCTCGGGCAGATCGGTGCGGGCGAGGTCTTCCCGGGCAACGTGGGCGTGCAGACCTGCGTGCGGCTTTTTACCGGCACGCCGTTGCCCGCCGGGGCGGACGCCGTGGTGATGCAGGAGGACACGCACAGCAGCCCGGACCAGCCCGACCGCGTGCAAATCCTCGACCGCGTGCGCCCGTGGGAAAACATCCGCCTGCGGGGCGAAGACGTGAAAACCGGCGCGGTCATCGCCACGCCGGGCACACGGCTCGGCGCGGGGCACCTGAATCTGCTGGCCGCCGTGGGCACGGCCAGCGTGCGCGTCGCCCGGCGTCCGCGCGTGGGCGTGCTGGCGACCGGCAGCGAGCTGCGCCCGCCGGGCAAGCCGCTTGCGCCCGGGCAGATTCACGAGAGCAACCGCGGCATGCTCGGGGCGCTGCTGGCGGAGGCCGGCGCGGAGGCGCGCGCGTATCCGCTGGTGCCGGACTCGCTGGCACGCACGCGCACCGCCCTGCAACGGGCCTTCGCCGACTGCGACGCGGTGGTGACGACGGGCGGCGCGAGCGTGGGGAAACTGGACTTCGTGAAGGCCGCGTTCGCCGAGCTGGGCGGCAGCCAGGAGTTTTGGAAAGTCGCCATCAAGCCGGGCAAGCCCTTCATCTTCGGCACGCTCGCGGGCAAGTTCCTCTTCGGCCTGCCGGGCAATCCGGTGTCGGCCTTTGTCACCTTCCTGCTGCTCGTGCGGCCCGCGCTGCTGCGCTGGCAGGGCGCGGCACACCTAGGCTTGCCCGTGCACCCCGGCACGCTGGCCGAGCCGCTCGTGAACCGCGGCGACCGCCGCCACTTCGTGCGGGTGCGCGTGGATGATGCGGGTCTGGTGCATTCCGCCGGCACGCAAGCGTCGCACATGCTGCACTCGCTTGCATCGGCCAACGGGCTGGTGGACGTGCCGCCGGAAACGACCTGGGCGGCGGGCACGACGGTGCGGGTGCTGCGCTGTTAAACTCCTGCTCTTGATCCTGATCCTAATCCTGCTCCCAGCGGTTGCTCGCCGACCAAGACGGAGCAGGATCAAGATTGGGATTACGAGCAGGCGGGAATTCCGCCCCGGCTCACTGCTTCACGTCCAGCGACGCGAACGCCTGCTCCAGGCTGGTCAACCCCGCGCCCTTCTTCGGCTGCGGGTTCAGCGCCTGACGCAACCACAGGACGCCGTCCTCGACCGTCTGCACCGAGCGCGGGAGCGTGGTGCCGGAGGCGTTCGCGTGGCCACCGCCCTGAAGCTGCTGCGCGACCTTGAGCGCCTCGCCGTTTTCGCTGCGGAAGCTGGCGATGACCGTGCGGTTCGACTTGGCGAAGAGCGTCACCAGCACCGCGTAGGGCGTCGCCTTCTCCTTGAGCAGCCGGTGGACGATGCTGTTGGCGTTGCCCACCACGGTGTCCACGAAACCGACCGTCGGGCTGATGTCCACGACGTTCTTCCGGCTCCACTCGAAGCCCAGCGGGTCCTCGACGCGCCGTTTCACGGCCATGACTTCCAGGAGCGGGTGGTGCAGCAGGTTGTCCGGATTGCCCTCGATGAGCGCGTGGATGTTCCAGAAGCCGTAGGTCTTCACCAGGTTGCCGTAATCGCAGGCCAGCTCGAAGTCCGGGTCTTCGACGAGGTAGAGGTCCACGACGTTGCTGAGATGGATGAGCCGGTCCAGCTCCGGCTTGGCGAGGCCGTGCTCGCGGCACAGCTCGTAGCAGAGGAGGCTCGCGGACTTGCCGAGGTCGTGAATGAGCGAGGCCTGCTCGGCGGGCGTCTCGGTCGCGTGATGGTCCAGCACAAGCCAGTCCGGCCGGTCCATGCGCGGCTCGAAGGCGAAGTCGCTCACCCACGCCGTGCGTTCGCGGAGCTGGCGCTGCTTCCAGGTGTTGTAATGGTGGGCCTCCAGCCGCACGTCCTGGTCAAACAGCTTGCGGGCCAGCCGGCGCAGCAGCAGGCCGGACAGCAGGCCGTCGAGATCGCTCTCGTGGGTAAGGATGATTTCGGGTTTGGGCAGCGCGGCCATCTGAATGAACCTAAGGGCCAAGGCCAGCGGCTGGCGAGTGGGGAATTACCCCGCCGCTCAGGGCTTGCTCCCGGGCCGCGCGCATCCGAATCTTCTCCGCCCGAACGTGTCACTCAAAACCACCATGAAAGCCCGCGCCCTCCTGCTCGCCGCGCTCGCCGCATCCTTGACCGCCTGCATCTCCACGAAGGAGACCGTCTATCGCGAGGTAGAGCGCCTGAAGGTCGAGTTTGAAAACGACGCCGCGGCGCGGGTCTTTTACGAGGCCTTCACCAAGGCGCCCGAGTCCCGGCAGCGCAACGAAAAGACCAGCCGTTTCGTGATTCCGGTCATCATTGACGCGCAGCGCACGGAGAAGGACTCGGAGAACGCCGCGTTCAACGCCGCGGTCCGCCGCTGCGACACGAATGGCGACGGCAAGATCACCGAGCAGGAGGCGCGCATCTACGCCGCACAACCGAAGTAGTCCAGCCTTTGCCAATTCCCGGCTGGCAATCTGGCGCCATCACCGCCAAGCTGACGCCATGAAGTTGATTCTCTCGACGCATAACATAACGAAGACAGAAGCCATCGTGGACCACATCCTCGGGTGCCTGGACAAAATCGAGCACCTGGATCGGTGGACCATTGACGCCCGCGTCATCATCGAGCACGACAACACGCGGGATCCAGCCAAGGCTTTCGGCTGCTCCATGCGCATCGGGATGCGCGGCCCAGACCTGTTTGCCGAGGATCACGAAGCCGATCTCTACGCGGCCATCGACGCCGTGACCAAGAAGATCGAGCAGCAAATCCGCAAACGCCACAGCAAGAGCAAGGCAAAGAAGCACACCGAGGCCGCCCGCAGCAAGGAACGCCGCCGTGGCACCTGATGGCTGGAAGCAAGCCCTTCGCGCTCCGCGCCCGCGTCATCCTGCCGGTTTCCCAGCCGGCCATTGAGGACGGCGCGGTTTTTGTTTTCCGGGGCCGCATCACCGCCGTCGGCCGCTGGCGGGATCTCCGTCGCCGGGCGCCTGCCCGCGCCCACGACCTCGGCGACGCGGTCGTGCTGCCAGGGCTGATCAACGCCCACTGTCACCTCGACTACTCGGACATGGCCGGCGCGATCCCGCCGCCCCGGTCCTTTCTCGCCTGGATCGAGGCCATCATCGCGCTCAAGGCATCCTGGGGTTACACGGACTACGCCCAGTCCTGGCTCCACGGCGCGCACCAGCTCCTCCGCTCCGGCTGCACCACCGTGGCGGACATTGAAGCCGTCCCGGAGTTGCTGCCCGAGGTCTGGACCGCCACGCCGCTGCGGGTCATCTCGTTCCTCGAACTCATCTCCGTCCGCCGGCGCCAGCGCCCGGCCACCCTGGTGCGCCAGGCCAGCCGCAAGATCCAAGAACTCCCCGCCGGCCGCTGCCGCGCGGCCCTCTCGCCCCACGCGCTTTACACGACCAACCCCGAGCTCCTGAAGCTCGCGCGCCGCGCCGCCCATCGCGCCCGCTGGCCGCTGACCATGCATGTCGCCGAGTCGGCCACGGAGTGGGAAATGTGCCGGCACGGTCGCGGCGCCATGTTCGACTGGCTGCGCAAGAACGGCCGCGACATGGGCGACTGCGGCGCGCGCTCACCCGTCCAGCAGCTCGCCGCGCTCAAGCTGCTTGACCCGCGTTTTCTCGCCGTCCACGTGAACCACCTCGCGGCCGGGGACGCCGAACTGCTCGCGCGCAGCGGCGCCTCCGTGGTCCACTGCCCGCGCAGCCACGCCTTTTTCCAGCACGCGCCGTTTCCCTTCGCCGAACTGCACGCCGCCCGCGTAAACCTCTGCCTCGGCACGGACAGCCTCGCCAGCATCGGGAAGGAGAACCGCCGCAAACCCGAGCTCGACCTCTTCGCCGAGCTGCGCGCGTTCGCGGCCAGTCAGCCCGGCCTCGCGCCTGAAGCGCTCCTCGACCTCGTCACGCGCAACCCCGCCGCTGCGCTGGGCGAAGGCGGCCGCCTCGGCGAACTGACCCGCCGCGCGCACGCGGACCTGCTGGTGCTGCGCTCCGGATCCGCGCCGGAAACCGCCGCGGAAACCCTCGTCCACACCCCGCCCGACGTGGCCGGCGTCATGATCGCCGGCCAGTGGGCCATCGAACCTTCTGCATGACTCGTATCGCCCTCATCACTGGTGCCTCCGGCGGCTTGGGCCGCGCCTTCGTTGCCGAACTGATCGCGCAGGGCTGGTGCGTGGCGGCGGGCTACCACCGCGAAAACATCCACCCGGAGACCGATTCGCTCCTGCCCGTGCCGTTGGATGTCACCTCGCGTGACGCCGTCGCCGCCGCGGTGGAACAGGTGCTCGCCCGCTGGCAGCGCATCGACCTGCTCATCAACAACGCCGGCAACACGGCCGACAACCTGTCGTGGCTGCTCACGGACGAGGACTGGCAGCGTGTGCTCGACGTGCATCTCAAGGGCGCGTTTCTCTGCGCGCAGGCCGTGATCCGCCCGATGCTCAAGCAGCGTGACGGGCACATCCTCAACGTGGCCTCCTTCAGCGCACGCACCGGCAACCGCGGCCAGGCCAACTACGCCGCCGCCAAGGCCGGCCTGCTCGGCCTCACCACCTCGCTCGCCAAGGAGGTCGGCTCCCGCGACGTGCGCGTGAACGCCATCCTCCCCGGCGTGCTGGCCACCCCAATGACCGCCGGTCTCACGCCCAAGCAGCTCGAAGCCTTCGCGGAGTCGAACGCGCTGGGCCGCCTCAATGACCCCGCCGAGGTCGCGCGTTTCGCCGCCTTCCTCGCGGGCACGCGGAACATCTCCGGCCAGTGCTTCCAGCTCGACAGCCGCATCGCCCGGTGGACGTGATGCGCCCCCAACCATCAGCCGCCCATAAGAAATTGTGACGGGCCATGCCGGGTGCTAGAAGTCGGGCATGGCTTTGACCCTTTCGCCGGTAGAAACCCGCATCCTCGGCTGCCTCATCGAAAAGGAGCGCACCACGCCGGACCAGTATCCGCTCTCGCTCAACGGCGTCACCATCGCCTGCAACCAGTCCACGAATCGTGAACCCGTGACCTGCTATCCCGAGGAAACCGTCTCGCTCGGACTGGACGACCTGCGCGGAAAGAAACTCGTGACCCAGCTCTGGGGAGCCGGCTCGCGCGTGCAGAAATACCGGCACAACCTCCTCGAGGTTTACGAGCTGAACCCGCGCGAAGTGGCGCTGCTCTGTGTTCTGCTGTTGCGTGGCCCCCAGACCCCGGGCGAACTGCGGATTCGCGCTGAACGCCTGCATCAATTCACCTCGCTGGCTGAGGTGGATGAAACCTTGCAAGGCCTTGCCCTCCTTTCGGAGCCAATCGTCCGCATCGTCCCGCCGCGCTCCGGGCAAAAGGAAAAGCGCTACGTGCAGCTCCTTTCCGGTGAACCCCTGCCCGAGGCCGCCATCGAACCCGACCCGCGTCCCGCCGCGGCGGCAGGTCCGACCCGTGTCGAGGAGCTCGAAACCGAAGTCGCCGCGCTTAAGGCGGACCTGGCTGGATTGCGGGAAGAGTTCGCCCGGTTCCGAAAACAGTTCGAGTAGCTGCGCCGCTTGATTGGCCCCCTGCCGGCTGCTAGCGTCCCCGCTCTTTGGAGGAGGGGATCGGGATTGGGATTGGGATCAGGATTAAGAGCAGGAGCCGAAGCTTCCTCGTTCTCCTGATCCTGATCCTGATCCTGATCTTGCTCCTTCCTGACATCGCATGGACTACAAGAACACGCTGAATCTGCCGCGCACGGACTTCGCCATGAAGGCCGACCTCGTCGCGCGCGAACCGCAACGCCTCGCCCGCTGGGAGGCCGACGCCATTTACGCGCAGATTCGCGCCGCCCGCGCGGGCAAGCCGAAGTTCGTCCTCCACGACGGCCCGCCCTTCGCCAACGGCGATGTCCACGTCGGCACCGCGCTGAACAAGGTGCTCAAGGACATCATCATCAAATACAAGTCCCTGCGCGGCTTCGACGCCCCCTACATCCCCGGCTGGGACTGCCACGGCCTGCCCATCGAGTTCAAGGTCACGCAGGACATGCGCAAGGCCGGCGACACCGCGAGCGACGCCGCCACCATCCGCACCGCCTGCGACGCCTACGCCCGTAAATACATCGACCTCCAGCGCATCCAGTTCAAACGCCTCGGCGTTTTCGGCGACTGGCAAAATCCCTACCTCACGCTGAACAAGGAATACGAGGCCGACGAGCTGCGCCTCTTCGCCGACCTCGTCGCGCAGGGCTTCGTCTATCGCGGCAAGAAGCCCGTGTATTGGAGCATCCCCTGCCGCACCGCGCTAGCCGAGGCCGAGGTGGAATACGCCGACCACGTCAGCCAGTCGGTCTATGTGAAGTTCAAGCTCGCGGGCGAGCCGAACACCTTCCTCCTCATCTGGACCACCACGCCCTGGACGCTCCCCGCGAACCTCGCCGTGGCCTTCAACCCGTCGCTCTTCTACTCGCGCATCCACGCCGACGGGAATGTCTATCTCGTCTGCAACTCGCTGCTCGAAACCGTCGCGCAGAAGTGCGCCTGGGCGGGCGGCTACCAAATCGAGCGCACCGTTTCGGCCGACGAACTCGCCACGCTCACCTACGAGCACCCGTTCTGCGCGCACACGGGCCGACTCTTCCCCGCCGACTTCGTCACCGCCGACACCGGCACGGGCTTCGTCCACATCGCACCCGGCCACGGCGCGGACGACTACAACCTCGGCCGCAGCGTGGGCCTGCCCATCTACTCGCCCGTCAACGACGAGGGCTGCCTCGCTCACACCAACGATCTTCCTGACGACCAGCTGATGCCGGCCGAAATGCTCGGCAAGTCCATTCTCGAAAAGCACGGCCGTAGCGACGCCAACGACGCCGTCCTCCACGAGCTGCGCGTGCGCAACGCCCTCGCGCATCAGGAGAACTACCACCACAGCTACCCGCACTGCTGGCGCAGCAAAACCCCCATCATCTTCCGCGCGATGGACCAGTGGTTCATCAAGGTGGACCACGCCGCCGAGGGAAAAACCTTCCGCGACCACGCCCTCGCCGAGATTGACCGCGTGAACTGGATTCCCGACTGGGGCAAGAACCGCATCGAAGGTGCGGTGAAATCCCGTCCCGACTGGTGCATCTCGCGCCAGCGCAGTTGGGGTGTGCCCATCCCGGCCTTCTACGACGCCCAGGGCGAACCCATCCTCGACGCCGCCATCGTCCGC
>CAZQEW010000166.1:0-7899 GCA_964591495.1 uncultured Klebsiella sp.
GCTGGGCCGACGCGCAGCCCGCGCCCGCCGACAAGCCGTTCAAGGTCGCCAAGTGGGAGCAACAGGAAGGTCCGCTTGCAAAGACCGACGAAGGCCTGAGCCTCCCGCTCGGCGACGTCGAAGTGATGCGCCGCCAGCCCATTGCCGGGGAAGTCACCGCGCTCGCCACGTTCGCCGACGGCTCGCCGCTGCTCACCCGCCGCGCGCTGGGCAAGGGCCAGTTCTTCTTCTGCGCCACCGTCCCGCACGACGACTGGTCCACCCTCGGCGACGGCCCCGTCCTCGTGCCGATGTTGCAACGCCTCCTGCAAACCGGCGCGCGCCGCTTGAACCAGGAGACCATGGTCGCCGCTGGCGAACTCAGCGCCCTCGACCGCGCAAAGCAATGGACCTCCGCCGACGGCTCCATCGGCAAGAACATCCTCCTCAACGCGGGCGTGTATCGCTCCGGAGAACGTCTCCTCGCCGTGAACCGCCCGAGCGCCGAGGACGACCGCTCCGTCCTCGAACCTGCCGCCGCGAAGAACCTCCTTGGCCCGCTGCCGCTGCAACTGCTTCAGGAACGCGCCGCGCGCAGCGATGCGCTCCAAGGCGAAATCTGGCGGCTCTTCCTCATTGGCATGCTGGCGTTTCTGTTCCTGGAAGCCATCCTCGTCCTGCCGCCGAAGAAATCGGCCGTGGCTGACCCGCTCGGAGTGGCTTCTGCCCGCGACCGGGAGCTGATGAACGTGGCATGATCTAGTGCCGGCGACTTGCGTTCACTTCAAGAACCTCTCCGCCGTTCCTTGAAGTCTTTGCCGCGTGTCCGGGTCACTGGTCCGCTCCGCCAGCCGCCGCACCAAAGCCGCCGCCGACTCGGGACGACCTTGGGCAGCGAGTTCCTCCGCATGGTGCAGCAGGTCGGCGAGGGACTCAGGGTGCAGCTTGATGGCGGCTTCAAAGGCCTGCCAGGCGGCGGCCTCGTCGCCGAGGTCAAGCCAGCGGAAGCCTGCGTGCAGGTGCCCGCGCGCATCGGCGGGCGCGGTCTCCTCACGTAGGCGCGCGCGCTTGGCCCACTTCTCCAGCCATTCCACGCGACGCATGCCGTTGGCAAAATAGCTCGCCGGCAGCGTGCGGAGGTGCGCGCGATACGCTGAGCGGCGTGCTTCCGCAGTCCACGGCGTGTCGCCGGACAGCAGTTTCGCCTCAGCCAGTTTCGCCGCGACGGCCCGCGCGATGTGCTGATGGCCGCCCATGGTGGGATGCACATGATCAAGGAACTCGTCGTGGCCGGGAATGCCCTGAGGACTGCGGGCCTCCGTCGCGTGGCGCGCATCCACGAGCGGCGTGTCGGTCTCGGCGGCGATGCGGTGCTGTAACTCAAACACCGGCTCGACCATCCGCAACGGGCAGACATCCAGCTCCTTCGCGCGAAGGTAAAACTCGCGCGCCGCGTTCTTCTGTCCGAGCCGGTCGTGGACGCGCGCGCGGCGGAAGGCGAGCAGCGCGTGCTGATCATCAATCGCAGCGGCGGCCTGGTAGTGCGACAACGCCGCGTTCAAATCGCGCGCCTCCGCAGCAGCGCCGGCGTCGAACGCGGTCTGCCAGCGCAACTCGTCCGGCGCGGACAACCCGGCCCGGTGCTCAGACTTGAACGGTGGGCAGTCGCGCAGGTTTGAGCCGAGGGTGACGATGAGCACCGGCACTTTCGCGGCGCGGCACGCGGCAATCATCGCACGAAACGTGTCCTCAAACTGCGCGACGACCTGTCGGTGCCACCCGGCATCCCGGTGGTAGGAGGCGTAGCCGGTTGCGTTATCGAGGCGCGCGTGGACTTCAGCGGGTAACGTTGCGTCCGGCGCGCCCGCGGTGGGCACGGCCTGATCGCGCACGGGCGGCCGCAGCCAACCGCGCACGAGCGTGACCAGGCGTAGCGTGTTGAAGCGGTCTTCCCACCAACTGCGCGATGCCGAGCGCGATTTGAGCGGCTGGTAGGTCCGGTCTTCGAGGAACTCATTGTGCCCCATCGCGAGCACGATGAGATCCGGCTGATACGCCAAGACCTCGCGCACGATGGGTGCCAAGCGGTAGCTCGCGTAGCTGATGCCGCCGCAGTTGACGACCTCGACACGTCGGTCAGGGCGCGTCGCGGCCAGCTCCAGTTCCAGCCACTTGGGAAAAGCCGTGTCTGCGAGATACGGATGCCCATAAACCGTGGACCCACCGAAGCAGAACACCCGAAAGCCATTGGCCGGTTTCACTGCCGCGAAGCCCTGCGGCTGGAAGAACGGCTCGCGCGACCGGATGACTTGGTAGCGGTCGCCCGTGCGCTCGAAGAGGCGAAGCTGGCGGTTGAAGCCCGCGAGCGGGTCCGTGCCGCTGGCCGGCTCCGCCACGCCAACGACGCGCAGCCCGACCTCGAGGAACAGCAGCGGCAGCAGCCCGACCGCCACCGCCGCGAGCGGAAAGCCCCAACGGCGGGCTCGGCGGCGCGGGTCAGGATTAGGCATCGGCTGGGCCATGGAAGTTATGGCGCGTGCATACCGAATCCCCCGGCCACCGGCGATTTCTTTGTGCATGGGACGCACCTGAATTTCCCCCTTCTACCGCCAGTCGGCTTTCCCATGTTCGTTGGTCTTCGTCCGATTCACCACCGCGCGGCCCTCGTCGCGACGGCGCTTGCCGCCATGATTTCAACCGGTGCCGCCGCCACGCCGGACTTCAAGGGCACGGCCGTCGCCTTCATGCAGAAGCACTGTTACGAGTGCCACGGCGGCAAGACGACCAAGGCCGACCTTGATCTCACGAAGTTCAAGGACGCCACGAACATCCTCAAGGAGCACAAGCTTTGGAAAGGCGTGCTGCACCAGGTCAACTCCGGGGAGATGCCGCCGAAGAAAAAGCAGCCCCAGCCCACGCCCGCCGAGATCACGGCCTTCAATGCGGCCATCGAAAACGCCTTCGCCGCCGCCGAGAAAACCGCCAAGCCCGATCCCGGCCGCGTCACCATCCGCCGCCTCAACCGCACGGAATACAACCTCACCGTGCGCGACCTGGTAAACGTGGACTTCAGCCCGGCCGAGGATTTCCCCGCCGACGACATCGGCCACGGCTTCGACAACATCGGCGACGTGCTCTCGCTCTCGCCGGTGCATCTGGAGCGCTACCTCGCCGCCGCCGAGAGCATCGCCGCGCGATCCATCGTGCTCGACCCGCCCAAGCCGCCCACGCGCACGACCTCCTCGATCTTCCTCCAGCCCGGCGGCTACGGTTCCGAGAATTCCACCCGGCCCGTCACCCGCGGAACGTTGCTCACGCAGCAACGCCTCACGATGGGCGGCGAATACATTTTCCGCGTGCGCGCCGGCATCACCAACGCACCGGACAGTCCGCCCATCCAGATGGCGCTGCTCGTCAACGACGAGGAGCGCAAGACCTTCACCGTCACCGCGCCGACCAAGAAATGGGAGACCTGCGAGGTGACGCTCACGCTGCCGGTGGGCGAGCACAAGTTCAGCATCAAGTATCTCAACCCCGTCACGGAGGGGACGACCAACCGCATGCTGTTCGTGCAGCAGTTCCAGGTCATCGGACCGGCGGACACGCGGCCGGAGTTTCACCAACGCATCGCCGCCCGCCTCGTGAACACGCCGGACGACCGGAAGCTCCGCGAGTTCACGCCGTGGTTTCTCACGCGCGCGTTCCGCCGCCCGCCCACGCCCGCCGAGACGGACCGTTACCTCAAGATCGCCGAAGCGGCGGCCACCGAAGCCAAGGGCCGCTGGGAGTCCGGCGTGCAGCAGTTGCTCAAGGTCGTGCTCTGCTCGCCGAAATTCCTCTTCCGCGTCGAGCTGGATTCCCTGCCGCGCTTTCCCGGTCCGCATCCGATTGACGAATACCAGCTCGCGTCGCGCCTGAGCTACTTCCTGTGGAACTCGATGCCGGACGACGAATTGTTCGCACTCGCCGCCAAGAACCAGCTCACGCCCAACCTCGAACGGCAGGTGCGCCGCATGTTGAAGGATCCGCGCGCCGAGTCGCTCACCACGAACTTCGCGATGCAATGGCTCCAGCTCCAGCGGCTCGCCACTTTCGCGCCGGACAACAAGCTCTTCCCGAACTTCGACGAGCGCCTCCGCCGCGCGATGCTCCGCGAGACGCAGCTCTTCTTCGGCGAGATCGTGCGCGAGGATGGCAGCCTCCTCGACCTTGTGGACGGGCAGTTCACCTACCTGAACGACACCCTCGCCCGGCACTACGGCATCAGCGACACCGCCGGCAACTACGCCGGCCAGAAGAAGACCCAGCCCAATGGCCGGCCCATCCCGCGCGAGGAGTTCGTCCGCGTGGCGCTGCCCGGCAGCGAGCGCGGCGGCCTGCTCACGCACGCCAGCATCCTCACCGTCACGTCCAACCCCACCCGCACGTCACCCGTGAAGCGCGGCAAGTGGGTGCTCGAACAGATCCTTGGCACCCCGCCGCCGCCGCCGCCGCCGAACGTCCCCGAACTGGAGCAGCAGAAGCAGCTCACCGGCACGCTGCGCCAGCGCATGGAGCAGCACCGCGAAAACCCGGCCTGCGCCAACTGCCATCAGCAGATGGACGCCCTCGGCTTTGCTTTCGAGAACTACGACGCCATCGGCCGCTTCCGCGCCAAGACCGACGAGGGCCCGATTGACCCGTCCGGCACGCTGCCCGATGGCAAGTCCTTCCAAGGCCCGGCCGAGCTGAAAGCCATCCTCAAGGCAAAGAAGGAACTCGTCGTGCGCAACCTCGCCGAGAAGCTCCTCACCTACGCCGTCGGGCGCGGCCTGGAGTTTTACGACAACCGCGCGCTCAACCAGATCTGCACGCAGACCGCGCAGGCCGACCACAAGTTCTCCGCGCTCGTCACCGCCATCGTGAAGAGCGATCCCTTCCGTCTCCGCCGCGGCACCGAGCTGACCAAGGCCAACGAAGGCGCGGAGTAGGCGGCCCGGCGCTTCACCTTGCCCCGCTGCCGGCTCCGGCCTACGTTTCCGCACCGAATGGCCGACCTCCAAGCCAAATACGACGACGCCATGTTCGCCTTCAGCCAGGGCGACTACGACACCGCCATCGCCGGTCTGCGCGCCGTGCTGGCCGCCGACCCCGAGCACTTCGATGCCCAGCTCTCGCTCGGCATGGCGTATTGCCGGAAAGGCGACTTCCCCACCGCCATCGCCGAGGGCCACCGGGCCGAACGGCTGCGTCCGCACGAACAGCTCGTCCACACGAACCTGTCGCTCTTCTACATGCGGGCCGGCGACAAGGTGACGGCCGAGCATCACGGCCTCCAGGCCCGCATCGCCTCGTGGAAGGGGAACATGACCGCCCCCGGCGCGACGCCCGCTGCCGCGAGCGATCCAGAACTCGAACTCGCCAAACCCACCCCGCAGTCCTTCAAGCTGCCGGAGAAGTTCCCCGACCAGCCGTGGAAGAAGAATAAGCCGCCAGGGTGACGGGGTGTGCGAACAGCGCGGCGACTTCACCCGCGAGTTGCGCCGCACGTTTCCCTCCTGCTCGTAATTTTGATCCTAATCCTGCTCTTGGCTTGGTCGGCTACAGAAGGGAGCAGGATTAGGATTAAGATCAGGAGCAGGAGGAAAAATCCGCGTATTGCCAAACCCCGCCCCCTCTCCTACCGTCCCAGCCATGTTCCGCCGGAACCTGACGACTACCATTTAGCGTCCACGCACACCCCGTGGACGCCGACGCCTCGCACTGTTTGGTCGAGGCGTTTTTGTTTGTGAGACACGAATTGCACGAATTACCACGAATGAAGACTTGGCCTGAGCCAGCCTTCATTCCTTGCCTTTTCCCAATTCGTGCCAATTCGTGAAATTCGTGTCCGACTTTTATGCCTGACGAAAACCAGCAGCCCCCCACCCCGAACCCCGAGCGCAAGACGCTCGACCAGCGCAACCAGATGTCCGAACTCGAGCGCATCCGGCACTCGTGCGCGCACGTCCTGGCCACCGCCATCCTGCGCCTGTGGCCGGACGCCCAATTTGCCTATGGGCCGCCGGTCGAGAACGGCTTCTACTACGACCTCGAATGCTCCCACCGCATCACGCCCGAGGACTTCGCGCAGATCGAGGCCGAGATGAAAAAGGAGATTAAGGCCAACAACACCTTCGAGAAGCTCACCGTCACGCGCGAGCAGGCCATCGCCGACGCACAGAGCGGACGCCTCGGCGGCCTCGCCGAGCGGCCCGGCAACGCCAGCAAGTTCAAGCTCGACCTGCTCAAGAACATCCCCGAGGGCGAGCCGATCTCCTACTTCAAGAACGGCGACTTCATTGACCTCTGCGCCGGGCCGCATGTGATGCGCACCGGCAACATCGGCGCGTTCAAGCTCACCACCGTGGCCGCCGCCTACTACAAAGGCGACGAGAAAGGCCCGCAGCTCCAGCGCATCTACGGCACGGCCTTCAAGAACAAGACCGCGCTCGAGGAGTGGCTCAAGCTCCAGGAGGAGGCCAAGCGCCGCGACCACCGCAAGATTGGCGCGGAGATGAACCTCTTCGCGTTCGACGCGGACTTCACCGGGCCGGGCCTGCCGCTGTGGCTGCCCAAGGGCGGGGCCATCCTCGAGGAGCTGGAGAAGCTGGCCAAGGAAACGGAGTTTCAGGCCGGCTACGTGCGCGTGAAGACGCCGCATCTAGCGCGGGAGAAGATGTATAAAACCTCGGGGCACCTGCCTTACTACGCGGAGAGCATGTTCCCGCCGATGGAGCTTTACGAGGAGGAGCTTAAGAAGAAGAAAACAACCGCAGAGGCTGGCGTTCACAGTTCCTTCCGCGAGTTGTGGGAAGCAATTGAGGAGAACAGCATCAACGACGGTGAAATCGACGCCGCTCTTGATAAAGGTCCTGAAGCTGTCGTGGACGTTTTACAGCGGTGGAACTGGAATTTCCGTGATGCGAGTGCGCCGGCAACAAAAGAGTTCATCCGTCTTCAACAGGCCTTGGAGTTTGCCCAGTCGTTACCGAAGCCCGATTTATACTACCTCAAAGCCATGAACTGCCCGCACCACCACCGCATCTTTGCGGCGGAACCGCGCAGTTACCGCGACCTCCCGCTCCGGCTCGCCGAATACGGCACCTGCTACCGCTACGAGCAGTCCGGCGAACTCTTCGGCCTCATGCGCGTCCGCTCGATGAACATGAACGACGCGCACATCTACTGCACCCCCGAGCAGTTCGCCGACGAGTTCCGCGCCGTCAACGAGATGTATCTCAAATACTTCAAGATTTTCGGCCTCGGCAAATACCAGATGCGCTTCAGCACGCACGACCCCGCCAAGCTCGGCCAGAAGTTCGTCAACGAACCCGAGCTGTGGAAGCAGACCGAGGACATGGTGCGCCGCGTGTTGGTCGAGAGCGGCATCAACTTCGTGGAAGTGCCGAACGAAGCCGCCTTCTACGGTCCGAAGATTGACGTGCAGGTGTGGAGCGCCATCGGCCGCGAGTTCACCATCGCGACGAACCAGGTGGACTTCGCCGTGCCCGCCAAGTTCGGCCTCACCTACCGCGACCGTGATAACACGGACAAGACGCCACTGTGCATCCACCGCGCGCCGCTGGGCACGCACGAGCGCTTCATCGGCTTCCTCATCGAGCACTACGCCGGGAACTTCCCGCTCTGGCTCGCCCCCGACCAGGTCCGCGTCATCACCCTCGGCGACGACGCCCCGCTCCTCGCCGCCGGCAAGGCTTTGGTCAACGAGCTGCGCCAGAACTTCGTCCGCGTCACCGGCGACTTCTCGAACGAGCCGATCAAGGCCAAGATCGCCAACGCCGAGCACGCGCGCGTCCACACCATGCTCGTCCTCGGCCCCCGTGACCTCGAAGCCGGCAACGTGAGCGTGCGCCTCCACACCGGCGGCCCCCAAGGCGC
>CAZQEW010000167.1:0-7877 GCA_964591495.1 uncultured Klebsiella sp.
ATTATCCCCCTACGCCATGCCCCACGCCAATTTGCTGAACTTGACGCACACAACTACTCGGCTCGGCAGTTGGGGGCGGTTGGGGAACTGCGTAGCAGCTAACACAGTGGCGACGAAGGCAGCCAAGGCTCCTACTTCGCGCACTACTTCATATCTTCCGCAATGGTCGCAAACCGCTCCAGCAGCGCCTCCAGATGGCCCGTGATTTCCCGGGCCACGGAGTTCCGGCAACGGTGCCAAGGGCTCAACATCCAGGGCGTGTCCCTGCACTCCTATCGGTATGCTTGGGCCGAACGGGCCTTGCAGTGCGGGTATCTGGAACGGCTCGCGCAGCAGGCGTTGGGACACAACTCCCAGGCGGTGCACCACGCCTAGGCGCAGCATGCGGAGGTAACGGTGCCCTCGCTGGAGGATTGGGAAACGCAGCGGAAGGCCAGCGCGCCGAGGCTATCCACACCCACGCTGGCACCTCCAACAATAGAGGCTGTCAGCCAGCAATTGCGCTGGGAACGCCGGGCGGAGCAGGGTTACTTCACATCCAGCTGCTTCACCTTCACCTCATACACCACCCAGTCGGCGGCGCTGGTGCCGAGGGCGAGGGCGCCAGGCGGGGTTTTCCAATAGGGACTCTGGCTGAGCGAGGACACCGGGCCGGCCCATTCGTAGAGCGGTTGGCCGTCGAGCGTGGTGGTGATGACGGCGCTCGGGCCGGCGAGGCGGACGGCCACTTCCAGGTCGTGTTGCTCGGAGTCCTTAACCCGTTTGCCTTCGATGGTGCCAGGCAGATCCTTGCCGAGCTTGCCATTCACCTGAACCAAGCCGGTGTAGATGCCGTTTTGCGGCCTTCCGTCCAGGTCAAAACCCGTCATGCGGTCACCGACGGGGAGGACGACGTGGAAGACTTTCGTCGGCGTAAGCTGCCGCAGCTTCACCCGCACTTGATAGCTGGTGCCACTCAGGTTGCCGGGCAGTGGCAGGGTCGCATATGGCTTGCCGGGGCTGTAAAGCGCACCGCCATCCATGCGCCACCCGTTGCCGTTTGCCTTCACATCGTCGGCTTTCAACTTGGCGAAGACGTCTTCCCAGCCGCCGGTTTCCTCCGGCGTCACCGGACGGTCGTCGAGCGACTTTGGTTCCCAAACACGAGTGGCACCATCGGCGGCGGAGCAGGCGAGGCGCTTGCCACCGGGGCTGAAAGACAGCGCGTTGGGCGTGGCGAGCGAGCCGCGCAACTCCTCCAGCCGCCGACCGGTTTCCAAATGCCAGAGCCGGATGCTCAAGTCCGCGGAAGCGGTCGCGAGGATGGGCTGCTTCGGATGCCAGGCCAGCGCGGTGATGGGGCCATCATGCGCGCGGAATTCCTGCTGCACGGCCAGCGTGGCGGCATCGCGGATGCGCACCTTCTTGTCCGCCCCGGCCTCGGCGAAGCGGCGGCCATCGGGCGCGGGCGCGAGCGCATCCATCGGGCTGCGGTTCGTGGCGGTCTGGAGGATTTTGCCGGTGGTCACATCCCACAGGATGATCCACTCCTCGGAACCGGGATTGCCCCGGTCCGCCTTGGCGGTCACAAGCCCGAGCAGGCGCTGGTCATCGAGCCAGCCGAGATCCCAAAACCTCTTCACGTCCTTGCGTTCCAGCTTCACCAGTTCCTTGCCCGTGGCGGTGTCGATCAACTCCATGCCCCCGTTCTCGGCTTCAGCGAGGCGGTCGCCCGCCAGACTTAGGCGCAGGAGTTGGGTGGTGAACTTTGGTTGATAAGTCCCGATCTGCTCCGCGGCCGGGCCGCCGGGGTTGCGCAGTAGGATGATTGGCTGGACGGAGTTAACCGAGCCGAAGGCCGCGAGGCACCCGTCCGCGCTGACCGTCGCCTGGCGGGCATAGCCAGGGGATTTCCACATAACCGTGGGAGTGCCTGCCTGGAGTTTTAACAGCCCGGCATTGTAGCCAGGCACAAAGATCACATCATCCGAACCAACGAAGGCCATGCGAGTCTCCAAGTAGCCCTGCAGCCTCCATTTCTCGGGCGATCCAGTGAGGCTCCAAGCGCGGGTGTTCGACCCGCTGACAAGCAGTTCGCCCGAGAGCGGATGCACGGCGATCTGCTTCGGATTGCCGCTGCCGCCGAGCAGCGTTTGCACGGGGGCGCCGGTGTTCGCATCCCAGAGCCGGATGTCCTGCCGCCCATCGGGCAACGCGACGACCGTCACGATCCGCCTGCCATCGGGCGTGAGGGCGGCGTGATCGATAAGACGGTCGCCCGCCCGAAAGTCCGCCAGCACGCGGTCATTGCTCAGGTCGATGCGCAGCACCGTGCCTCTGACTCCAACCGCCGTGACCGTGCCATCGGGATGCATCGCCAGGGCGGAGACCGCGCTGCGGCTGCGCGGCAGCGCGCGGATGAGCGTGCCGTCGCGCGAGTTGACCAGCCGGAGGTTATCCTTGTATTCCGCAGTGATGATCTGCTGCCCATCTGCGGTGAAGACGCCGAGCGCGAAATTGCCCTTTTCCAGCGGATAGGACCACGCCAGCTTTCCCTCTTTCACATCCCAAAGGTGGACTTGACCAGCGCCACTGGTCAGCAGCAGCTTGCCATCGGCGCTGAACTCGAGCCGCCCGGAGCCGGGCGCGTCCCACGCCAGCAGCTTCTTTCCATCCCGCGCGTCATGGATGACGATGCCGCCGCTTGCCTCCCCAATGCCGATGGCAATGCGATCGCCGTCCGGCGAGAAAGCCATGGGAAGCAGACCGCTGAGGTTTTTTTCAAACCGGGCGTGAACTCGAGCAGGCGTGTGCCGGTGCGCACCTCGATGATGGAAACTTTGCGCAAGCCATCCGCCACGGCGAAGACACCAGGCCGCCGGGGATGCGCGGCGACACTATGAATGTAAGTCGTGCCCGCGCGCACGCGGGCGATGGAAGTATCCGACTGCTCGAAGAGATAATTCCACGTCGAATCGCGCAGATCGTCGGGCACATCGCCAAGCGCGGCCTGCATCGCCGCCCCATCGCCCTCACGCAGCGCCGCCTCGGCGAGATTGAGCGCGGACTTCGCGAGCGCCTGGCGGGCGGCCTCGCCCTTCTCCACGGCAGCGGCTTCGGCGGCCTTGGCCTTGGCGGCGTTCTCTTCCGCCGTCTTCGCGTTGGCTCTGGCTTGCGCTTCGTGTTCCCGTGCGGTCTTGGCATTCGCCTCGGCCTGTTCGGCGTTGGCCGTGGCCTTCTTCTCACTGGATATGACCTTGGCCATGAAGCCGATGGTCAGTAACACAACGACCGAAGCGGCGGCTGTCAGCGCCTTGTGCCGGTGGATGAACAGGCGCACCAAGGTCAGCGCATTGGCGTTCTCCGCACTCGTCGCAAACCCGCCTTGATACGCCACGATGTCACGCGTGAACTCCGCCACGGTCTGATACCGGCGCGTCTTGTCCCGCGTCAGTGCCTTCATCGTCACGGCGGAGAGCGCGGCGGGCACCTTCCCGTCCGGACAATGCGGCAGGGGATGAATCTTGCGCGGTTCCGTCACCGCTCCGGTCGCGGAGGCCTTGCCTTGCGTGGTGGAACTCGGCGCGTTGAAGGCCGTGGGCGGCGCGATGGTCCCGCTGCGCACCTTGGACAGGATTTCTTCCAAGGACTCGCCCTCCACCGGTGGGCGCAAGGTCAGCAGCGCGTAGAGGATGCCACCCAGCGAGAAGATGTCCGAACGGCCGTCCAGCTCGGCAATCTTGCCCTCCGCCTGCTCGGGGGACATGAAGTGCGGCGTGCCCATCACCGCCCCTTCCAGCGTGGCATACACGCCGCTGGGTGCGGCCGGCTCGGGCTGCTGTGAACCAAAGGCGAGTTTGGGCGCTGAGGCACTGCCGGTGCCGGAGGCGACCGTGGCTTGGTCCTCGCCGGAGACCAGCGTGGCCTGCTCCTCGGCGGCCGGTGCGTTCAAGGGCAGCGTGCCCGTAGGCCCGGTCTGGCCGAGTTGTCCGCGCAGGGGCAACGTCTTGATCGCTTCCTCGGCGGCCGCGCTGCCTGGCAGAATCTTGGCCAGGCCCCAGTCCATCACCAGCACCTCGCCGAACTCGCCCACCATGATGTTCTGCGGCTTCAAGTCCCGGTGGATGATGCCGCGCGAGTGCGCGAAGGCCACGGCGTCGCACACTTTCTGGAAGATGGTCAGCAGCGCGTTGAGCGGATACTTGGCCAGCGTGTCCTTTTCCCACGCCTTCAGCTTGCCGATGACGTCGTGCAGCGTGACGCCCACCACCAGCTTCATGGTGTAGAAGAGGCGGCCCTGCTCATCGGTGCCCACGTCATGGACGGGGACGATGTTGGGGTGCGCGAGCTGGCCCAGCACGCGGGCCTCTTGCAGGAAGCGCTGCTGTTCCTCCTCGCTGGCGTTGCGCCGGAGCATGACCTTCATGGCCACGCTGCGGCCGAGCTTCTGGTCGCGGGCATCGAGCACCGCGCCCATGCCACCCCGGGCAATCTCACGACCGGGCCGGTAGGCGGAAGCGGGAGTCATGCGATGCGTCGCAGGCTAGCGGAATCTCACTGCCCGTCCAGAGGGTTCAACGTCTCACTTCTTCCTCGCGTCGTATTCCTTCCAAAACTCCTCGGCGGTCTTATCGGCTCGAAAGCGATCAATTGGGTCCGGTTCGTAGCCAAGGTGTTTGAGTTGGGGAAGGTTGCGGAGGAACTCGATGTCTTTGGCGTTTGGCGGGAGCGTCAGCGAGGCAAGTTTCCGACACTCCTTGAGCGGGGAGAGGTCGGTGAGATTGGTGCATCCTGAAAGTCCCAGCATGACAAGCGGCATCCCGCGCAGTGGCGCCAGATCGGTAACTGTCGTCGCGTCGAGACGTAGCTCTTGAATTGGGAGCTTCGCGATGGGCGTGAGATTGGTGACAGCCGTAAGGGAGAGGTCGAGCTTGCTGATGGGGGGAGCCAGACGAAGGACCGACAGGTCTCTGAGATTCCTCGTCCTTCCAAAATATACCGACCAGGTGCCGTCAGCCAGCTTCTCTAAATCTGACTGTTTCAAACCGCTCTCATAGAGCCGGGCCACCTGGGAATTAGTGGCCTGGTTCGCCCAGAATGGCTGCGCCATCATCAGAATCAGCTCCTGCTCAAGAGCCTTGGCTTTTGCCGTGTCCCCCATGGCTGCATAGGAAGCCATTAGGTTGCGCATCACGGTAGCGGTGCTGGGATGCCTCAGACCATACAGCTTGCAAGCGAGGGTCACTGCTTCCTCCTGCAGCTTGATTGCTTCCGCCCGACGGCCTGCAGCTTGGAAGGAGGCGCTCAAATTGACCAAGGCATTCAAGGTATCCGGGTGTTCGGAGCCAAGCACCTTGCGGCGAGCCGCCAGCACCTCTTCGCGCATTGCCAGGATCTCGTCCGGATTTGCCAACTTAGTCGACAGATAGTGCATCGACAGCAGGGTGTCGGGATGTTCCGGACCGAGCACCTTGCGGCGCAACGCCAGGACTTCTTGAAGCATCTTGCGACCATCCCCAGGGGGGCCGAGCGATGGATCCCAAAACCCCATGTGGGTCAGCGCCAGATAGTGCATCGTCATGAGCGTGTCGGGGTGCTCCGGGCCCAGCACCATGCGACGGCCGGCCAAGGCCTGTTCAAACAATCGGAACCCCTCCACCCGGCGGCCATTTCTCTGATACACATCCGCGAGGAAATGCATAGATGTGAGGGTGTCGGGGTGCTCCGCCCCCAAGACCTTCCGGCGCAACGGCAGCACCTCCTCAAGCATGGCAATCGCCTTCTTCCCAAGATCAGCCTTGTGATAGGAAAACGCCAGTTGGTGCATCGTGGTCAGCGTGTCGGGATCCTCCGGCCCAAGCACCTTCCGCCGCAACGCAAACACCGCCTCCCGCATCTTGAGAGCCTCATCCCAGCGCCCTGCGAAATAGGTGGACTGCGCGAGATCGTGCATCGCCGAGAGGGTATTCGGGTGCTCCCGACCGAAGCGCGTGATGTAGAAATCCAGCACCCGTTTCTGGAGCGAGAGCGCGTCCTTGTAGAGGCCAAGCGCTGTATAGGTCCCCGCCAGTGTGGTCTGCAACGCTGCCCGTCGCTCGGGTTGGTTGGCGAGGCTGCTCTCCAGCTTCTTCGCAGCCGTATCGAGCGTCTCCGCCACAGTGATGGTGCGTCCGTCTCGCGCCGGGTCTGGGCTTTGGAAAACCTCGGTCAGGAAGGCGGCAATAGCCTCGGCACTCTTGCGTGCTTGATCCTTGGCGTCGCGCTGGGCCGACACTTCGCTCAGCATGCTCGTAGCCCGCTTCTCGGCTTCGGTGGCGCGCTTTTCCTTTGCTTGGAGATTGAGCACAAACCAAACGGCAAGACCCGTAATGAGCGCCCAACCTGCTCCCGCGGTGGCGAAGATGCCCTTGTTGCGCTTCACCAGCAGCGCGAGCTGAGTGAGCACCCCCGCCTTCTCCGCGCTCGTCGCAAAGCCCCCCTGATACGCCTCCACGTCGGCGATGATCTGCGCCACCTCGGCATAACGATCCGCCGGCTTCAGCGCCATCGCCCGCATCGTCACCGCCGAGAGCGAGGCCGGCACCTTTCCATCCGGACAGTGCGGCAACCCCACCACTTTGCTCGCGTCGGCTACCGTGCCTGCGGCCAGCTTCGGGCCGCCCGAGCGCGAGGTGTTGTAGTGCGTCGGCGGGGTGATCTCGCCGCTGATCACCTTGGACAGGACTTCCGACACCTGCCGGCCTTCCACCGGATGCCGCAGGGTCAGGATCGCGTAGAGGATGCCCCCCAGCGAGTAGATGTCCGAGTGGGTCCCGATGTCGGCCAGGCGGCCCTCCGCCTGTTCGGGCGGCATATACTGCGGGGAGCCCATCACCGCGCCTTCCAACGTCAGGCTTCCTGCCCCGCGCGCAAGTTCGTCGTCGCTCAGTTCTTGGAAGCCGTCAATCGGACCGGCCTTGGCCACAGACTCTGCTTCGGTCTGCGAGTGCGCCTCGTCATCGAGGTGTTTGGCCAGGCCCCAGTCCATCACCAGCACCTCGCCGAACTCCCCCACCATCACGTTCTCCGGCTTCAGGTCCCGGTGGATGATCCGGTGGTGATGGGCGAAGGCCATCGCATCACAGACCTTCCGGTAAATGGTCAGCAGCCGGTCCAGCGTGTAGTGCTCCAGGGTGGCGGCATCGCCTTTCTTGATGGCCGTAATGATCGCCTGCAAGGTCCGCCCCTTCACCAGCTTCATGGTGTAGTAGCGCCGGCCTTGGGCGTCGCGTCCCATCTCGTGGATGGGCACGATGTTGGGGTGTTCCAGCCGGGCGAGCACGAGGGCTTCCCGCAGGAAGCGCTGCCGGGCGACAGCGTCTTTCTCCCCGGCCTCCAGCATGACTTTCATCGCCACCTCGCGGTCCAGCGTCTGGTCGGTGGCCCACAGAATCGCCCCCATGCCGCCCCGGGCAATCTCACGACCGGGTGTGTAGGAGGAGCCCTGAGTCATGCGTTGCCCGGCAGACTACCGCATTCTCACCGCGCGTCCAGCGGGTTCAGATGGAACGGAAGTGGCGTTCTGTCAGGTTGTTCGGCCACACGTATGGCTTCCCCCTCAGGGCCGGGTATGCGCCTTTGGGACTTGTCCTCCTCCAGTTGATGCCGGAGGCCGAGGCCGCAATTGTCGGGCAGTCGCCAAGGGCAAGTAATGCAGCGTAGGTGAATTGCGGCGCGCATCTGTGTCGCGCCCGACTTGAAGCGGGTGATGCTTCGATCATCCTGGCTTGCACGGACTGGCTGCTCGGCTGGCTGGGGGGCAGACGGAGAGGGCGGGCCTGGGAAACGGTCAATTCGTCAGGGTCAGGAGAATGTCGGCATACCACGCGGAGTTGAGTCCCAGCGACTCATCCTGGGCT
>CAZQEW010000168.1:0-7793 GCA_964591495.1 uncultured Klebsiella sp.
GTAAAATTTTGAATACAACGGCCGCGCACCCCCGCTACCACCCCACCTCTTCCCAATTCCCTTTTTGATTATGGGCCACATCTACAACAACATCATCGAAACCGTCGGCCGCACCCCCTTGGTGAAGCTCAACCATGTCACTGCCGGCCTTGAGGCGACAATCGCCCTGAAATGCGAGTTCTTCAATCCGCTGGGCAGCGTCAAGGACCGCATCGGCATGGCCATGATCGAAACGGCAGAGCAGAGCGGCCGCCTCAACAAAGACACCGTCATCATCGAGCCAACCAGCGGCAACACCGGCATCGCCCTGGCCTTTGTCGCCGCCGCCAAGGGCTACAAGCTCATCCTCACCATGCCCGAGACCATGTCGCTGGAGCGCCGCACGCTGCTGGCGATGCTTGGGGCCAAACTCGTCCTCACCGAAGGGGCCAAAGGCATGAAGGGCGCCATCGCCAAGGCCGAGGAACTCGCCGCCAGCACGCCCAATTCGTGGATTCCCCAGCAGTTTGAGAATCCAGCCAATCCTGACATCCACCGACGCACCACCGCTTTGGAAATCTGGGAAGACACCGACGGGAAGGTGGATTTCCTCGTCGCCGCCGTGGGCACCGGTGGCACCATCACCGGCTGCACGGAGGTCATTCTGCCGCGCAAGCCCGGCTTCCGTGCCATCGCTGTCGAACCCAAGGACTCTCCCGTGATCTCCCAGACGCTCGCGGGCGAACCCGTGAAGCCAGGCCCGCACAAGATTCAGGGCACGGGCGCGGGCTTCGTCCCGGCGAACCTTCACCTCAAGGACGCCAAGGGCGGCGCACAAATCACCGAGTGCGTGCAGGTCACCAATGACGATGCCTTCGCCATGGCCCGTCGGTTGGCCAAAGAAGAGGGCCTGCTCGTGGGCATCTCCACCGGAGCCAATGTCTGGGCCGCCATCGAGGTCGCCAAGCGCCCGGAGAACAAAGGCAAGATGCTGGTCACCATCGCCTGCTCGACCGGCGAACGGTATCTCAGCACGGCTCTCGCTGCGGATGCCCGGGCCGAAGTTGGCGCGTAATCAGTGCGCGGTCAGCGGTGCATCTACGCCACCACCCAGCCGGCTTAACGGGTTTGCCCGGCGTTCAAGCCGTTCAAATGTCCCTTGATCTGCGCCCGCCAGACCTCGGGGAGCGCGGCAACATAGGATTCGTGCCCCAGCCCAGGCAGGACGACCATCGTCTTGCTTCCGCCCAGCCGCGCATAAATGCGCTCCACTTCGGCCACTGAAACGCGGGCATCCTTCGCGCCGTGGAGCAGCAAGCTGGGACACTGAACTGCCGGAGCGTAGTCCGCCGGGTTGTGGCTGAAGGCGTTGAAGCCTCCCTCCCAGCCGCCCCAAAACACCAGCAGCTCCGCCAGCGGGAAGGAGGGCAGGTGCATCGCGTGGAAGCGGTGCCGCACGGTGGTCAGCATCCGGTCGAACGGGCACTCCATGATCAGCCCGTCGGGCTTTACTTCGAGCGCGTGGATGGCCCGAAGACAGGCTGCTGCCCCCATCGAAACGCCATACAGCACCCGCCGTTTGCCCGGTGCGAGCCGCGCGGCTGCCGCAAACGCCGCCGCAACGTCCTCTGCCTCGTGCCAGCCCACGCTGGTCGTGTTGCCCGCCGAGCCACCGCTGCCGTGAAAATCCACCAACAGGGTGTCCCAGCCCAGCGCATGAAACTCGCCGGCGGCGGCCAGCAGCGATTCCTTGCTCGCCCCGTAGCCGTGGAAGAGCAGGGTGATTCCGTTCGCGGATGGCTTTGCCCCGGGCACGAACCAAGCCTCCATTTGAATGCCTCTGGTCCCAGGGAAACGGACGGTTTCAAACGCCAGCCCCGCATCCATTGGAGTCCGCCGATTCTCCGGGCGCGGCAGAGTCACTCCGGTGAGCAACGCCCGCATCTTTGCCAGCGCGCCGAGCTTTTCCGGGGATGCTGTCCGCGCGCCCGCCCGCGCAAAATGCGCCATCGCCCGTGCGTGCCGCCAAGTCACGAGGTTGATCGCCACGAGCCCAGCGAGTAAGGCGCCGCTGAGGAGGTGCCGCCGCCGCGCCCGCAGCCATTGCAACCCAGGCTTCACTTCGGGGCGGTCTTCAGTCATGGTTCGCGGCGGTGAAAGCGGGTGCAGCGGCATGCTGGCCGTCGATGCGGTGCGGCTGAGGCTAAATCTTTCCCCCTGCGTTGAGCAATCACTGCTGCCCGGCTCCGTTAAATATGGCACTCAATTTTAAAATCGCCCCTCCCGCTCCCGACAAGACTGTTCAGCCGGCTGCCGTTCCTGCCCGCACGCTGCTCCTGGTGGACGACGACCATACCTTGCTGCTCACGCTGCGGATGTTTTTTAAGCGCTACGGTTGGCACTTGCTGGAGGCTGACAGCGTCGAGGAGGCGCTGAAGCTTTGGGAGGCCAATGAGGAATACATTGATGCGGTGGTCACGGATTACTCTTTTGGCGGCACGCTCACGGGGCAGGATTTGGTGACGGCGGTCCAGTTGCGTCGCCGGGGTTTTCCGTGCGTTGTCATCAGCGGCTTGTGGACACCGGAGCGGCGTCCACCCGATGAGCCGCAACGGGGCTTGTTCTACCGCATGAAGCCCTTCGATCCGCGCGAACTGCTCAGGGACATCGACCAAGCCATCTGCCGAGCGCAGTAGTCTGCATCGTGCGTCGCATCGGTGGCGGATTGGGCTGTCCTGTTTGGCTGCCTCTTCCTAAGGTGCGAAATTCACGGCCACTACCTCTCGCTCAAAGTCATTCGCCAGCATCAATGGCTGCGGTTTCAGCCCGCCCAATGCCGCCACGAAGCGGTCCGGGATGACTTCCAGCCGCGTGTTGTAGTGCGTGGCAATCTCGTTGAAGTAACCCCGCGCCAGCGCAATGCGATGCTCCGTGTCCACAAGGGATTTTTGCAAATCGAGGAAGGACTGCTGCGCGGTCAATTCGGGATACGCCTCGCGCACGGCGACGAGCACCTTCGTGCAGGCCGCGTAGTCCGGCCCCGCGACGCCCGGGGGCGTGGCCAATTGCTGCGCGCGCAGCAGGGCAATGCTTTCCTGTAACTTTGCTTCGTGGTCGCGCAGGCCCGTGACGGTGGCGACGAGGTTCGGGATGAGGTCGAAGCGCCGCTTGAGCTGCACGTCCACCTGCGCCCAGCCCTGCCGCACGCGCTGGCGGAGGTCAATCAGGCTGTTGAACACCATCCACGCCCAGCCGAGCACGACCATGCCTCCGAAGCCCGCCGCGGGCAGCAGGTAAACCGGCCATTGCCGCTGCAAGTCGCGGCCTTGCGCGCCATCGCGCCAGACGAAACCGCCAACGGCGAGCACGAGCCCGAAGATAAGCCACCCCCAAAACGCCCACGCGAAGCCGGAGCTGATCTGCTGCTCACTGCGCGTGGAGATGAGGAACATCGGCGCGCTCTTGTCCGCCGCGATTTCCGGCGCGACCACGTCCGCCCGCTCGCGTGACTGGCCCATGACGTAGATGGGCGTGTGCAAGGGGATGGCACGCTCGCGGAAGTGTCGCCGGCCGGTGGAGTTCATGATGCTGCCGGCGGGGCCTTTGCCGTAGTAGAGCGGGCTCCAGCTCGTGCAGGTCTCGTCGAAGACCGACAACGCTTCGACGTCCGCGCCCTCGGGCCGCACCAGCACCGCGCCGCAGTCGTCGTTGAGGTAGAAGGGGATCATTTCGCCGCCGCTGGCGACCGTGGTCCAGCCGCTTTCCACTCGCGTGCGCGTTTGCGTCTTGCCGTCGCTGTCGGTGTAAGTCTCGGTTACGACCCGCCGCCATTCCTCCTCCACGCTCCACGCGTAGTGAACGCACCGGCACTCAGCAAGGAAGCTACGCAGTGGCGCATCCACCTCCGCTGTGCCCTTCAGTTCGACAAGGCCGATAAAGACACCCGTGGTCTTTGAGGTGGGCAGGTTATCCACCAGCCGGCGCCGCTTGCCCGCGCGCAGCGCGCCGAGCACGCACAGGAATCCCAGCACGCCGCCAATCACTGGCAGCCACAGGGCGAAGTCGTTCATGGCCTTTGGCTATAGCAAAGCCGGCCGAGAGAAGGACACTACAGAAACGCAGGTGGAATGGAGCCCAAAGCCGTCAGCTCATTTCTTTGATGGTTGGGGCTGTTAATATCAATGATGACATATAAACAATCGCCTGTTAAACCATGCGCCGATGAAACGCAAAACGATCGCACCCGGCCCGCGCTACGCGGCGCTTATCCAGCTTCTCCGCACGGCTGAGGAGTTGTGGAACGCGAGCCGGGTCTTCTTCGCCCGCTGGGATTTGAGCCCGAGCCAGTTCAACCTCCTCAACGTCCTCACCGATTTCCCCGACGGCTGCACGCAGTCGGACCTTAGCCGTCAGCTGATCATGCACCGCTCGAACGTCACCGGCCTCGTGGACCGCTTGGAGGAGCGCGGCCTGGTCGCGCGGAAGGAAAACGCCGCCGACCGCCGGGCCTGGCTGGTGGTGCTCACGCCCGCTGCGCGCAAGCTGCTCGCGGAGATTTACCCGCACTACTACGCCGCCGCCGAACAGGTCTGGGGCAAGCTCCCCGCCGACCGCGCCGACAAGCTCGTCGCCGAACTCACCACCATCAGCGAGAACGCCACCCGTGCCGCCCAACTCAATTCCTAAGCCGCCCCATGAACTCCACCCGTAACTACCCGCTTCTGCTCGCCAGTCAGTTCCTTGGCGCGCTCGGCGACAACGCCATCCTCGCCGTCATCGTCGGCCAGCTCACGCTCTTGCAGAAGGCCGGCGAAATCACGTCCGACGAACTGCGCACGCGCAGCACCATCTACACGAGCATCCTGTTCATCCCCTACATCCTGCTCGCGCCCCTCGCCGGCTATCTCAACGACCGCTACGCCAAGACTTCGTGGCTCGCCGGCGGCAACTTCCTGAAGCTCCTCGGCACGGGTATGTGCGCCTTAAGCATCTGGTTCGGCTACATCTGGCAGGCACCGGGCTACTTCCTCGTCGGCATTGGTGCGACGGTTTATGGGCCGGCCAAATACGGCATTCTCCCTGAAATCCTTCCCCGCGAACGCCTTGTGAAGGCCAACGGCATGGTCGAGTTGCTCACCCTGCTCGCCATCCTGATGGGTGCCATCGTCGGCTCCGTCATGGTGGACCAGCTCCCCGTCGGCGTTTGTTACATCATCGTGGCCGCCATCTTTGGCTCATCGCTTATCCTCAACTTCTTCATGACCCGCACGCCCTCCGACCCCAACGTCCGCCTGGGCCAGAGCGTCGGCGAATTCCTCGGTCACTTCGGCGCGCTCTTCGCGGGCCCCCGGCTGGGCAAAGTCCTCGTCGGCACCGCGCTCTTCTGGGTCTGCGGAGCCACCATGAAAATCAACTTCCAAGCCTGGGGCCTCGACGTGCTCAAACTCCCCGACAACACCCAAATCGCCCTGCTCGGCCTGTGGCTCAGTGTCGGTGTCATGGCGGGCAGCCTCACCGCCGGCAAGCTCCTCGCCGTCAGCGACCTCACCCGGACCCGTCGCTACGGCGTCCTCCTCGTGGCCATGCTGCTTGCCGTCTTTGCCATCGAGCCGCTGGGCCTTCAGCACCTGGGCCAGCACCTCGTGACCAAGCTCCGGCCCGATGGCACCAGCGCCACCGTGCTCGCCGTGCTCCCCGTGGTCATGGGCCTGCTCATCGGCGCGGGCTTCGCGGCCGGCCTCTTTCTCATCCCGCTCAACGCCGCGCTCCAAGCGGAGTCCGACCCCAATAAGCTGGGCAAGACCATTGCCGTGCAGAACTTCTGCGACAACCTCGGGATGGTCATCGCAGGCCTGCTGGTCTTCATCTGCGTGAAGGTGAACCTTTCCGCCTCCCAAGTCTTCCTTGTCCTCGCGGTCATGGTCGCTGCCGCGCTCGCCTGGCTGAAATTCCCGGCGCAGGTCAAGGATGGGGAGAAGCCCGCGATGAACTGACCCCTTGCCCACGAACCCACATTGAAAGGCCGCGCATGAAAACCAACGAACCGAACGGACAGTCCCAGTCGCAAGTTGCCGCGCCGCCCTCAACCGCCGTTCCCCCTCACCCTGGCCCTCTCCCGCCGGGAGAGGGGACACCCGCCGACACATCCAGCACTCCAACCGCCACTGCCCCGACCCCGTCGCAGTCGAGCGCCCTCCCTCTCCCAGCGGACCTCTGCAGGGGTGAGGGAGAAAACGGCCGACAACCAATCAGTCTCCGAGCGACTTTGATATGGGGCCTTGTTAGCGTGAGTTGCTTTCACCTTGCCTACACATCCGCTTGGCTCGCGCCGCTGATGCTCGGCTATGCGTGGGGCTTGGTGGAACTCACTCATGCAGCGACTGGACGCAGGGCGTTCCTTTCCGGCTTCGTTTTGGGCCTCGGTGTCTTTCCGCTGCAGATGGGTTTCCTCTGGACCATCTTCGGCATTGCAGCGGTGCCCCTCTGGTGTGTGCTCGCCTTCTGGATTGGTGCGTTCGTGTGGGTTGGGTGGCTTGCCCGCAAACAATTTGGTGGGTGGGCACGCCTCCTGTTGCCCTTCCTCTGGATTGGTCTCGAATACTTCCGCAGTGAACTCTACTTCCTCCGCTTCACTTGGCTAAACATGGGCTATGCGTTCGCCGAATGGCCTTCGGTCGTGAACTTCTGGGGGGGAGTTTACGGCGTTGGCGCAGTCGCCATGTTGCTTGCCTGCTTCCACTCGTTCTGCTGGCACGGAAGGATGAAGCGGCTTTGGCTTTATGGGTTCGTCTGGCCAGTGGTTTTATGGGTGGCATCAGACATCCTCTCCGTTCGCTATATTAAGGGCAGCTATGACCCCGACGCCCTTCGCGTCGCCGGCGTCCAGCTCGAATTTCCCGCCATGCTCGATGTGCCGCCCGCCCTCGACCGGGTGCTCCGCGCTTATCCACAAACCGACCTCTTCGTCCTCAGCGAATACACCTTCGATGGCGCGGTTCCCAAGCGTGTGCGCGACTGGTGCCGGAAACATGGCAAACATCTCCTTGTCGGAGGCAAAGATGATTTGGGAGATGGCCGTTACTACAATACTGCTTTCGTCATCGGTCCGGACGGTGAAGTGGTCTTCAAGCAAGCTAAGGCAGTGCCCATCCAGTTCTTCAAGGATGGTCTACCCGCTCCCGAGCAGAAGGTTTGGGATTCACCATGGGGCAAGCTCGGTATCTGCATCTGCTACGATTCCAGTTTCAGCCGTGTGACGGATGAGCTTATCCGGCAGGGCGCGCAGGCTCTCATCGTTCCCGTGATGGACATGGTGGATTGGGGCGCGCACCAGCATGCACTGCACAGTCGCATCGCGCCGGTGCGGGCGGCGGAGTATGGCGTGCCGGTGTTTCGCGTGTGCTCCTCTGGAATTTCCCAACTGGTCAGCCGGAGCGGACGCGTCTATGCCAGCGCGTCGTTTCCTGGACAGGGTGAAATCATCGGCGGAGCCGTCGGCTTGGCACGGTCAGTCGAAGGCTGGGGTCGGATTCCGTTCGACCGCTTCATCGCTTGGCTGGGAATTGCGTCCGTAGTCTTCACAGTTGGTTCCGTTTTGAAGTCTCGTTTCAGTCGCACACAGCCTTCCTCCACCACCTCTAAATTGTAATTCTGCTCCTAACTCAATCCTGCTCTCACCATGAACTCCCTCCTCCGCCTCATCCTGCGCCTCCTCTTCCGCTTCCGCGCTTTCAACGAAGGGGCGCTGAACACCCCCGGCCCCGTCCTCCTCATTCCCAACCACGTCTCGTGGTTCGACTGGCTCTTCATTGGCG
>CAZQEW010000169.1:0-1791 GCA_964591495.1 uncultured Klebsiella sp.
GTGTTGTCAGCGTAGGTAAAGTCGACCGCACCGGGAGGGGTGTCCTGATACACGATGGTGACCACCGCCCAAGCCACCGGGCTGCCGCCAGATATGTCCACACCGTCAGTCGTGTTTCTCAGTGCCTGGACAGAGATGAGTATGTCCTCGTCAAACTCAGCAATGTTGTCATTCACAGCTGTCAAGGTGACATCCTGAAACAACTGGGGACTGGTTGCAGAGGTGTTAAACGATAGCGCAGTGGTGCTAAGCGTGAAGTCAGCCGCAGAGGCGATTTCCGACCCCGGCTTGACGGAAAAGTTCGGGATGTTGTTGTTGGCACCGGCACCGCCAGTGCCTGGCCCCGTGTTGGCTGTGATCGTAGCCGTGTAAGTCTTGTCCGTGAGCAACCCGGCTCCGCCGATTGTAAACCGAAGCGTCACTGAGCCACCTTCAGTAACGCGGATTTTGCGATACGCTGGCGGAGTAGCAACAGTAGTTCCGTTGGCCGGCGTCGAGGTTGAGGTAGTAGAGCTGTTGGTTCCGAACAGTTCGATCGGAGGAGGAGAGCCTGTGCCGGTGATGCTGTCCTGCGACTGGATCCGGATGGTGGTCTGCGCAGAGGAATTGAGCGCCGAGCCCAGGAAAAAGATAAGCATGGCCCCTCCAAGGGTCCTCAATGCAGAGGCGCGACAGTGCCATGCGAATCGAGCAACGTCAGTGGAGCGCGAAAAAATCTGCCGCAACAAGCACTTCGATGAGCAGCGTCCGAATGAAACGCCACAGCGCGCGCAATTGGATTCTTTCATGTAAAACGAGTGCGGCAGCCTAGTCACAATGCTGATTTCCAAGCAAGTGCATTCCCCCCGGTCGGGCTACGGTATTCCCCTTAATCACAACCGCTGGCGTCTCCGGGCCAGCCCGCCGCTAGTCTTGGTAGATGGGCAGGTAAGCGTGCCGCACGGACAGGCTGAGCAGAGCCAGCGCCGTGCAATAGACCCGGCCCTGTCCACTTTCCGACCCATCCGCGCCATCCCACGCGCCATCGGCCTGCTGGCGGGGAAGGAGCAGGCTTTCCACCCGGGCGCGCCCTTCCCGGGCCGCTTCACCGCCCCGTTTGACCATGCCCTGGGCGTAATAGTAGGTGCCGTAAAAGAACCAGGCGGTCTCCCAGACCGGCGGCGCAGCCCGGAGCCAGTCGGCTGCGCCGAGGACCTCGGGGGCATCGTGCAGACCGCAGACTTGCATGGCCAGCAACCCGGCGGCGGCCATGGCATATTGCGGCGGCTGCCCGGGCACGTAGCCGAAGGCGCTTTTGGGATTCACCGGCCGCCCCTGCGCGTCGCGGGAAGAATGGTAGCTCCGCCTCAGAAAGCCCACCGCGGCATCAATCGCCTCCTTTGGCACCAGCAACCCGGCATTCTTGGCGGACCGCAGGGCAAGGAGCTGCCACACGGTCACCGACAGATCGGCATCCCCCGCGTCCGGCGAGTAGCGCCAGCCCCCCGTGAAACGGGGATCATGCTTGCGCACCCGCTGGGCGGCGAGGATGAGATTCACCCCGCGTTGCGCCCGTTCGCGCAGCAGGCCGTCCTGAGCTTTATCCACCCCCATGCCGAGCATCTCGGTCAGCGCGAGCGTCACGATGCCGTGCCCATACATTCGGCCCCCGTCCTTCTGGCCGTAGTAGCCATTGGCGGGAGTCACCTCGGGCCGCAGCAGGAAGGCAAGGGCCCGGCGGATGACCTCGCCCTCGGGCGTGCGATCGGCGGGGAGATGCCCGACGCTGGCCAAGCTCATCAGGGCCAAGCC
>CAZQEW010000169.1:1891-7788 GCA_964591495.1 uncultured Klebsiella sp.
ACTTCCTTGCCTTCTCCGCCACCGCCTTGAAGTAAGCCTCCACGACGGCCCGGTAGTCACCGGAAACGCCGTTCTGCTGGGCATCCCGCAGGTCCTGCGCAAGCCTGGGCGGCAGCTTGGCCCAGTCCGCGTCACGCATCTCACCCAACGCCGGCAGCGGGGCGAACTCGCCGGTGCCGCCCGCACGCGATGCGCCGCCCACGCGGCCCTGCGCAACGCCAGATTGGCCCTCTCCGGACTGGCCGCTCCCCTGCCCTGCCCCGCCACCCGCACGCATCATCTGCTCCTGCGCCTGCCGGGCCGCAGCCAGCGCACGGGCCGCGTCCGCCCCGGCCGAGGACCCGCCCGCATTCAAAACATCCACCGCGCGCGACATCGACCGCGCGTCGGGCTGGACGTTGCGGCCGCTCTCCAAGGCCATGCTGCCATCACCACTGGGGCGTCCGCGCCCGGGGTGGAGTTTGACATGACGGCTGGCGTCGGCACTGGGTCCGGCCCAACTCTCGGACTTGGTCTGTCCTCGGGCGACGCCATTTCCACCGGGGGGAGCGCTGCGCGAGTTGGGTGCCCCAGCCCCCTGCATGCCGGCCATCCGGGTGCCTTGATCCACCTGGCCGCGTTGAACGTTCGGCGTCTGTCTTGCACCCGTGGACTGCCCCGGAGCACTCCCTCCACCAGGCCGGGCCTCCTGCCCGCCATCGCGGGACGTGCCGGAGGTGCCACCGGATTGGCCTTCGCCGCTTTGTTGATGCGAAACCCCGCTCTGACCACCGGGCTTGGGATTGTTCTGACCGGAATTCTGCTGGCGGCTCTGCCCGCCCGACTGCGAGCCTGCACTCGGCTGATTGCCATCGCTCCTCCGCCCGCCCATGGCTTCCGCAGCACCGGACTGCTCGCTCGGCGAGCCGGGACGTGGCGACGCGTCATCACGCGTGCCGCTGGTCCGGGTATCCACCTGCATTTGGCTGCGGGCTCCAGCTGACCCCGCTCCGGGAGAATCGCCGCCCGCCCGGGGGGCATTGCCATTGCTCACGGCACTGCCCTGCTGTCCCTGCGCTCCCGCAGGAGGACTGCTGGCTGAATCTGCCGGCTGACCACGGCCGGCTTTCGAGTCGCTGCCGCCGCCCAAACTCCCGCCTCGATTGGAGTTCTCGGTGCCGGCGGCCTCCATCTGTCCGCTGCCCGGCTGGGCCCCGCTCAATCGCGCACCCTGCGTCGCATCGCGGCCGGGATTGCCCGCGCCCGGTTGAGAAGGTGTCGCCGCAGTCGGCTCGGCCACTGCCCCGAGTTGCGCCGCCTGTTGCTCCAAGGCCTGCCCCATCTGTAAAGCCCCCTGCCTCGCCTGCGCGGGCGATTGCTGGCCGGACTGCGCCGCGCGCCGCGCCCGGTCCGCCATGTCCGCGCCGGTCTGCGCCTGCTGCGCGGACTGCTGGAGCGCCGCCGCATCCGGCTGCTGGCCCATCGCCTCCGCGTTCCGGCCCGCCCGCTGCAAATCCGCCGCCGCTCCGCGCAACTGGTTCGCCACCTCGCCCTGCTGCTGTGCCGCCCGCGCGAGCGCCTGCTCCGGCGAAGTCCGCCCCACGTTCGCAAACGCCTCCGCCAGCGCCCGCGCCCGTTCCACGTAACCGCGCGTCGCCCCCGCCACCGCTGCGCCGCGCGCCCCCACCCCGCTCCACTCCACCGCCTTGGCCGCGTCGCGCTGCGCCTCAGGCAGCTTCTTCTGCGCGTCGGCAAACTTCTTCTCCGCGTCCGTCAACCGCCGCTCCGCGTTGCCCAGTTCATTCGTCGCGCGCTGCAACGGCGGCACCATCTCCGCCACGCGCTGCGCAACGGTCGCCGGGGGTAAATTCGTCTGCGTCGGTGCCTTGTCCGCCGCGTCGTTCACCAGCTTTGCGCCGCGCTCAAATTCCTCCTTCGCCGCCACCGCCAGCTTCTCCGCGCCCGTTTGTGCGGCGGGAATTTCCTCGCCCGCCGTCCGGCGCATCGCCTCCACGAGCCGACGCAACTGTTCCCAAAGCTCGCCGGCTTCGATGGCCGGATTCGCCGCGCGCTCCATCTGCCGCGCAAGCACGCGCTCCGCCTCCGCCGCCTCCTGCACCCGCTGCCGCGCCGCCCCCACGACTTCGCGGGAGAGCCGCGCCAACTCCTCGCGCATCGCCGGATTGCGCTGCAACTCCGCGGCCAGCTCGCGCCGCATCGCCTCCGCCGGCAGGTTCGCAAGCCGCTGCAAACGCTCCATCTGCGCGAACCGCTGGTCCCGCGCCGCGCGCGAACCCAGCGCGTCCTCCTGCTTCCGCAACTCCGCCCGCGTGCCGTCCGCGTTGCCCGCTTCGAGCTGGCGGTAATGCTCCGCGAGCAGCTTCAAACGGTCGGCCAAATCCTTGTCGTGCCGCGCCGCCTCCACGAGCAGCCGTGCCCGTGCCGATGCCTGCACCTCCAACGCGCCGCGCAACGCCGCCTCCGCCTTCGCGGGCGGCTCGCGCAACAGCTCCACCGCCGCCTCCGCGTCGCGCGCCCGCGCCTGGCCGGCCGGCAACGCCAAATCCTGCGCACTCCCGTCCCGTCGCAGCGCGCTCGCGGCATCGCCCACCCGCGCGTTCAACGTGAGCTGGCGACCGTGCCAGTTGGTGACGGTCGCGCCCCGCGTCGCGCTGGTGCCGCGCTTCACTTCGCCTTCCAACTCCGCCGCGACGCGCGCCAACGCCAGCAGGCGTTCGCTCAACTTCGCCGTCGTGCCCGCGAGGGATTGCCGCGCGTCGGACTGCGCCTTGGCCGCCTCGTTTTGCGCGCGCTGCAACTGCCCGGCGAGCTGGTCCATCTGCTCCGCCATCGGCCGCGCGGCCCGCTGACCACCGCGCCGCTCCGCCATTTCGCGCCCCACTTCGCGGCCGGCCTCGCTCCGCACCGCCTCGGACAGCGCGTTCGCCGTCTTTTCGCCCAGCCCGGCGGCCCGCGCCTCGCGCTGAGCGGCCGTGGTCTGTTTCTCCATCCAGCTCCAGTCGCGGGGCCGGCCCGTGCTCGCATCCGGCGCATTCGCTTCAAATCGTTCCTGCCGCGCGAGCGCCTTCGCCGCACTTTCGAGTTCGCTCAACTGCCGGCCCGCCTCCAGGCCGCGCAACGCTTTTTCCATCGCCGCCAGCCGCTCCGGGCTCGCGGAATTCTGCCAGTCCGCTTCTGCCGCCGCGCGCATCGCTTCGAGGGAATCCCCCGCCTGCCCGAGCTGCGCGGCGAATTGCGGGTCGCTGTCTTTGCGCGCCTCCTCGGCCTTCGCGCGGTCTTCGAGCTGCTCCATCGCCGCGCGCCATGAGGCCTCGGCGCGCGCGCGGTCGGTGTCCGCCTTCAACTTCAGCTTCGCGTCGTCCTCGCCGTTCTGCTTCGCATCCGCGAGCTTCTTCTCGCTGGCGGCGAGCTGTTCCAAATCCTTCCGTAGCCGCGCGATTTTCTCAGCGCCGGTTTCGTTCAGTTTCGCCAGCTCGGCCCGCGCCTTGTCCGCGCGCATGCCGAGTTCGCGCGCCGCCGTGCGGACATCGCCCGCCGCCTGATCGGTCGTGTTTTTCAACTGCCGCGTGGGCGAGGCCAGCTCCGGCCCGGGCGGGTTTTTCAGGCCGTTTTCCAGATTGCCGCGCGACGCCTTCAAGCTGTCCTGCGTCTTACCCAGCCGATCCGCCACCGACTTCGGCACGCGCTGCCGCAGCTCGGCCAACTGCCGCTCGGCCTTTTCGGTCTCGCGGGCCGCAGCAGTCTCGCGCCGCGCGACGCGCTGCCACTCGCGCGCGTCCGTGCCGGCGTTCTCCGCGAGCTGGGCCGCGCGCTGCTGCTCTCTCGCCAACTGATCGAGCCGCTCCGTCAACGCGTCGGCCTGATCCGCCGCAACCAGCTCGTTGAACTGGGCTGCCATCTGGGCCGTGAAGTCCGCGAGTCGCTGCGAGGACTTCACCGCCTCGCCTACATGGCTGCGGTCCGGCGTCTCACGCATCTCGCGGGCGAGCGCCTCGCGGTCCGCCTGCGCGCGCGGCAACAGATCGCGCCGCGCCGCGCTCAACGCCCCGCCGAGCATCGCCAGCTCCGCCGCTTCGCGGCCCGCATCGGCCTCGCGCAACGCGCCGGCAAGCTGCTGGTCCGCGCGCTCCAACTGCCGCTCCGCCTCGGCCAGCGCGACGGCCGCACCCGCGACCGTTTGCTGCCGCTGCACATCGTCGCCCGCGCGGATTTTCGCCGTGGCTTCGGGGGAATAGGCTTGCCGCAACTCACCCGCCGCCTTGGCCGCCGCTTCGAGCGCCTCCCGCACCTGCTGCCGCGCGGCGAGCGATTTGGCCCGCGCGGAATCGGACTGCTCCGCGCCCACCGTGAGCAACGCCAGCGCGGATTCCGCGCGCGCACCGCGCCCATCCACGGCCACGAGCTTCAAGCCGAGACGGTCGCCTGTGGCGAGACCGAGCAGCAGCAAGTCCCAACGGTGCGCGAGCGGGGAATTGGCTTTGTTCGCGAGCGTCAACGGCACTTCCACCCACGGCCCGCCGTTGACTTGAAACTGCTGCGCCACCGCGGCGAGCCCGATGTCATCGCCCGCCGTGCCGCGCACGGAGAGCACCTCGTCGGGCGCTACCACGCTGTCGTTGCGCGGACTGTCGAGCGTGACGCGGGGCGCGAGATCCGGCTCCGCGCGGATTTCGAAAGTGGGGCTGAACTTGGTCGCCAGGCCCGTCTCCGCCGCCACCAGCCGCACCTGATACGTAGCCGAACCACGCACCGGAATGCGCGCATGCACCACCTGCGGCTCGGGTGCGGTGAGCGTGACGATGTTCGTGCGGCCACCCGTCACGAGGGTGAGCTCGCCGGCGCGCACGGGCTGGTTCACGCGCATCCGCAGGTCCACGGTGCCGCCTTCCAGTGCAGAGACATTGCCGTGTTCTTCCTCGACTTGCCGCGCGGACACTTGCGCGTAGGCCGGAGCCTCGACGGACTTCACAAACGCCACGACCGCCGGCCGCGCGCGGGTGGCGATGCGGACGGGCTTTGTCATGGCATCGCCCGCGCGGATGCGAAACTCAAACGCGCCCGTCCCGACGGGCACGGTGGCGGTGAATTGCCGACCGGCACCCGGCGACATCTGCACGCGCTCGGCTTTGCCATCGGCGGCGAGCACGTCGAGTTCGGCGCGGTCCGTGGCTGCACCGGCGAGTTCCACGACAACCGCTTGATGATCGCCCTGCGCCAGCCAGCGCGTGTCCGCGGCGGGCTCGACCACGCGAATCTTCGTCCGGGCCACGCGCTCAATCTCCGCCATGGGCGCGAACGCGCGGGCAAGCTGCCGGGGAAATTCCAGCGCCGGCACCGCGAGCAACGCCGCCACGACCGCGACCGCCACGACCGCCGCACGGGTCCACGGCGTGACCAGCGAACGCGGCAGCACGGCGGTCATCTGCAAGTCCTTCATCCGGCGTGCGACGCCTTCCTGCACCAGGTCGCGGAACGCGAATGAGTCGTGTTTGCCCTCGGCACCATTCTCAGCCAGCTCGACGGCAGCGACGACCTGGTTGCGCAAGCCGGGCCAGGCCTTTTCGAGCAGCGCCGCGGACTCGCGCAAACTCGGTGGGTTAACCAGCTTTCGTCCCGCGACGCACCAGAAGACCAACGCCGCCGCCGCGTATCCGCCGAGGCTGAGGAGCCAGCGCACGCCCTCCGTCAACACCACCAACCGGTCGAGCCAGGCGAGCGCCGTGAACGCCGCCAGCAGCGTGACCGCCGCCGCGCACAGCCCGCGCACCCAGACCATGTGCGTCCACCGTTGCGCGAAAGCGCGCAACCGCTCCGCGACCAGAGGGTCTAAGGAGGGAGGCATTATGTGGGGAAAGTAGCCCCTGCGGGTGCGGGAGGAAATACAGAAATGGCAGTAG
>CAZQEW010000170.1:0-7754 GCA_964591495.1 uncultured Klebsiella sp.
CCTTGAACTCGCCCTTCTGATTGCCGGAGAGCGTGCCTGCGTTCCACACGAGGCCACCCGCGACAATCAAATCCTCCGGCGAGCGGTAACCGGACTTCTCGTGCGTGTCCTGCCACAGCGTCTTGCCCGTCGCCGCGTCCACGCCGCGTTGTGCGCCGTCGCCGCCCGCGTAGAGCACCGTGTCGCCAGCGAGCAGGACGCGCGGCGAGTAGTTGAACTCGAAGAGCTGGCGTTTGCTGGCCTTCTCGCTCGCCCACTGCTGCGTGCCGGTCTTCGGGTCGAGCGACACAATCGAATCACCGTCGTGATAGACCAGCCGCGTGCCATCGCAGGCGAGCGTGATGGGCGCGACCTGTTGGTCGGCCTTGCGCCAGAGGAGCTTGCCCGTCTTCGCGTCGAAGGCCGCGAGGTCGCGCGGTTTTTTGTCCCAGTTGTATTCCGTCTCGACGCGTTTCTGGTCGCTCTGCTGCTTCACGGCGAATTCCTCGAGCACCCACGGGCGCGGGTTGATGAGCGCGTAAACCACGCCGTTCGCCTGCACAAATTCCTCCGCGCCCCGCGAGCCTTCGCAGGTGAACAACGTCTGGCCCGTCGCGCCGTCGAGGCAACTGATGGGCGCCTCGATGCCCAGCGTGACGAAGACGCGCTCGCCATCCGCGACGAGCCGGCGCGTAAGCTGCGTGGGGCCGGACTTGAGCGGCCAGAGATGCGTGTTCCACGACGCGATGGGCAGCTTCCAGAGCGGCGTGCCGTTGAATGCGTCGCGCGCGATGAGGTGCCACTTGGCCGGCAGCAGGATGGAAATGCGCGAGCCTTCGTCCATGATGTAGAAGAGCCGGCCCGCTGAGGAAACCTGCGCGCTGAGGCTGCTCATGCGGTCGTGGTGACGCGACCAGCGCGGCGAGCCGACCCACTGGAGCCGCTCCGGCGGCGCGACAAATGTGTCCTTCGAGGTCGTGTTGCCCTTGGCGTCGTAGAAGTAGTGCGTCCAGTCGTCGAAGCCGGGGTCCTTGGGCTTCACCGTCTTCTGCCACTGGCCGCCGGACTTGGTGAGGAGCACGCCGTTGGGCACCAGCACGCGCAGCGCCTCCGCACGCGGCACGCTGCCAAGGTTCTCGACGACGAGCAGGTTCACGAGGTTGTCAATGAACGGCAACTGCGCGCCGGTGAACTGCTCGACGCTGACGGGGCCGTATTTGCCTTCCGCGAAAATCGCCTCACGCGCGGCGGCAACCTTCTTCGCGTCCGCATCCAGCGCGACGACCTGATAGCTGTTGTTCGCCCGCAGCGCGCTGGTCAACGCCGCCTCGCCGAGGCCGAGCTGGACGACGAGGCCGCCCTTCACGCCGGACGCGGCGAGGATTTGCCGCGCGTCATCCGCAGGCGCGGCAGGAAGAGTGGTAGCCGCGAGGAGCAGCGCGAGGATGGACTTGAGGAAACGCAGGGTGTTCATGGCTTAAGGTGCGGAGAGTCTGGCGGAAACGGCCGTCATGGCAATACGGCAACAGACGCGGGGCAGGCGGGGGGAGTTACTGACCAGATAGCGTCAAAACCGAGGGAAGCGTTCGCAGCCTATCAAGCGGTTAGGCGTGCTTAACATAACGACTCCAGTCTCCTGATTCTGCCAACTGCTTCAAGACCGCGTTGCGGCGAATGATGAAGCGACGCATGTAAGAGGTAAGGAAAAGCCAATCTGCGATCTTTCCTAGGATACCCAACGGCGAGGCGAACTCGAAACGGTCTAGCATCAACGTCCCTTCGGGATGTTCCTCGAACTTATGGTCGTGAATCATGCTGCTGAACGCACCGGAAATCATGGCGTCTTGAAAATGCATGGGACGCTCAAATGCCGTAACACGAACCGAAAGCCTCTGCCTCACTCCGAAGTGACGAGCCTCCCAAGTTACCTCGCCACCCATCCCAATCAGTCCTTTCGTAACCCCAGCGACGGCGCGCTCTTCAGTGCCTCCCGTGGAGTCCCGATGCGCGTCGATGCTCCGAGCCAAGTCGAACACGCGTTCTCTCGGAGCGCGAATCACAGTCGAAAGCTCAATGATTGGCATAGGGCAAGCACGCCTAACTGGTGATAGACCGCACACCACGCAGCCGATTCCATCCAGCCAGCGCACCCTGTTCCGAACCCCGCCCGCTGTCCAGCCTCCGGCGCGCGCGTTTGGCCGTGGGGCGGACACTCTTGTCCGCTGTGCCAACTTGTGCCGTGGCAACGGACTCGGGGACAGGAGTGTCCCCGTTACGGCGACTAGCTCCGTAGGAGCCAAGCAATGGTAGCCGTGGATGGAGCGAGCCAGGCGAGCGCAACCCACGGTCCCGTCCGCCCACGCCCGCAACCGCGTAGCGGTTGAACCGACCGGACAGATTTCGCCAACGATTCAACCGCTACGCGGTTGGCCCACCTTCCACGTGGCCACCGTGGGTTTCGTTCGCGCGGCTCACTTCACCCACGGCTACGGTTGTTCAGCCCCGCCGGGGCTGGGCGGTCGGCCCACCGATTGTCCAGCCTCCGGGCACGCGTCTTGGACGCGGGGGCAAGCGCAGCGCGACACCGCTTTCCCGCCCCCGCAGAGCGGCGCGGTCGGCTCAACGCCCCGTCTCGCGGGGAATTCCCCCGTTGAAATGCGCGGGGGCGGCCGCTAGGTTCCGCGCCGTGCTCGACGACCGGGATTACATGCGCGACAGCTCACGCCGTGAGCCGCTGCCATGGTCCGTCAAGCTGCTCATCGCCCTCGTCGTCTGCTTCGCGCTCCAGTGCATCAACGACGTGTATTTCAAGTCGTCGGCTGAACGGTGGCTGGCGATGACCGCCACCGGCCTGCGGGACGGGCACGTGTGGCAGTTGTTCACCTTCCAGTTCCTGCACGCGGACTTCCTGCACCTGCTGTTCAACGGCCTTTCCCTCTGGTTCTTTGGCCGCTGGATTGAGTTCGCGCTGGGCCGGCACCGTTTCGCAGCGGTGTTTGTCCTGACTGGACTGGCCGGGGCGCTGTTGCAGGGGGCGCTGATGCTGGTGCTGCCCGACGTCTTCGGGCCGGCCGTGTTCGGCGCGTCGGCCGGCGTGTCCGGGCTGTTCGCGGTGTTTGCCTGGCTGGAATCGGAATCCGAAGTGCGCTGGAACTTCGTCCTGCCGATCAAGGCAAAGACACTCTTCTGGATTTACGTGGCGGTGGAGGCGTTCTTCACGGTGGTGCCGACGCAGCGGCAGGGCGGCGTGGCGCATGCGGCGCACCTCGGCGGGCTGCTGATGGGCATGCAGTTCGTCCGGCTCGGCTGGCACCGTGATTATGTGGCGCTGCCCTGGGAGAAGTGGTTCAAGCGCAAGCCCAAGGCCACCAAGCGCAACGCGGCAAGCGTGGCGGGCTTTGATCTGCGCGGCACAGCGAAGCCCGAAGAGCCTCTGACCGAGGACTTCATCAGCAAGGAAGTGGACCCCATCCTCGACAAGATTTCCGCCCACGGCATCCACAGCCTCACCGAGCGCGAGCGGAAAATCCTGGAGCAGGCCCGCGCGGTGATGGCGAAGCGGAGCTGAGGAGAGGATTCCGCCCGCGAAACACGCCAAAGAACGCGAAAAGTAGGCGCTGGCAGCAATACGAAAACGGCTCTCTACCCATTCCAATTTCGCGTTTTTCGCGTGTTTCGCGGGCAACAAGTCAGTGCCGCAGATACTTCTTCGGAATCTCCGCCCCGGCCACGTAGGCCAGCTTCCCGATGTTGCACATCTGATAGACGTTGATGCGGAAGTCCGGGCAGGTGCTCACGAGGCAGTAGGCGTCCGTGGGCGTGAAGTTGTGCTCGCGGATGAGCCAGTCCATCAGGTGGAAGGTCGCGGTCTTCACCGCCTCCTCCAGCGGCTTCGCAGCGTTGACGGCGATGAGCGCGTCCGGCTTCTCGATGCGGAGCCACGGCGTCTTCTTGCCCTTCAGCAACTCGAAGCGCAGCCGCACCGTCGCGCAGGTCTCGGCCGCCGTGCCGGTGAATTCCGTGTCGCCCTGGCTGGCGTGCACATCGCCGAGGTAGAAGAGCGCGCCGGCGTGGTGCACGGGCAGGTAGATCTTGTTCCCCACGGCCACGTCGCGGATGTCGAGGTTCCCGCCCCACTCGCCCTGCCCATCAATGCTCGTGCAGACCTCGCGGTCGGGCGCGTTGCCCAACGTGCCGATGAACGGCGTGACCGGCCACGCGATGCGGTCGCTGAAATGCACCGTGCCGTCGCGCATCGTCCCGCTGGGGCCGGGCGTGTGGCGGAGAATCTTGGTGGTGTAGTCGCCGCTCAACTCCGGCCAGCACGTGGATTCGCCCAGCGGCCCGCGCCGTGGCCCGATGGCGATCCACGAGTAATCCGCCACAAGGATGTCCTCGATGTGAACCACCAGCGTGTCGCCGCGCTCCGCACCCTCGACGAAGACCGGCCCGCCCACAGGATTCGCCATGGCCGGGATGCGGTCGAAGCCCGGGCGGTTGCCGGGGATGGCCTTGTCCGCCTCAGTCTTGAAAAAGCCGGAGGCAGCGTCCCACGTCTCGATCTCGAAGGACTCACCCGGCTTCACGCGAAGCTGCGGCGTCTCACGGGCGTCGAGGGCGAACTTGCGGGCTTGGTCACGGAGGATGCGTTGCATTGTGTTCAGAGTAGTTCTGCCAGCTCTTCCTTGCTCAACCCAGTCTGGTTGAGAATGTCGCTCAATGTTCCGGGCCGGATTTCACGATGCATCGGAACCACCGTTCTCCAGTTGCGCTCCGGGGTGCGCCGCTCCATGGAGACGTGGCTGCCCTTCTGTCGCAGCACCACAAACCCGGCGCGCTGCAGCGCCCGAAGGAGCTGCCGCCCGGAAATGGCGGGTAAGTGCCGGCTCATGCGACCACTTCGAGCTGGGTGAGATAAACCTCTCTCAATGGCTTGCTGGGCAGCTTGTCACCCCAGGTTTCCAGATAAAGCTCTACGGCCTCCTGAAGATTCTTCCGTGCGGCGGCCAGCGTGCGGCCCTGAGTCGTGACCGGGAAATCCAGACACCGAGCAACAAACCATTCGCCGTCATGCTGAAAGACCGCATGGATGGTTTTCATGAGGCGAGCCTAGCCGTTTTGAGAATCCGGCGCAAGCGGACCGGCGCTGGAACAGCCGCCGATAAGTGAGATACGACTCACGCCAAAATCCCCTTCACCACCCTGCCCTCCTCCCCAACGCCCGTGAGCCGCACGTCGAGGCCCTGGAACTTCACCGTGAGCCGCTGGTGGTTGATGCCGAGCTGGTGGAGCATCGTGGCCTGGAGATCGTGCACATGGACGACGTTTTCCACGGAGGCGTAACCCAGCTCATCCGTCGCGCCGTAGGTTGTCCCGCGCTTCACGCCGCCGCCGCAAAGGAACATTGAGAAGCCCTTCATGTGGTGATCGCGGCCGGGACCGCCCTTGTTGGCCTGCGCCATCGGCGTGCGGCCGAACTCGCCGCCCCAGACGATGAGGGTGTCGTCGAGCAGGCCGCGCTGCTTGAGGTCCTTGATGAGGGCGGCGGTGGCGCGGTCCACGTTCGCGGCGTTTCCCTGGATGAACTTCACCAGGTCGTTGTGATGGTCCCAGTCACGGTGATAGAGCTGGATGAAGCGCACGCCGCGCTCCGCGAGCCGGCGCGCCAGGAGGCAGTTCGACGCGAAAGAGCCATCGCCTGGCTTGCACCCGTAGCTGTCGAGGATGTGCTGCGGCTCGTTCGCCACGTCCATGAGGCCGGGCACCGCCGTCTGCATTTTGAACGCCAGCTCGTATTGCGCGATGCGCGTGGCCAGCTCGGGATCGTCATCGAATTGCTGCTGGCCGCGACTGAGCGATTGCACCGCCGCGACCACATCGTGCTGGCGGTCGGCCGTGACGCCGGGCGGGCGGTTCAGGTAGAGCACCGGGTCGCCCTTCGAGCGCATGGCGACGCCTTGGAACTGTCCCGGCAAAAAGCCGCTGTGCCATTGCCGCACGGAAATTGGCTGCGGGCTGCGGCCCTCCGTCGAAGTCAGCACCACGAAGCCCGGCAGATCCTCGCACTCGCTACCGAGGCCGTAGAGCACCCACGAACCCATCGAGGGCCGGCCCTGAATCATCGAGCCCGTGTTCATCAACGTGTGCGCCGGGTCATGGTTGATGGCGTCGGTCTTCATCGAGCGGATGACCGTCAGCTCGTCCGCGACGGTGCCGATGTGGGGGAAGATTTCGGAAATCTCCGTGCCGTTCTGCCCGCAGCGCTTGAAGCCGAACTGCGGCGCAAAGCACTTCAACGTCTGCTCCTGCAATTGCGCGAGCTGCTGCCCGGCGGTGAACGACTCCGGCATCGGCTGCCCGTGGAGCTTCGCGAGCTGTGGCTTGTAATCAAACGTCTCCAGATGCGACGGCCCGCCCGCCATGTAGAGCCAGATGATGCGCTTGGCGCGCGGCGCGTGATGAAGTGGATTCACCACGCCTGTCCAACGAGTGGTCTTGCCGGAATCAGCGGCGATTCCCGAACGGTTCAGCAACGAGGACAACGCCGCCAGCCCAAGGCCCGAGCGCCCGAGGAAGGCGCGACGGCGCAACTTGGCAGCCGGTTCGGCGGAGACGGCGTGCTCAGTGGTCATGCTCCACAGATAGACGCACCGCCGAGCTGAATCAAAGCGATTGTATCGCGGCCTGCGTCTGCGCCAGCTTCGTCTGCCAGTCAGCGAGGCGCTGCCGGTGCTCTTCCAGCACAGCGGGCGGGACTTTTTGCGCGAAACTTGGATTGCCCAGCTTCTGTTCCACCTTGGCGATCTCAGCCTCGATCTTCGCGACCTCTTTGGTCAGGCGCGCACGCTCGGCGTCCGAGTCCACAAGGCCGTCCAGCGGCAGGTAGAGTTCGCCGAGCTTGGTGAGCGCGGTGGGAGTGCCTTTCTTAGGCGCGAAGTTCGGGTCGAGGTCCAGCGATTCCGCGCTAAGCAGCAGGCGGAGGACTTCAGCCTCACGCGGGTCGAGCTGGCCAGCGGGCTTGAGGGTGAACTTGCCCTTCTTGCCTGCGCCGATGTTGAACTGCGTCTTGAGATTACGACCCTGCGTGACGAGCTCGAACTTCGCATTCGCGAACGTCTCCACCGTGTCGTCGAGGCCCCAGGCTTCCTTCTCCTCATCGGAGAGCGGCTTGGGCCAGCGGGCGAACATGATGGTCTTGCCGCCCTGCTCTTCCGGCATGTCCGCGGAGTAACCCATCCCGTGCCACAGCTCCTCGGTGATGAACGGCAGCAGCGGGTGGAACATCCGCAGCAGGTGCGAGAGGACGAAGTCAATGACGGCAACTTTGTTGGCCTTCAGCGCAGCGTCCTCGCCGAAGAACGCGGCCTTCGACGCCTCCACATACCAGTCGCAATACTCGCTCCAGAAGAAGCGGTAGAGCGATTGCACGGCGGTGGCGAAGTTGTAGCTCGCGAGCGCGTCGCTGACCTCGCGGATGGCCTGGTCGAGACGGAGGAGAATCCAGCGGTCGTCGCTGGAGAGCAGCGCGGCACTGATTTCGCCCTGCACCTCGCCACCCTGCATCTGCCGGAAGCGGCAGGCGTTCCAGAGCTTGTTGCAGAAGTTGCGGCCCAGCTCCACGTCCTTCTCGTCGAAGAGCACGTCCTGGCCGAGCGGCGCGCTGCGCATGGTGCCGAAGCGGAGGGCGTCCGCGCCATATTTGGCGATGAGGTCGAGCGGGTCGGGCGAGTTGCCGAGCGACTTGGACATCTTGCGGCCCTGCTTGTCGCGGATGA
>CAZQEW010000171.1:0-7709 GCA_964591495.1 uncultured Klebsiella sp.
CAGTGGCGGCCCCAGCGTTCGCCGTAGTGCGGTGAGGCGAGGAGTTGGTCAATGAGCTTGGCGATGCCTGACTGCCGATTGCCGGCTTGAACGGAGCGCTCGAAATCCGCGACTTGCTCGGCCGTTGGCGGCAGGCCGAGGAGGTCGAAATAGAGGCGGCGGACCAAGGTGCGGTGGTCGGCGGGCGGGCTTGGCTTGAGCCCGCGCTTCTTCAACTCGGCCAAGATGAAACGGTCAATCGGGTGGCTCGACCAGCTTGCCTCGGCGGGCGGCTGAACGGCGCGCACGGGTTGATAGGCCCAGTGCTTCGGGTCAGGTGCGGCGGCGCGGGAGGAACGCGGCGAGCCGACGGTAAAAAGAACCGTCAACAGGCTGGCGGCGGTAAGGGCATGGAGCACCCGGGGCATCGGCAGTTTCAGACGAAGCAACGCGCTCGGAGGATTCAGAAACCTTGCCGGTGGCTGGCCTCAGATTTCCACCTGCATGCCAAGCTCGACGACGCGGTTGGCGGGCAGGCCGAAGTAGCTGGTGGCGGTGGAGGCGTTGCGCGCGAGCAAGGAGAAGAGCCACTTGCGCCAGTGCCAGAGCCGGGCCTTGCCGGTTTCCAAGATGGTTTCGCGGCTAAGGAAGAAGGTGGTTTTCGGGATCTCAATCGGGCCGCCCGCAATCGGCGACTCGGCTAGGAGTTTCAGAATGTTCGGCTCTTCCATGAAGCCGTAGCGGCCGACGACGCGCTGAAAGCCGGCGGGAAGCTGCTCGACGGTGACGCGTTCGGCATCGGGCACGTGGGCTTCCTCAGTGACAATGACGGTCAAAAGGATGTTCCGCTCGTGGAGGATTTTGTTGTGTTTGAGGTTGTGAAGCAGGGCGACGGGCGTGCCGTTGGGATTGCCGGCCATGAAGATCGCCGTGCCGGGCACGCGGAGCGGCGGGTTGGCCTGGATGTCGGCGATGAAGAGGTCGCGCGGCAGCGTGGCGTCCTTGATGCGTTCCCAGACAAGTTTCCGGCCGGTCTTCCAAGTGGTCATGACGGCGAAGATGGCCGCGCCCGCGACGAGTGGGAACCAGCCGCCGTGGGCGATTTTCAGGGCGTTGGAGCCGAAGAAGGCCAGCTCGACGATGAAGAAGGCGCAACACACGGCGGCGGCCTTGGGGCGTGACCATTCCCAGAGCCGGCGCGCCGCGAAGTAGAAGAGCATCGTGGTCACGAGCATGGTGAGCGTGACGGCAATGCCGTAGGCGGCGGCGAGGTTGGTGGAGGAGCGGAAGCCGAGCACCAGGCCGATGCAGGCCAGCATGAGCGCCCAATTCACGTGCGGCATGTAGATTTGACCGCGTTCATCCCGGCTCGTGTGGCGGATGAGCATGCGCGGGAGGTAACCGAGCTGGATCGCATGCATGGTCAGGGAATACGCGCCCGAGATGAGCGCCTGGGAGGCAATAACCGTGGCCGCGGTGGCAAGCGCGACCAGCGGGTAGAGGGCCCACTTCGGAGCAAGGAAGTAGAACGGGTTGCTGGCGGCGGCCGGATTCGTGAGCAGCAGGGCACCCTGGCCGAGGTAGTTGATGAACAGCGCCGGCAGCACCAGGCCGAACCACGCGAGACGAATCGGCCGGATTCCGAAGTGCCCCATGTCCGCGTAAAGCGCCTCGCCGCCGGTCACGACCAGGAACACGGAGCCGATGACAACAAAGCCCTGGTGTCCGGCGGTAAGCAGGAAGTTGAGCCCATGCAGCGGGTTGACGGCCGCGATCACGGCCGGTTTCTCCAAGATGCCCTTCGCCCCAAGAATCGCGAGCGAGGCGAACCACACAATCATCACCGGACCGAAGAGCCGCCCAACTTTCCCCGTGCCCAGCCATTGGATGCTGAACAAACCCACGAGCACCGCGACCGTGATGGGCAGGATGAACGGATCAAACACATCCGTCGCCACGCTCAACCCCTCGACCGCGCTCAGGACTGAGATGGCCGGGGTGATCATCCCGTCCCCATAGAGCAACGCCGCACCGAACACGCCGCAGCCAATCAGGATGGCGCGGGTGCGCCGGGGTTGCTCGCGGTCGGGGAAGGCAAGCGCGAGCAGCGCGAGAATGCCGCCTTCGCCGCGGTTGCTCGCCCGCATCACGAAGGCCAGATATTTCACGCTGACGATGAGCGCCAGCGACCAGAAGATGAGGGAAAGCACGCCCAGCACATTCTCGGGCGTGACGGGCACCGAGTGCGAGCTGCCCGGCAAAAAGCACTCCTTCATCGCGTAGAGCGGACTGGTGCCGATGTCGCCGTAAACGACGCCGAGGGCGGCGAGAGTAAGCGCTCCGAGCGCGGGGCGGGCCGAATCGTTGCTTTGCATGACTGCGTGGGAAGTTTGGTGGAAACGAAGCGTGGCGACGAATCAAATCCGAACCCATTGACGGGCCGTGGGCAGCTTGGTGCGTGCCGGCTGCTCCGCGTAGAAGCGGGTCAATCCGCACGCGGCACACGCGACCACCTCAGACTGGGCGAACCGGAAAAAGCCGCCCAAGCCAGGCAACAGCGCGGGGCCGTGGCCACCGTTTGCGTTGGTGGTGGTGCGGTAGAGCGGCTGGGCGCCACACTCGGGACAGGACACGTCAGTTTTCATAGCACACACGCTGCTGCGCCGGGCGCGGTGAAGCGCTGGCGCCCGTCCTTGTGGGACGGAGGTCGACCAAACGGGGTGAACGTGGGTGCCGCGCCTGCGGCCCAGAGGCTCGCCCTTTCCCATGCCTGCGAGGTTAGCTGTCGGGCTGGGCCTGGAAAGTGGCCCCGGCGTTTCCGCCGTTCGCCCCGGTCCGGTTGCCCGGACGTTGGGTCCCCCGCTCGCGGCTTCGGGAAGAGGCCGCGATTCGGCTGCTGGGCAAAGAAGTCTCACACTCCGCGTTGGCTGTCAAACCACCGGCTGCTCACGTGCGTGTAATCCTAATCCTGCTCTCCGGGGCAACGGTGGCCGGATTAGGATTAAGATCTGGAGTTGAGGAAAGAAACGCAGCACTTCCGCCATTGCCTTCATGCAGCCGGCCGACATACTCCTGCGCCATGCAACGCCGACTGTTTTTTTTCGCACTTTGCCTGTCGTTCTCCCTGCTCCGCGCCGTCGCCGCCGATGATTACAAGCCCGGACCTGACTCCCAGCCGCAGCCCGGCGTGCCGCAGGGCACCGTTGAGAAATTCACCTTCAAGGCCAGCAAGATTTACCCCGGCACCGAGCGTGACTACTGGGTCTATGTGCCCAAGCAATACACGCCCACCCGGCCCGCCGCATTGATGGTATTTCAGGATGGCGGCGGTTACCAAACTACCAATGGCTCCTTCCGCGCGACCGTGGTGATGGACAACCTCATCCATCGGAAGGAAATGCCCGTGACCATCGGCGTGTTCATCAACCCCGGTTCCGTGCCGCCCGCCGAGCCGGGCCAGAAGGCGCGCAGCAACCGCAGCTTTGAGTATGATTCTCTGGGTGACGCCTATGCGCGCTTTCTGCTCGAGGAGCTGCTGCCCGAGGTGGAGAGGAAATGGCAGGTGACGCAGGATCCCGCCGGCCGCTGCACCGTGGGCATCAGCTCCGGCGGCATCTGCGCCTTCACTGCTGCGTGGGAACGGCCCGGCTCGTTCGGCAAGGTCATCAGCCACATTGGCAGCTTCACGAACATCCGGGGCGGCCACGTCTATCCTGCGCTGATCCGCCCGCTGTCAAAGGATGCCCCCGCAACCGCCTCCGAGGCGGAGAAGAAACTTCACGCCCAGCGCCGCGCGCTCCGGGTCTTCCTGCAGGAAGGCAGCAACGACCTCGACAACCTGCACGGCAACTGGCCGTTGGCGAACCGCGAGATGGAGGCCGCGCTCAAGTTTGCGAAGATCGACTCGCAGCTCGTCATGGGGGATGGCGGCCACAGCGGCAAGCACGGCGGTGCGATCCTGCCGGACACGCTCCGCTGGACCTGGCGCGATTACGCGAAATAGCTCACTGCACTTCCAGGAGCTCCACCTCGAAGATCAGCGTGGCGTTTGGCGGGATGGCCCCGGGATAGCCGCCTTCGCCGTAGCCCAGTTCCGGCGGGATGGTCAGCTTCACCTTGTCGCCCACCCGCATCCGTGCCACCGCGATGTCCCAGCCGGCGATGACTTCGTTCATCCCCACCGTGAAAGAGAATGGCTCGCCCCGGTCCACCGAGCTGTCGAACTTGGTCCCATTTGTCAGCCAGCCGGTATAATGCACCACCGCCACGTTGCCTTGGCCGGGCGACGGCGCGTCCGGCGCCTCGGTAATGTGGAGAAGTTCGACAAAAAGTTTGGGGGCGGCGTCTTGTGACATCGGGTGAGGCTAGGGGAGGACGTTGCCACGCCGCAAGCCGCGTCTCGGTGCGCCCGAACTTATCCCGCGGCGTCCGCGGGTTGGGTGGCCGGCGCATCCCTGAACAGCACCGCGAACACGACAATCAGCACGGCCGACATCACGGCCGGCACCAGCCAGATGCCAGCCCAATGGTGCGTCGCGCCGCCGGCGTTCGTGTAATGCTGTCCCACCACGCCGGAGAGCCAGGACCCCACGAACATTCCGGCACCCAGCGTCACGAACGCATGAAAGCCCTGCGTGGCCGCGCGGATGTCCTCGGTGGCGCGCTGGTCCACATACATCCTGCCCATGACGAAGATGTAGTCGTAGCACATGCCGTGGACGGCGATGGCCACGAAGAGCATCCACGTCGCGTTCGCCGCCTGCGGGAATTGCGTCAGCAAGCCGAAGCGCACCGTCCAGGCCACCATGCCGAGGATGAGAATGCCTTTCACCCCGAGCCGCTTGAGCAGGAACGGCAGCAGCAGGAGAAAGACGACATCCGACACTTGGCCGATGGTCATCTTCGCCGCTGCGTTGGGAATCTTCAGCTCGTTCATGAAGGCGTTCATCCAACTGAAGTAGAAACTCAGCGGCACGCAGATGAGGAACGAGCAGATGATGAACGTGCAGAACGAGCGGTCGCGCATGAGTTGGAGCGCGTCGAGGCCGAGCATGGTGCGGGCGTTGACCGGCGCGCCCGCGCCCTTGGGCGGCGTGTGCGGCAGCGTGAACGAGTAGAGGCCCATCACCAACGCCGCGCCCGCCGCGAGCTGGAACATCCCGGCGTTGTCCTCGAACTTGAGCGCGCTGACCGTGATTCCGGCGGCAATCCACCCCACGCTGCCCATGAGCATCACCAGCGGGAACTCCTTGGCCGGATTCTTCGAGTGGGTGAGGGTGAGCGCGTTGGTCAGCCCGTGGCCCGCCATGTAGCTGATGGTGTAGGCGATGAGCACCGGGTAGAACTGGCCGAAGGATTTCAGCGTTGAGACATACCAGAGCAGCGCCGCGCCCAGCAGGTGCAAAACACCGAGCAGCCGTTGCGTGGCGAAGAAGCGGTCGGCCACAATGCCCGCGAAGAACGGCGACACCATCGCGCCGATCGCCGTGCTGCCGTAGGCCAGGCCGATCTGAGCGCCTTCAAACTTCAGCGTGGCATTGAGATACGTGCCCATCGTGACATACCAGGTGCCCCACACGAAGTAGTGGAGGAACACCATCAGCCAGAGCCGGGAAAAAAGCGCGAGGGACATGTGTGTGGTTTGGAGTTCATCTACCGACTCGTGCCAGCCTGCCCCCATTCAGGTCCAGGACTCGCCGTCAAATCCGCGGCTTGCGGAGGCGCCCGCTCGGAATTTGACGGACCTGCCCGGTCCGCTAAAGTCCCGCGCACCGATGAAGAGAACTTCCAACACCAACGACCGTTTCGTCATCATCATGGCCGGTGGGCGCGGCGAGCGCTTCTGGCCGGTCAGCCGCGAGAAGACGCCCAAGCAGCTCATCAAGCTGCTGGGCGACAGCTCCTTTCTCCAGCAGGCCGTCGCGCGCGTCGCGCCGCTCGTGCCGCACGAGAACATTTTCGTCATCACCAACGAGGTGCAGGCCCCCGAGGTGCGCAAGCAACTGCCCAAGCTGCCCAAGGAAAACGTCGTCGCCGAGCCGGTCGGGCGCGACACCTGCGCGGCGGTCACGCTCGGCGCGGCCATCGTTGGCGCGCGCTCGACCACGGGCGTCATGGCGGTTCTTCCGGCGGACCACGTCATCCCGGAGGAGAAGAAGTTTCAGACCGTGCTGGGCGATTGCTTTGACCTCGCGTCGCGGGGGCAGGCCATCGTGACCATCGGCATCAAGCCCACCGAGCCGGCCACGGGCTACGGCTACATCCACACCGGCAAAGAGCTGCCCCCGCCGCCCGGTGCGAAGAAATACAAGACCACGATGTTCAAGGCCGAGCGCTTCGTTGAGAAGCCGAACTACGAGACCGCGCTCGAATACGTGAACTCCGGCCAGTATCGCTGGAACGCCGGGATGTTTATCTGGAGCTTCGTCACCGTGACCAACGGCCTCGAAGCGCATCAGCCTGAGATGGCCGCCGCCTGCCATCGCTGGTTCGAGGCCGCGAAGTCTCCCGCCAAGCTCGCCAAGGTGCTGGCGAAGGAATACCCGGAGATCAAGAAGGTCTCGATCGACTACGCGCTGATGGAGAAGGCGCAGAACGTTGTCGTGGCCGATGGTGCGTTCGCCTGGGACGACCTCGGCTCCTGGAACGCCCTCGCGCACCACGTGAAGCCCGACGCCGAAGGCAACTGCGCCATCGCCGACTTCCTCCACGTGGACGCCGCGCGCAACATCGTCTACGACGCCCGGAGCAAGGACCGCCGCACGCCCATCTGCGTGGTCGGCCTGAAGGACAGCATCATTGTCCAGACTGACGACGCCACGCTGGTCGCGCACAAGAGCCAGTCGCAGAAGATCAAGGAGCTGGTCAAGAAGCTGGCGGAGGATGCGAAGCTGAAGCGTTTGGTGTGAGGCGCGACCTCGTGATTGACACCCGGGCGGCGAGTTGTTTCCGTTCGCGCGCCAAACATGAGCAAACTGAAGTTCAAGGTCGTTCCCGGCGCGGTCGTCGCGCCCAAGGGGTTCCTCGCCAGCGGAGTTTTCTGCGACATCAAGCGCCTCGGCACGGGCAAAGGCTCCAACAAGGGCCAGAAGCGCGACCTCGCGCTGCTCGTCTCCGAAGCGCCCGCAGCCGTCGCGGGAATGTTCACGACGAACCAGATTTGCGCCGCGCCGGTAAAGGTCTGCGCCGAGCGCGTGAAAGCCGGCGTGGCGCAAGCCGTGGTCATCAACTCCGGCAACGCCAACGCCTGCACCGGCAAGCAAGGCATGAAGGATGCGCGCACCATGACCGCGCTCACGGCGAAGCAGCTTCACATGACGGAGGAGCACGTGTTCGTCGCCAGCACCGGGCGCATCGGGGTAACGATGCCGATGGACAATGTCCGCGCCGGCATTGTCGCCGCCGAGCGCCTGCTCAACCGCGAGCACGCCAGCGCCGACCACGCCGCCGAGGCCATCATGACCAGCGACACGCGGCCCAAACAGATCGCCATCGAGTTCAAGCTGGGGGCCAAGACCGTCCGCATCGGCGGCATGTGCAAGGGCGCGGGGATGATTCAGCCCGGCATGAGCGCGACCGGTGCGCGGCCCGCAGCGCTGCCGCAGGGTCTGCACGCCACGATGCTCTGCTTCATCACGACCGACGCCGCGATTGAGGCGAAAGCGCTGCAAGCCTGCCTTCGCGAGGCCGTGGCCCACAGCTTCAACCGCATCACCGTGGACGGCGACATG
>CAZQEW010000172.1:0-7704 GCA_964591495.1 uncultured Klebsiella sp.
TGGAGCCGAGCGAACCCTCGTTGAGCATCATGCGGGCGAAGAGCGCGAGGTCGTGCGCCGTGGTGAAAAGCCCCGCGTGCCCGGCCACGCCACCCATACGCCGCGCACGTGGGTCGTGCACCACGCCGCGCACGGGCTGGCCGTTCTCAACTTCCGTGGGTGCGATGCGCGGGAGTTTGCTGCGCGGCGGGTTGAAGCCGGTGTCGTTCATGCCCAGCGGGCCGAACACCTCGCGCTTCACGAACTGGTCGAGCGGCAACCCGCTCACGCGCCGGACGATTTCGCCGACGAGATACAGGCCGGTGTCGCTGTAGATGATTTTGGTGCCGGGCGGCGCGGAGAGTTTTTCCTCGCACGCGAGGCGGACGGCCGCGTCGTAGCCGTTCCAATCCGGCTTGAGGCTCACGTCAGGCCGCAAGCCCGACGTGTGCGTGAGCAGCTGCCGGACGGTGACGACTTCCTTCCCCAGCGTGCCGAACTCCGGGATGAACTTCACCACGCGGTCGTCGAGGCCGACCTTGCCCTGCTCGATGAGCCGCATGATGGCCGGGGTGGCGGCGATGACCTTCGTGAGCGAAGCGGCGTCGAAGATGGTGTCCTCGGACATCGGCTCGGCGGCGGGGACGAGGGCGCGGGAGCCGAAGGCTTTGCGGTAAGCGGCACCATTACTTTCAAGCCATAACACGCCGCCGGGAAGTTTCTTCTCGGCAATGCCTTGCGCAATGACTGCATCCATCTCGGCGAGCTTGTTTGTGTGAAACTCGCCGGATACTGAAAGCGGTAACCCACAATCGGTCGGTCGAGTGTGTCGCTGCGACTGGCAGCCGGCGGCAACCAGAAGGGCGCAGAGCGACGTGACGATCAGCGATTGAGTGCGACACAAGTGCATGGCTTGAGTGCGGAGGTTCTACGCGGCGCAGGCGCATCGGGCAAGCCGGCACCCGCTGCCTTGCAAATGTCACTTTCCAGCCCGCGCGCGGGTGCCTAAGCTGCGCGCCCTTTGGCATGGACAACAACGCCGCCCAGTTTGCCCCGGAGCACTTCCTCAACCGCGAGTTGAGCTGGCTGGCTTTCAACCAGCGCGTGCTCGACCAGGCGCTGGACCCGCGCACGCCGCTGCTGGAGCGCGTGAAGTTCTTCTGCATCACCAGCTCGAACCTCGACGAGTTCTTTGAGGTGCGCGTGGCCGGCATCAAGCAGCAGATCGAGAGCGACGTGGTGGAGCGCAGCGTGGACGGGTTGACGGCGACCGAGACGTTCCGCGCCATCCAGCGGCGCGTGCGCGAGATGGTGGAGGCGCAGTTCCGCTGCTGGCGGGAGGAGTTGGTGCCCGCGCTTGCCGGGAGCGGCATCCGCTTCTTGGACGTGAACGCCCTCGGCCCCGCCGACCGTGTCTGGGTGGAAAGCCATTACCAGCGGCAGGTCGGGCCGGTGCTCACGCCGTTGGGCCTCGACCCGGCGCATCCGTTCCCGCAGCTCCTCAACAAGACGCTCAACCTCATCGTGCAGCTGGAGGCGCGGCAGAACGGCGAGCTGCAACGGCGGCTCGCGGTGGTGCAGGTGCCGCGCGGGCTGCCCCGGCTGGTGAAGCTCCCGCGCGACGACTCGCAGCAGGACTATGTCTTTCTCGCGCACTTGATCGGCAACAATCTGGACGACCTTTTCCCCGGCACCAGAATCGTCGGGCACTGGCAGTTCCGCGTCACGCGCAACAGCGAGCTTTACATCGACGAGGAGGACGTGGCGAACCTCCTCAAGGCCGTGGAGGAGGAGCTGCACAACCGCCGCCGGGGCGAAGCAGTGCGGCTGGAGGTGTCCGCGGACTGTCCGGAGGAAATCCGCGCCGAGCTGCTGGACAAGCTGCACCTTACCGAGGACGACCTCTACGTGATTGACGGACCGATCAATCCGGTGCGGCTCATGGCCGTCGTCGAGGGCGACCACTCACCGGAGCTGCGCGACCCGCCGTTCATCGCGCGCGTTGCGCCGGCGTTGCGTGACCAGCCGGATCTCCTTGCCGCCATACGTGAGCGCGACGTCCTGCTGCACCATCCGTTCGACAACTTCAGCAGCGTGGTCGAGTTCCTCGCGCAGGCGGCGGAGGACCCCGAGGTGCTGGCGATCAAGATGACGCTTTACCGCACCGGCGGCGACCCGCGCATCGTCGGCGCCCTGATGAACGCGGTGCGCAACGGCAAGCAGGTCACGGCAGTGGTGGAGCTGAAGGCGCGCTTTGACGAGGCGAACAACATCGCATGGGCGCGGCGGCTGGAGGAGGCGGGCGTCCACGTGGTCTACGGCCTCGTGGGCTACAAGGTTCACGGCAAGATGACGCTCGTGGTGCGGCGGGACGACGACGGCATCCGCCGTTACGTCCACCTGGCGACGGGCAACTATAACGCCACGACCGCGCGCTTTTATACGGACCTCGGCCTGTTGACGTGCCGGCCGGACTTTGGCGAGGACGCATCCTCATTGTTCAACCTGCTGACCGGCATCTGCCAGTTCCAAGGCACGCGCAAGCTGCTGGTCGCGCCCTTCGAGCTGCACGCACGGATGCTCAAGCTGATCGAGCGCGAGGCTGTCAACGCGCGGAGGGGCCTGCCTGCGCGCATCATCGCGAAGATGAACTCGCTGGTGGACCGGCAGATCATCGAGGCGCTCTACCGGGCGTCGCAGGCGGGCGTGAAGATTGACCTCATCGTGCGCGGCATCTGCTGCCTGCGCCCCGGCGTGCCGGGCGTGAGCGAAACCATCACGGTGCGCAGCGTGGTTGACCGGTTCTTGGAGCACAGCCGCATCTTTTACTTCGAGAACGCCTGCCAGCCGGAGGTTTTCGTGGGGAGTGCGGACTGGATGCCCCGCAACTTCTTCCGGCGCATCGAGGTCGTCTTCCCCATCGAGGACGGCAACTTGCGTGACCGGGTGCAGCGCGAGCTGCTGGACATCGTGCTGGCCGACAACGTGAAGGCCCGCGTGCTCCAGCCCGATGGCAGTTACGTCGCCGCCAAGCCGCGGCGCGGCGAAGCCGCGCTGCGCAGCCAGATGGAGTTCATCCGCATTGCGGAGGAAGGCCTGGCACCGAAGCGAAAGATACCCCGCCAGAAGCCGCGGGTCCCGGTCATGAAAGTGCGCAGCCGGCCCTGAGACCCTGCCGCGCGGACTCAGAATGGCACATCGGCCGACCGCACTTCGTCCAGCACGCGGGCCATCTTCATCGCGGTCTGGGCAGCTTCGGCCCCGCGGTTGTATTCCTTGCCGAGGCAGCGGACGCGGGCCTGCTCCTCGCTGGTGAAGACGAGCACCTCGTGGATCATCGGCACGCCGGTCTGCGCGGCGATCTGCGAGAGGGCCAGCGTCACGGCCTCGCCAATTTGCTGCGCGTGCGAGGTCTGCCCCTGCATGATGACGCCGAGGCAGATCACCGCGTCCCATGCCGGATGCTGGCGCGCGAGCGCGCCGGCCACGACGGGAATCTCAAACGCCCCGGGCACGCGCACGACCTTGATCTCGGCCACGCCGGCTCCTTTCAGTTCCGCCCGCGCCGCGCGCAGCATGCCGTCCACATAGCGGGCATTGTATTCCGACGCGACGATCGCAAAGCGGTGGGCGGCGGCGGGCTGGGTGGCGGAGCGTTTGACTTTGGTGAGCATGGCGGGGTCAGAGCAGGTGGCCGAGCTTCTCGCGCTTGGTCTTGAGGTAGCGCTCGTTGTGCGGGTTGGGCTTCACGCGGATGGGCACCTGCTCAACGACCTGCAGGCCATAGCCGGCGAGGCCGACGATTTTCTTGGGATTGTTGGTGAGCAGGCGGATGGTCTTGAGGCCGAGGTCGCAGAGAATTTGCGCGCCGAGGCCGTATTCGCGCAGGTCCATGCCGAAGCCGAGCTTTTGGTTCGCCTCGACGGTATCGAGGCCCTTTTCCTGGAGTTTGTAGGCCTGAATCTTCGGCGCGAGACCGATGCCACGGCCTTCCTGGCGCATGTAGAGGATGACGCCGCAGCCGGCGTCGCTGACCTGCCGCATGGCCTGTTGAAGCTGGGGGCCGCAGTCGCAGCGGCGCGAGCCGAAGACGTCGCCGGTGAGGCATTCGCTGTGGACGCGGACGAGCACCTTCTCCTTGCCGGCCACGTCCCCGCGCACGAGGGCAACGTGGTGCTGGCCGTCCGTGTGCGAGCGGTAGAGGTGCAGGTTGAAGTCGCCGTAATCGGTCGGCATTTTCACGACCTCGACGCGTTCGACGAGCTTCTCGCGCGTGCGGCGGTAGCTGATGAGATCGGCGATGGAGCAGATCTTGAGCTTGTGTTTGCGGGCGAACTTCCGCAGCTCCGGGAGGCGCGCCATGGTGCCGTCGTCGGACATGACCTCGCAGATGACGCCGATGGGCCGGCAACCCGCGAGGCGGGCGAGGTCCACGGCGGCTTCGGTGTGGCCAGCGCGTTGCAGGACGCCACCGGACTTGGCCCGCAGGGGGAAAATGTGCCCGGGCTGGACGAGGTCTTCTGGAGTGGCCGTGGGCTCGGCCATCACTTGAATGGTTTTCGCGCGGTCGGCGGCGCTGATGCCGGTGGAGATGCCGCGCGCGGCGTCCACACTCACCTGGAAGTCGGTTTTGAAGGTCTCGCGGTTCTGCGTGACCATGCGCTCGACGCCGAGCTGTTTAAGCCGCTCGCCGGTGGTGGGCACGCAGATGAGGCCGCGGCCAAACTTCGCCATGAAGTTGATCGCCGCCGGCGTGACGTGCTCGGCGGCCATGACGAGGTCGCCCTCGTTCTCTCGGTCGGCATCGTCCACGACAAGGACCATCCGGCCCTGGCGCAGGTCGGTGAGGGCGGCTTCGATCGAGTGCAAGGCGTTCGGCATCGCGGTCAGACATTAGGGGCGACGGGACGGGAAGCAAACGCGGAAAGCGGCAGTCGGCAGTGCGATCAGTGCGTTGCGGCCCGGCGGATCAGCTCGGGAAAACGGCAGCTTTCACACAGCGCGTTCGAGTGCGCGCAGAAGTCGCGGACAATTTGCAGCAGTCCCTGCTGTGCGGCGGCCCGTTGGAAGAGGCCGCGCGGGGCCGTCCCGGCGAAGAGCCGTTCGCGGGCGAGCCGGAGGCTGGCGTTGTCCTCGCCGGCCGGCCAAGCAAACAGGCGGTGCTCGGCGACGGCGCGAAGCGGGGCGTTGCGGCCGGCCGCGGCGCGGGCCCAAAGCCACGGCAGGATCACGTTTACCGCGAGGTCCGTGAGCCGTGCTTCACCGAGCAGTGGTTGGGCCTTTTTGAGGCGAGGAGAATTCAGCGTCCAGTGCCAGGACCAGAATTCATCGGCGGGCGGTTGCAGCAGGGTGAGCAGCGACGCGGGCAAACTTTCAGCGGTGACCTCGCGAGTGAACCATTTTTCCAGGCGTGCCGGCAGGTCGCCGGCAGCCAGCCAATGTGCGGCGAGGGCAAGCCGGCGGAGCGGCTGGTTGGCGGGCCGCAGGCCGCTCATGCGCCAAGCGGGGCGGGGCAGGGTGACCTCGCTGAACTGGATGCGTTCCCGCCACCAGGCATCCCAGAGGCGGCGCAGATAGTGCCCGTCAGCACCGCGCCCGCGGGGCAGCTCCGCCGGCAGGAGGCCACTCCAGCCAAACAGGCGGGCCTGCCATAACATGGCGGTGAGCGGTTCGCGGACTGTCCCGGCCAGTTCGGCGAGCCGGCGCATGGGCCAAACGTTGTGCTTGTAGCCGAGCGCAGCAAAGAGGCCTTCCCACAGGGCCAGATCCCAGCCGCCTTGCCGGGCGCGGGCGGCGATTTGCGCAGCCTTGAGCTGAAGCCGCACGAGGGCAGCCTGGTGGAGGAGGTCTTGCAGTCGGTCCGGCGGCAGTTCACGCAAGGGGCCGCAGCATTGGCCGGTGAGCGTTCCCGGGCGCGTGGAGCCTTCCCCGCCGAACCATTCGGCCAGTTCGCGGAGGGGCGCATCCAGCCGAGACTTTAGGGCCAGCGTGGGGAGGTGCCCCGCGCCCGCGCCATCCCATACGACGTGGAGCACGACGCAGCGGAATGCGGGGTTCACGTCATGGCGGTGGGAGCGCCAGCCGCTGGCGGCCAGGTCAATTTCGACGTCGCCCTGATGTGGTGCTTCGGTGCCGAATTGGAGAATGGCCTGGCGGAAGTCCGGGCCCGGCTCATGGTTGGGGAAGCCGGGGTGCAGCACCCTTAGGGGGCGGCCGTCGGCCAAGGTTAGCTGGTCACGCAGTAACCGCTGGTGTCCCCACACCGCCCGGAGCAGACGTTCGGACGGCTCACCTTCGCACAGCAGGGTTGCGGCGCGCTCGCGCTGGCGCCAAGCGGCGTAAAGGTCTGCGATCAAGAGATGGGCCATGCGCATCCGGGATTCTGGCCGACTAGGTTAGCGGGTGTGTCAATGCGTGTTGCCTCACGGCAAAATGTTACCGGAGGCGGGAGCCGTCAGGACTTCGTTGCCTCACGGTTCAGGTTACCCAACGCAGTGAAGAAGGCCTTCAGCTTGGCCTCAATGCTTTTCTTCAAGGCAAACGGATCCAGCGTCGCATGTTCGGCCCGCAGCCGCGCCTTCGTCGCCTCCGGAATGTCCGGGCTTGCCAGCAGCCGCTGATACGGCGTCTGCGGTGTCTGCTCGTAGGTCCTTTTGGTCCGGCCGTTCTTCTTCTCGCGCTTCAGGAGCTTGAAGGTCGGCTTGAAGTGGTTGGTGAACTGGCTCCATTCCTTGGCATACAGGTCGTTCATCAACGCCACCAGCTCGGGATGCCCGAAGCGCTCGTGGCCGAAGAGCTGCCGCACGTGCGTCCAGTTCTTCTGTTCGCAGTGCGCGTTGTCGTTCTTCCGATACGCCCGGCTGCGCGTCCAGGGCAGCTTCACCGGCCGCCCGGTCAGATGCCGGTGCAGCGCCCAGTTGAGGAACTCCCCGCCGTTGTCGGTGTGGAAGTCCGTCATCGCATAGGGCACCACGGTTTCCAGTTCCCGGATCTGTGCGAGCACGGCGGCGGCGCTCTTGTTCCACACGGCCCGGTTCTCCGTCCACCCGCTGTAGAGCTCGGTGAACGTGAGCGAATGCACATAATCGCCCTCGGTCGAGTCATCGCAATGGGCCACGGTGTCGGCCTCGACCGAGCCGGGGCGCGTGGTGTCCGGCGGGCCCGAGCGGGTGGGCACGGCGTGGCGCAGGAGCGTGCCGGGGCGCGTGGCCGAGAGCCCCTTCTTGGGATGCTGCACGCGCGCCGGACGCAGGAGCCGGTCGATCTGCGCGGGGCTGATGGCCAGAAGTCTTTTCTTAAAAGCTTCGGGTAGCGGCACACTGCGGCGCTGGTGGTGTTCGAGCCATGCGGGCAGGGCCGCCTTGAGCAGCTTGCTGCACAACTGGTCGCTGGCCAGCCACAGGGCCTTGAGCACGGGCAGCACCTGGGCGGGCTCGTAGCGGACTTTGGGACCGCTGCGTTTGGGTGGGGCCGTGGGCAGCGGACGGTTCAAGAGCCGCAGCGCGGCTTTGCGATGATAGCCGCAGGTGGCGCAAAACTCGTCGAGAATCTTGCTCTTGTGCGGCCGGCCGGCGCGCTGATAGCGGCCGTGAATGCGGGCCAGGGCCTCGCGTTTGGCGGACAGACTCATGGTCGGGGCTTCGGTAACCACGAATGTGAGTCAACGTATCGGCGGACTCCTCGGCCACCGCCCCGCCCCGGTAACATTTAATTTGAGTCAACTCG
>CAZQEW010000173.1:0-7669 GCA_964591495.1 uncultured Klebsiella sp.
GTATTTGCCGCAGGCGCACTCCCAGTCGCGGGTCGGGCCGAAGATGCGCTCGCAGAACAGGCCGCCTTTTTCGGGCTTGAACGTGCGGTAGTTGATGGTCTCGGGGTTCTTGACCTCGCCCTTGGACCAGGCGCGCATGGTCTCCGGGCTGGCAACGGTGATGCTGACGTAATCAACCAGGTTGACCTTGTCCAGGCCGAGCAGTTCGCGGGCGGTTTCTTTGGCGCTAATCATGATGTTTAGTGCGTTGGTTGTTACGTTGAATCAGAGGGCGGCGAGCAGGGCCTGCGGGTTGGGCGCGGCCTGCGCGGATTCCACCGGGTTGCTGTAGCCGACCTTCACATCAAGGCCGAGGGATTGCATTTCCTTCACGAGCACGTTGAACGACTCGGGAACGCCGGCCTCGAGGGCGTTGTCGCCCTTGACGATGGCCTCGTAGATGCGGGTGCGGCCCTGCACGTCGTCGGACTTCACGGTCAGGAGCTCCTGCAACGTGTAGGCCGCGCCGTAGGCTTCCATCGCCCACACTTCCATTTCGCCGAAGCGCTGCCCGCCATACTGCGCCTTGCCGCCCAGCGGCTGCTGGGTGACCAGCGAGTAGGGTCCGACAGCGCGGGCGTGGATTTTGTCCGCGACCAAGTGGCCGAGCTTCATCATGTAAATGAACCCGACCACGATCTCCTGATCAAAGGGCTCACCCGTGCGGCCATCGAAGAGGGTGGCCTTGCCGTGCTCGCCGACGAGCGGCTGGCCGACTTCCTTCTTGTGCAGGTCCCCGGCTTCCTTGAGGTAGCCGCGGATTTCCTTTTCCTTGATGCCATCGAAGACGGGCGTGGCAAACTTGAGGCCGAGGAATTTCGCCGCCCAGCCCAAGTGCGTCTCGAGGAGCTGACCGACGTTCATGCGCGAAGGCACGCCCAGCGGGTTCAGCACGATGTCCACCGGAGTGCCGTCCGCGAGGAACGGCAGGTCCTCTTCGGGAACGATCTTGGCGACGACGCCCTTGTTACCGTGGCGGCCGGCCATCTTGTCGCCGACCGACAGCTTGCGCTTCGAGGCGATGTAAACTTTCACCTGCTTGATGACGCCAGGATCGACATCCTCGCCGGATTCGGCGCGGCCGACTTCCTCGTCGTGCTGCATCTGCAGGTCGTCGAACTTCTTCTTAAACGTGCCGATGATCTCGTTGATCTTGTTACGGATCGGCGACGGGTCGATTTCGATCTTGTCATAGACCTGCGCCAGCTTGCGGAGCAGGGTCTTGGTGATCTTGCGGTTCGCCGGGATGATGATCTCACCGGTCTCCGCGTTGGTCACGTCGAGGGGGATTTTCTCGCCGAGCAGGATGTTCGAGAGTGCCTCAGTAAGCTGGTCACGGAGGGTCTCAATCTTGCCCTTGAATTCGTCCTCGACGACCTTCTGGGCACGTTTGGCGTCCTTGTCCACGCTCTTGACGGGGGCGGACATGTCGGTGGGCTTCTTGGCCGAGACCTTCACGTCCATGACGATGCCATAGGTGCCGGAGGGAACCTTGAGCGAGGTGTCCTTAACGTCGGCGGCCTTCTCGCCGAAGATGGCGCGCAGCAGGCGCTCTTCGGGCGCGAGTTCCGTCTCGCTCTTCGGGGTGATCTTGCCGACGAGAATGTCGCCGGGCTTCACTTCCGCGCCGATGCGGATGACGCCGTCGGGTCCGAGGTTCTTGAGCGCTTCCTCGCCAAGGTTCGGAATGTCGCGTGTGATCTCTTCGGGTCCGAGCTTGGTGTCGCGGGCCCCGACCTCGAACTCATCAATGTGGATGGACGTAAACACGTCGTCCTTCACGATGCGCTCGCTGATGAGGATGGCGTCCTCGAAGTTGTAGCCGTTCCACGGCATGAACGCGACGAGCACGTTGCGGCCGAGCGCGAGTTCGCCGCCGCCGGTGCAGGGGCCGTCGGCAATGGCCTGGCCCTTCTTGACGGTGTCGCCCTTGGCGACGAGCGGTCGCTGGTTGACGCAGGTGGCCGCGTTGGAACGCATGAACTTGCGCAGCCGGTAAATCCAGATGCCGTCCTCGGGGGCGTGCTTGAGCTTCTTCTTGGTCTCGGGAATCTTCCCGTCCTTCGTGATGATGATCTGATCACCGGCCACGCTGGCGACCTTGCCGGCCTCGTCGGCGACGAGCACCGCCATCGAGTCGCGCGCCACGCGCTCTTCGAGACCCGTGGCGACAAAAGGCGCCTCGGTGATCATCAGCGGCACGGCCTGGCGCTGCATGTTCGAACCCATCAACGCGCGGTTCGCGTCGTCGTGCTCGAGGAACGGAATCAAGCCGGCCGCCACGGACACGAGCTGCTTGGGCGACACGTCCATGTAGTCGACTTCCTGCGGTTCAACGTCCACGAAGTCGCCCTTGCGGCGGCAGGTGACGGTCGGGTTGAGGAAGTGGCCCTTGTCATCGAACGGCGCGTTGGCCTGCGCAATGGTGAAGCCTTCCTCGCGGTCGCCCGTGAGGTAATCCAACTCACCGGTGATGCGGCCTTTCACAACCTTGCGGTAAGGCGTCTCGATGAAGCCGAAGTCGTTCACGCGCGCGAAGGTCGCGAGCGAGGCGATGAGGCCGATGTTCGGGCCTTCCGGCGTTTCGATGGGGCAGATGCGGCCGTAGTGCGACGGATGCACGTCGCGGACCTCGAAGCCCGCGCGGTCGCGCGAAAGACCCCCGGGTCCAAGGGCCGACAGGCGGCGCTTGTGGGTCAACTCGGCGAGCGGGTTGATCTGGTCCATGAACTGCGAGAGCTGCGAACGGCCGAAGAAGTCGCGCACCACGGCGGAGAGCGCCTTCGGGTTGATGAGCTTCGCGGGCGTCATCGTGTCCACTTCCTGATCGAAGAGCGTCATGCGCTCCTTGACGAGACGCTCGGTGCGGGCCAGGCCCACGCGGCACTGGTTGGCGAGCAGTTCGCCCACCGTGCGGACGCGGCGGCTACCGAGGTGGTCAATGTCGTCCACGCTCCCCTGCCCCTTCTTGAGTTTGAGGAGATACTTGGTGGACTCAACGAGGTCCTGCTTGGTGAGGATGCGGGAGGTCGCGGTGTCACCGAAGTTGAGCTTCTGGTTGATCTTGTAGCGGCCCACACGACCCAGATCGTAGCGCTTCGGATCGAAGAACAGGCGCTTGATGAGCGCGCGCGCGTTCGCCGCAGTGGGCGGATCGCCGGGGCGCAGGCGACGGTAGATGTCCTTGAGCGCCTCCTCTTCGTTCTTGGTCGGATCCTTTTTGAGGCACTTGATGATGATGCCGTCGTCCACGGAGGTGTCCACGACCTTGATCTTGCTCACGCCGAGCTCGGCGATCTGCTTGACGACCGCCTTGGACAGCGGCTCGAAGGCACGGGCGACGACGATGTTCTTGTCGGCGTCAATCGCGTCTTCGACCAGCACCTTGTTGGCGATATCTTCGAGACCTTCGGCCTTTTTGACCGGGATTTCCTCGATATCGTAGAAGAGCTTGATGATCTCCTCGTCCGTGCCGCGGATCACGTCCTTCTTGGGCTTCTCGTCGCCATCGAGGAACGCGAGCGCGCGGAAGAGCGTCGTGGTGAGAAACTTCCGGCGGCGCTTTTTGCGGTCCAGATAGACGTAGAGCATGTCGCTCGTGTCGAACTGGGCCTCATACCAGGAGCCACGGTCGGGAATGATGCGGAAACTGTGGAGCTTCTTGCCGTTCGGGTGCGTCGTCTCCTCGAAGGCGAGGCCGGGCGAGCGGTGCAACTGGCTGACGATGACGCGCTCCGCACCGTTGATGACGAACGTGCCCTGCGGGGTCATGAGCGGCAGTTCGCCCATGAACACCTTTTCTTCCTTCGCGCCGCGCGTCTCGTCGCGGAGGCGGAAGGTCACGTGCAGGGGTGCGCCGAAAGTCAGGCCCTCGCGGATGCTGTCAAGCCAGTTGAGCTTGGGGTCGCCGATCTCGAAACCGGTGTATTCCAGCACGGTCTTGCCGTCGTAGCTCTCGATGGGAAAGACCTCGCGGAAGACGGCCTCCAGCCCGACGTTCTTGCGCTTGGACGGCGTAACCTGCGTCTGGAGGAACTCGACGTAGGAGTTGACCTGGATTTCGATCAGGTTCGGCGGAACCACGGGTTCCTTGATCTTGCCGAAGTTGATGCGTTCTGCGTTTCGCGTTGCCATGGTCTGATTCGGGCTGGCCCGGCACCCGCCGGGCGGTTTCATTTCGAGACGAAAAGAGGCTGGCTCCCGGGTCGCCCCGGAAGTCGGCCATCAAAAATTCAAATGCTACTTCTGCAACAAATCTGGTTCCCGCGCCGCGCCGCCTCCCGCGGGGGAAGGGCGGGCGACGGCCGGTGTGGCCGCCGCCCGCTCGACGGCAAGCTTACTTGAGTTCGACCTTCGCGCCGGCGTCCTCGAGCTTCTTCTTGGCGGCCTCGGCATCAGCCTTGTTCGCGCCTTCGAGCACGGGCTTGGGAGCGCCTTCAACCAGCGCCTTGGCCTCGGCGAGGCCCAGACCGGCCTTGACCTCACGGACGGCCTTGATGACGCCAATCTTGTTGGCACCGGCTTCCTTGAGGATCACGTCGAAGGTGTCCTTGGCGGCGGCGGCAGGAGCGGCGGCAGCGCCACCAGCGGCGGCTCCACCAGCGGCGGCGACGGCCACCGGAGCGGCGGCGGTCACGCCCCACTTGCTCTCCAACTGCTTCACCAGGTCAGCGGCTTCCAGAACGGTCAGCGCGCTCAACTCGTCAACCAACTTTGCAATGTCTGCCATGTTTTCTTTCTGTAGTCTCGTCGCCCCCGGAGCCCCGGGGATTTGAGCCGGCAGCCGCCGGCCGACGATTCACTCTATGTGTTTCGTTGTTTGTTTCCCCGCCGGCAACAGGCCGGCGGAAAGCGTTCAGGCGGGCTTTTCGGCCTTGGCCTTGATGACCCGGGCAATCTGCGAGCCCGGGGTGTTGATGAGGGCCGCCAGCTTCTGGGCCGGAGCCTGCAGCACGCCCAGCAGCTTGCCGCGCAGCTCCTCGAGCGACGGAAGGTCGGCGAGGGCGATGATGTCCGTGCCTTCGAGGCGCTTGTTGCCGAGGTGGCCGAACTTGAGCTTCGGCTTCTCAAACTCGGCGGCGAAGTTCTTCAGCGCCTTCGAGGCGGCGGTGACATCCTTCTGGCCGGTGACGACAGCCAGCTGGCCGGCGAGTGCGCCCGACAGGTCGGCGAGCCCGGCTTCCTTGGCCGCGATCCGGAAGATGCTGTTTTTGACGACGTGCATCTCCGCGCCGCTCTTGCGGAGACGGGAGCGCAGCTCGTTGAACTGGGTCACCTTGAGACCCGTATAGTCCACAACGATGAAGAACGGCGAGGCATTGAGCCGCGCGACGTATTCGGTGGTGATGAGTTTCTTTTCGGCACGCATGGTAGGTGTCTCGGTTGAGGTTAGGCGGCGACGAATTCCTTGGTGTCCACGCGGACGCCCGGGCTCATGGTAGCCGAGAGGGTGCAGCTGAGAATGAAGACGCCCTTCGCACTGGCAGGCTTGGCCTTCGCGACCGCTTCGATGACCGCGCGGGCATTTTCCTCGATGTGTTCGGGCTTGAAGGCTGCCTTGCCGACGGGAACGTGGACGTTGCCCGCCTTGTCCACTTTGAACTCGACGCGGCCCGCCTTGACTTCTTTGACCGCCTTGGCGGTGTCATCGGTCACGGTGCCGGTCTTCGGGTTGGGCATTAGGCCGCGAGGACCCAGCACCTTGCCGAGCTTGCGCACCTCCACCATCGCTTCGGGGGTGGCCACGGCGATGTCAAAGTCCACCCAGCCACTGGTGCACTTGGCGATCATGTCATCGAAGCCCACATGCTCCGCGCCCGCCGCGCGGGCGGCATCGGCGCCGGGGCCGGGCTTGGCGAACACGAGCACCCGGACGACCTTACCGGAGCCGTGGGGCAGCGGGACAGTGCCGCGCACCATCTGGTCGCTTTGCTTCGGATCGACGCCGAGGCGGAACGCCAGGTCGACGGTCTCGTTGAATTTGGCCTTCTCGAACTTGGTGAGGGCTTGGACGGCCTCCTTCAGCGGGAGGGCCTTCTTGCCTTCGACCAACTTCGCATTCTTCTGGTAACGCTTGCTGGGCATTTTATTTGGTGCGGTGCATGCGGACGCAAAGCGCCCTCCCGCGTCTATGGTTTAACCGACAACTTCAATTCCCATGCTCCGGGCCGTGCCGGAGATGAGGCGCACGGCGGCGTCCTCACTGTTCACGTTCAGGTCCTTCTGCTTCAGCTTCACGATGTCGAGGATCTGCTTGCGCGTGACCTTGCCGACCTTGTCCTTGTTCGGGGCCTTGGAGCCGGAAGCGATGCCGGCGGCCTTCTTGAGCAGGATGGACGCGGGCGGGGACTTGTAAACGCAGGTGAAGGACTTGTCCTGATAGACCGTGATGATGACGGGAATGACCAGGCCGGCCTGATCCTTGGTGGCCGCGTTGAATTCCTTGCAGAAGGCCATGATGTTCACGCCGTGCTGGCCGAGCGCCGGGCCGACGGGCGGCGCGGGGTTGGCCTGGCCGGCGGCGATGGCCAGCTTGATTTGTCCGGTGACTTTCTTTGCCATAAGGGATGAGGATGCCTGCGTTGCTGTCGCTGCGAATGCTTGGTTTTTAGGCTTTTTCGACCTGCCAGTATTCAAGCTCGACCGGCGTGTTGCGGCCGAAAATGTTGACGGTGACTTTCAGTTTGCCGCGCGCGGGGTCGATCTCCTCGATGACGCCGCTGAAATTCAGGAACGGGCCGTCGTTGATCTTGATGGTCTCGCCGACCTCAAAGTTGACCTTCGGCTTCTCCGTGTCCTCCGACTCGGTGACCTGGGCCTTGATGACGTCGATCTCCTCGCGGCTGACGGGCACGGGACGTTCCCCGCCCACGAAGCCGATGATCCCGGTGGTCTCGCGGATGAAATACCAGGGCCGGTCCAGCAGCCGGCGGTTTTCGTCCAGCAGCACCATGTCAATGTAGACGTAGCCGGGATGGAGCTTGCGGTTGGTGACCGTCTTCTTCTGGTTGCGGACCTCAACCACCTTCTCCATGGGGACGAGGACTTCCTTGATGTAGTCCTGCATCTCCTCGGTCTTGATGCGCTTCTCGATGTTGTCGCGGACCTTGAGCTCCTGACCGGAGAGGGTGTGAATGGCGAACCACTGGCTTTGCATGGCGGCTGTGCGGTTAAAAGTTGTTCAGCATCTTCACGAACATGCTGATGAGAAAATCCGCGCCCACCGTGAAGGCGGCCACAATCCCCGTGCTGACGATGACGACGACCGTCGAACCCTTGAGTTCGTCGCGGGTGGGCCAAGTGCACTTGCGGAGCTCGACTTTCGTCTCCTCCACGTAGGTGCCCAACCGGAGCAGGTGGCCTTTCTGCCAAGCCCAGAAGAACACGGCAACCACGATGCCCAGCAGGATGTATTGCCAAACTTGCACGTCTGTTTCTTTCGGTTCGTCTTCGTCTGCGTCCGGCGTGGCGGAGGGGGAGGGATTCGAACCCCCGTTGGGTGTTTAGCCCAAAGCGGTTTTCAAGACCGCCGCGATAGACCACTCTGCCACCCCTCCGGGGCCCCGGCACTGGCACGGCGTGAGGGACTCGAACCCCCAACCAACGGTTTTGGAGACCGCTACTCTACCAA
>CAZQEW010000174.1:0-7641 GCA_964591495.1 uncultured Klebsiella sp.
GTGAGTTGCGGGTCCATCCGCCCCTCGTTGTAGGGCGCGTAGGGATAGACGAGCGATTTGCCATCCGGCGTCCTCGGCGTGTGTTTCAGCAATTCGGCCGCAGGCGTGAAGGCGGCGAGCGGCGTGACGGGCGTTGCTGCCGCCTTGGGCGCGGGCGCCGCGGGAGCACTTTTCTGCGCCGGGGCGGCGGGAGCGCTGGGCGGAGCAAACTTCGGAATCACCACGTCGCCACCGAGTCCGCGGCCACCGAGAAATTTGTCGAACCACGGCTTCAACCGTTCCGCATACACGGCGTAACCCGCGAGCGAGAGGTGGATGTTGTCGGGCGTGAAAAGCTCCTTCTTGATCGTGCCGTCGGCGTGGGTGAAGTCGCTCCACAGGTCGAGCACCGTCACCTTTGGATCGTTGCCGAGTTTCAGCGCATCGAGCGCGAGGTTGGTTTTCTTGATGTCCTCGTAGAAGCGTTCCCCAGGCGCGTGACACGGGAGAATCTTCGCCGCGACGACCGCCGCCTGCGGGAACTTCTCACGCACATTCGCCACGACCATCTGCACGCCTTTCGCCGCCGCTTCGATGCCGGTCTCGGGTGTGAAGAACATGTTGTTGTTGCCGATCATCACAACGATGACCTTGGGCTGAAGGCCGTCCACGCCGCCGTGATCGAGGCGCCAGAGAACGTTCTGCGCCTTGTCGCCGCCGATGCCGAGGTTGATCGTCCGGTAGTTCGCGAAGTGTTTCCGCCACGACTCATTGAGCACGCCCTTGTCGAGCGGGCTACCCCATTGCTGCGTGATGCTGTCACCCACGAGCAGGACATCGCACGGGCCGGGATTGGCTTTCAAATACTCGACGAGCTTCGCGTGGGTATCGAGCCAGCTCGTGCCGCCCCAGAATCCCGCGCTCGGCACCTGCGGCCACAAGTGCGGCAGATGTTTGCCCGCATCCTGACCTGGCCGCCGTTCGTATTCGGCCTTCAACACGTAAGTGCGCTCCTCTGTCGTGAGCGGCCAGCCGGTCTTTTGCGGCTCGGCGGTCAGGTAAGGATACTCGAGCGCGGCCGCGGCGGGGGTGAGAAACCACAGGGGCGCAAAGAGCACGGAGGCAAGGAGCAGTTTGATGGGCGTCATGGAGGTTGAGGACTGGATGGTGTTGGAAATGAAAATCATCGCTCGGCGTTCGCTGGGTCTCTGTGGTTCATCCGCTCACGCTTCGAGCCCGCGCAACGCCCCGGTGCTGCTGGCAAACTTGTCCGTCTCGATGCCGAGACGCTGCAGCATGCTCACGAAGAGATTCGCGAACGGCGTGTTGTTCGTGGGGTCGAAGGCGAGATGCTTGCCGTGCTTGAAGCCGCCGCCGGCGAGGATGACAGGGAGGTTCTGATTGCTGTGCGAGTTCGCGTTGCCGAGGCAGCTGCCGTAAAGCACCTGCGTGCGATCGAGCAACGTGCCGCCGGTTTCCTTCGTCTCGGCGAGCAATTGCAGCAGGCGCGCGAAGGCGCTCATCTGCGCTTCCTCGATGTGGCGCAGCTCGGCGATTTTGTCGGGTTCGTTGCCGTGATGCGTGAGGCCGTGGGTTTCGTTCTTCACGCCGGGCACGTGCGGCACGACGGAAAAAGTGCTCAGCGAAAGCGTGACCACGCGCGTGCTGTCGGTCTGCAACGCGAGGCGGATGAGGTCGAACATCAGCGCCGATTTCGCGATGACTTCGTTCGCATCCGCGATGTCCTTCGGCTCGGGGTAATCCACGCGGGGCTTCGGACGGTTCTCCCACGCGATGCTGCGCTGGAGGCGACCTTCGAGTTCGCGCACGCTCTGGAAATACTGGTCCAGCCGCGCGCGGTCCTCGGGGGCCACGGATTTCTCGAGCCGCGCGGTCTTGTCGAGCACGAGGTCGAGCACGCTCCCGCCGGCCTCGATGCGACGCAGGGTCGCGGCTTTTTCCTCCGGAGTGCCCGCAACGAAGAGACTGCGATACAACCGCCGTGGACTCGCCTCCGCCGGAATGCCCACGCCCGCCCGCGACACCGCGAGCGAGTCCGCGTAATGGTCGCCGTTCTTCACGGTCAGCGAGAGCGAGGGGAAACGATTCTCCAGCCCGATATTCTCCGCGGCGAGTTGATCGAGCGAGAGCGAGTTGCGGAACGTCGGCTGCCCCGGATGCGGCGCACCGGTGAGGAAACACTGCCCCGCGTGATGATTCCCATCCACGCCCGGATGCGACAACCCGGAGAACACGCTGAACTGCCCGCGATGCGCCGCGAGCAAATCGAGATACGGACTCGAGGTCTCGCCCGCCTTCGGAAAGAAGAACTGCGGCATCATCCCGAGCGGCACATGAATCGCGACGAGCCGCTTTGGCGGCAGCTTTTCCGCGGCGCGACCAAGGAACGGCAACGCCACGCACGCACCCGCGGCGCGGAGGAAATAGCGGCGGTTCATCGAGTAAAGTGGCGTCGTCATCGTGGTCACCGGGGTTGAAGCAGCCGGCTCTCGGCCAGCGCGTGAATGAGGGAGCGGATGCCGTTCGCTTTCGTGCTCGCGACGATGCGCTGAATCTCCGCGCGGTCCGCGTAGCTGACATCCGCGCCCGTGGCGTAGCGCGAGAGGTGCGCGACGAAAGCGCGGGCGAGACGCGCGGGGTCCTGGGCGAAAAGTTCAGTCAGTTCCGTCACGTCCTTGAACGTGCGCCCGTCGGGCAGCGCACCGCTCGCGTCCACGGCGGGGCCGAGCTTGTAGTTCACCTTCCACAAAGTGCGGTCCTTCTCCGGCGGCACGTCGCCTTTGCCGGTGGAACGATAGCGTGCGCGATAGCCGCCGATGGGATCGAAGCTCTCCAGTGCGAAGCCGGCAGGATCAATCTTCGCGTGGCACGCGGCGCAGCTGGTGTCGTTACGATGCTTGTCGAGCTGCTCGCGCACGGTGGTCGCACCGCGCGTGTCGGGATCAATCGCGCCCACGCTCGGCGGCGGTGGAGGCGCGGGTTCGTTGAGCAGTCGGTCCATGACCCACACGCCGCGTTTCACGGGCGTGGTGGTGGTGCCGTTGGCGGTGAGTTTCAAAATCGCCGCCTGCCCGAGCAGGCCGCCGCGCGGGCTGCCGACGGGCAACGTCACGCGGCGCAGTTCAACGCCCCTCACGCCGGCAACGCCGTAGTGTTCGGCGAGGCGCTGGTTGAGCATCGCGAACCCGGGCCGCACGAGCGCGGTCACGGGCGCGTCCGTGGCGATGAGTTCGCGCAGAAAGGCGCGCGTCTCCGCGACCATGCCCTCGTGCAGCAGGAAGCGATACTCGGGGTAAAGCTGCGGGTCGGGCGTGGTCTCATTCACCCGCCGCAGGTCGAGCCACTGGTCGGCGAAATCGCGGATGAAGCGCTCGCTGCGCGGGTCGGCCAGCAGGCGGTCCACTTCGCGATGCAGCACTTCGGGCCGTTGCAGCGAACCATCGCGCGCGGCGGCGAGCAGCGCGTCGTCCGGCGGACCGTTCCACAGCCAGTAGGAAAGGCGCGAGGCGAGCGTGAAGAGTTTCGCGTTCGCCCCGGGCGCCGGCTCGCTAGTCACATCGGCGGGATGAAACAAAAACTCCGGCGAGGTGAGCACCGCGTCGTAAGCGCGCCGCATCGCGTCCTCAAAACAATCCTTCGCCGCGAGCCGCTTCGTCACGAGCGCGACGTAGGGCTCGACTTCCGCCGCGGTCACGGGACGACGAAACGCCTTCGGCAAAAACGCGGTCAGCAGTTTCCTCGCGTCCGTCTCGGGCTGGGCGGACTGCACGGTTTCCAGCGGCGGCTTTCGCTCGTTCGGCGTGAGGTCGAAATGGATGCTCGGCAGGTAGCCGCCGAGGCTGCGCACTTCGTCGCGGCGCGGCGGAATCACGTCGCCACCCGTCGCGAACTTCGCGATGGGCAGTTCGCCGAACAAGCGTCGGTGACTCTCCGGCGGCCACGTGGGATTCAGCGGACCTTCGATTTCAAACCAGTCAATCGCCACGCCGGGCCCGACATACTTCGCCGCGCGCCCGCCAATCTGCCCGACGCGCAGCCCCATCCAGTAGAGCGACACCGGGTCGAACACGATGCTCTCGTGCGCGTCGAGCCACGCGGTGAATTCGTGCTCGGTCGGCTTCAGCGACGGCGCGGTGAACAGGCTCAACAGCCGTCCGCCCTCCTGCTGTTTGCCCTCCTCGTGCGCGCGCAGCACCGCGGCCTGGTCCGCGCCGCGCTCGACCTTGCCCGCGTTCCACTGGAAGCCCCACGTCGAGACGCGCATCCGGTAGTTACCCGCGAAAATCGGCGACACATTCATCGCTGCCTCGTAGCCCGCGAGATTCGGATTCAGGAGCCCGACGGCGCTCTGGCTCTTCGCGATTTGGTTTTGCTGATACAGCTTCCGACGTTCCGCCATGTCCGCCTCGGCGTCCTTCGCGGCGATGTAGCCCTTCGCGTTTTCGAATCCGCCGCGCGGCGGAAATGCCGGGTCCGGCTGGCCGTCCTTCAGGAGCACGAACTGCCCGCCGGTCAGATTGAACTCGAACTTGAACAAGCCCGCCGGATAGATGCGCCTCTTGAACACCGGCGGCGGCGTGCTACGCGTGGCGATGGCCGCATCGAGCGCGCGCTCCACGGCCTCCGCATACGCCGCGAGATGCGCGGGCGAAACATCCAGCCCGCTCGCGACCTTGTCGTAACCGCCGACCGTTCCATCCGGCGGGAGCAACGCCTGCACGTCCAGCCGCGGCAACGCGAGCAGGTCCATGAGCGTGTTCTCAAACTCCACGCGCGTCATCCGCCGCATCCGCACGCGGCCTTCCTTCGCGAGGCGAGCCTTGTCCACGGCCGTGAGTTTTGTCTCCCAGTCCGCGAGCGCTGCCCGCAACTCCGCTTCCGGTGGACGCGCCTTCTTCCTCGGCGGCATCTCGCCGCTCGCCACGCGGTCATGCACCTTCACCCACGTCGCGAAGGTCGCGCGGTCCTCGAGCTTCAGCGCGAGCGAAGTCAGATCGAGCCCGCCCTTCTTCGTCTCCGCGTCGTGGCAGTCGATGCAGTGCCGCGCGAAGAATTCCGCCGGCGCGGCGACGGCAGCGAACGCGCTCACGAGGAGCGCCGCGCACGTGATGAGGAATCCGGGGCGCGCCATGGCAGGATCAGCGTTTCACCACGCGCACCGGAAGGTTTGGCTGCGTCCGGAGCGTAAGCTTCACGTCATCGACGAACAGGTGCGGCGGCATCGGCACGCGCAGATTCGGACGCGCGCTGATCTGCACCACGGCGAAGTCGGCCTCGCTGGAGACGAGTGATTTCGCCGTCAGTTGCCGCCACGCGTCGCCGTTCCCACCCAGCGTCGTCACCTCGGCCGAACCGCTGGCGATGGCTTCGGGAAGGTTGCCCGGCCACGCCTGATGCACGTTCGCGGCGTCGCCCTTGAAGAGATAGATTTGGCAAAAGAACGTCACCGACGGCTTCGTATTCGTCGGGCGCGCATCGAGGAAGCTCGCCGACAACTCCAGCAGCGAGTTGCCCTCTGCGCCGAGGTTCGCGCGGAGCGGACGCAGATCCACGAGTTGGAAGACATCGCACGCCAGCGCTCGGCCATCGGTTGCGTTCGCATCGCCTTCCGCCTTCACGAAGCGCAGCAGGCGCCGGCCTTCCCGCGCCGGCACGCCATCCGCGACGACCACCTCCGCCGCATCGCCGCTCCACGCGCCTGTCTGTTTTGGGAAACCCGCGCCGGCCAAATCGTTCTCGAAGCCACCATCCACCAGCGCGAACAACCGCTCCGCCGTGGCCACCGCTCGGTGCGAAGTCACCGCCCACGCGACCGTCGCGCAAAACAACCCGATCACGATGCCCGCCGCCGCCGCGGTGAGCGGACGCCAGGCGAGCCAGCTGAACCATTGCGGCGCAACGCTCGTGTGCCCGTTCGAGCTGCGCGCCGCGGGCGCAGGGGTTTCCCCGGCGAGTGCCGTCGCTTTCTGGCGCAGCGCTGCGTCCACGTTGCAACGGAGCCGGAACTCTTCGCGGGCTTCGCGGTACGCGGCGAGCGCGGCTTCGAGTTCGCGCGATTCGTCGTTGGAGAGTTCATCGAGCAGATGGCGGTCAATCAACTCGCGCCAGCGCGCGCGGATGGGGTCAGGTCCGTTCATGACAGGGGTTCCTTGGCGAGCCGGGTTTCCACGCACAGCAGCAGCTTCTCGCGGAGCCGGCCCAGCAGTTTGTAGAGGCTGTTCACCGAGCGGCCGGTTTCCTCCGCCAGACGCGTCACGCGGCCCTCGCTGGCGTAGGGCGCGAGCACGAGTTCGCGGTGATGCGGCGCGAGCTCCGCCAGACAGGCGCGCAACGCCGCGCGTTCGCGTTCCCATTGCGCTTCCGGCACCTCGGCCGCCTCGCGGGCCAGCAGTTCGAGCACTTCATCGCCGAACACGTGGCGGTCGCGCGCGTGCTCGCGCCGCAGCCGCAGCGCCTCGAAGCGCACGATGACCTTGGCCCACGGCAGAAATCCCTCCACCGACTCAAGCTGGCCGAGCTTTTTCCACATCACCACGCTGGCCTCCTGCATGACTTCGTCCACCGCCTCCCACGACGGCAGCAACACGCGGGCAAAAGCGCGAAGCGCCTCCTCGTGCTTCACGAACAGGCGCAGGAAATCCGCTTCATTGGGCGGGTTCGTTCCGGGCGCGGGCATGGCCATAACTTAACCCATACTCCCGGGCTCCGGCCATCCTGCCGAAATTCGTTCAACTATCCTCGCGGCTGGTCGCGGCTGCGTCACTGCACTCGCCAAATCTTCACATCATCAATCCACACCGTGCTCGGGACGAGGAAGCTGAACCAGCGCTTCATCGGATGGGCGAAGCCTTCGGAGCGGTGTTTCGCCACGAGCTTGCCGTCGAGGCTCAGGCGCAGTTCGTCGCCTTCCGTCACGAGAGCAAGTTCGTGCCAATCGGTGTCGGCCTTCCACGGCACGACGGCCTGCTTGGTCTTCAGGAGCGCATCGAGGTCGGCGGGCAACGGCTCCTTGCGGTCGAGGGAACCCTGGCGACGGTTGCGGATGTCGAGGTTCATCACGCCGGTCTTGTGGTCAATGAGCGTGACGCTCGACTGTGACAGGATGCCGTAGCAGAGGTGCCCGGCGTGGATGCCCTTCGTCTCGCGGTCCACAAAACCGAGCTGGAGCGATTCGCCTTTGTTCAGTCCGGGGAACTTGAACCGCACGATCACGCCGCCGTCGGTGAAGCCCGCCTCGTGGTGGATGTGCGCAGCTTGCCCGGCCTCTTTCGTCGCGCTGGAGATCTTGAGGATGCCGCTGTAGAGGTCGGCCTGCTTGAGTTGCGGCACGCGGTCGGCGGTGGCGCTATTCCAGCCGTTACCGATGCCCTTGGCGCCGTTTCCGGTCTCCTCGCGTTCGAAGGCGTCGTGAAAAATCAACTGGCCTTTGGCGCGCAGCCAGGCGGCGTCATCGCGGTCGGAGGAGAAAGCGGCGCCCGGCTTTGCAGCCGCAGCGAAGGCAAGCATCAGAAAGAACGTAATTCGTTTCATGGCAGAGCCGGTTGAAGAAAGTTGATGCGCTCAATTCAAAAGCAGATGAAACACCCGCAGCGCGCTGCGCGAAGGAGCGTTCGATGCGGCGATGCGGACTTTCGCCGTGTG
>CAZQEW010000175.1:0-7603 GCA_964591495.1 uncultured Klebsiella sp.
CTTCAATGGAGCGGTCCACGTGGGATTCGGCAGCAAGGTGCAGGACGTGGGTGATTTGATGTTCGCGCACCACGCGAGCGGTGGCCGCGGCATCGCGCAGATCCACCCGCTCGAAGCGATACCGGGGATGGGCAGCGACCGAGGCGACATTTTCGAGCCGGGCGGTGGGAGTGAGACAGTCAAGATTGACGACCCGCGCCACCTCCGGACGGGCGATCACAAGCTCCAACACATGGGAGCCAATGAAGCCACAACCACCGGTGACGAGCAGGTTCATGGACGTTCATGCCAGATGTCCCAGCCGCCGGAACTCAGTGGCGATCCCGCCGAGATAGCCGCGGTATTCGCAGTCAGGCATCGCACCCAGGAGCCGTTCAAACTGCGCGAGATCGATGAAGCCGCGCCGTAAGGCCGCCTCCTCGGGACAGCCGATCTTGATCCCCTGCCGCTGCTCGATGGTCTGCACGTAGGAGGACGCCTCATGCAAACTCGTGCTCGTGCCGGCATCCAACCACGCGAACCCACGGCTGAGGCGCGTGACCTGGAGTTTTCCGCGCCGCAGGTATTCCCGGTTCACGTCCGTGATTTCCAGCTCGCCGCGCGGGGAAGGCCGGAGGTTCCGGGTGATGGCGACGACCTCGGGGTCGTAGAGATACACGCCGGGAACCGCGTAGTTACTGCGCGGCTGGGCCGGCTTTTCTTCGAGCGAAACTGCCCGGCCCGTCGCATCGAATTCCACCACGCCGTAGCGACGCGGGTCTTGAACGTGATAGGCAAAAATGGCCGCGCCGTCCTGGAAACCTGCCACGGCGCGCGGAAACGCATCACCGCCGGAAAGAATCGTGTCGCCCAGGATGAGCGCCACCGAATCGCTGCCGATGAATGACCCGGCAACGAGAAAGGCCTGCGCAATCCCCTCGGGCCTAGCCTGCTCCCGATACTCGATGCTCAGGCCCCACGCGGAGCCGTCCCCTAGCAACTGCCGGAAGCGCGGCAGGTCGTGCGGCGTGGAGATCAGGCAGATTTCCCGGATGCCGCTGGCGATAAGCACGGTCAGCGGATAATAAACCATCGGCTTGTCGTAGACCGGTTGGAGCTGCTTGCTCGCCACCAAGGTGAGGGGATACAGCCGCGAACCCGCGCCGCCCGCGAGAATGATGCCCTTCATGCGTCGCGCAGTTCCCGCCGCTTGATGACCTTCGCCGGGTTGCCGGCCACGACCATGTCCGGGGGCACGTCTTTCACCACCACGGCCCGAGCGCCGACCACCGCGCGGTCACCCACCGTCACGCCGGGCCCGATAAACGCGTCCGTCGCCACCCATGCCTCTTCGCCGATGACGATGGGTTTCGTCACAAGCGGGAAGCTGCGGCGCGTGTAGTCATGCGTGCCGGCGCACAGGTGCGCGTATTGGCTGAGAGTGGCGCGCCGCCCCACGGTGATCTGGCCAAGACAATACAGTTTCACGCCATCCCCCACCACCGCGCCAGCGCCGAGCCGGAGATTCCAAGGCATCTCAATGCTCGCGCTGGGGCGCACGCGGGCAGCTTCACCCAGCTCAGCCCCAAAAACGCACAACAACAACCGCCGCCAGGCATACCAATTGTGAAAGGACCACCGGAAGAGCGTGCCCTGCACGAAGGACCACAGCACCCGGCGAACCTTGATGCCAAACGACCACGGGCTGGCTTGCGGCTGAATGGACACGACTCCGGCAAATACCAGCGGCCCGCCTGAGTTCAAGCCAAGCTGCCGCCCTTGGTCGCGGACCGGAAAACTCCGGCCAGACCACACTGGCTACCGACATTCAACTGTCCGTTTCGCGACACAGGGTCGGAAACCCGCAGCCCGGCGAACCGGGCAAAAAAGTCACTTACCCAAAAACCGGATCAAGAGCGGCAACAGACCTGACGCGCGGCGATGCCAGCGCTCAAGCTGCCTCACCCGCTGCACCACATGGGCGCGTTCAGCGGCGGGCGCGCCCGCGGCCAGGCGCCGGAGCCGACCCAGCCGATCCTCGCCGTTTTCAAGGTGCGGCTCGATCTGTTCCTTGAGAAATCCGGTCGCCAACGTGCGCAGCCCGGTTTCAGCCTGATAGTAGTCGCAGCGGGCACCGGGGCTGTCGCACACCTGCACTGCCCCCGTGGAACGGAGGAATTTCAATCCCTGGCTGGCGGAACCCTTGCTGATGTCGAGCCGCTCCGCAATCTCATCCAGACTCAGGGCGACCGGCGAAATGTAAAGCAAGCCGTAGATCTGGCCGATGGATTTCGGCAAGCCCACGACCTGCGCCAACCCGACAAAGAGGTCGACCGCCTCCAATTCAAGCGGAGCCAACCCGGGGAACGGACGCGGGAGGCTGACTGGCCGGGGGGCGGTTACTTCAGGGGCGTTGATGGCCATGAACAACAGGGCCGGACCAAACCACAAATGGAGTATATGTTCAATATTTTTTGAACAATTCCTCGGGTCACCTGAGCGCAGTGGCCAACTCCGGGGGGTCTCTGCTAGGCTGGGCGCGTGAAAAGACGCTTCCTCCCGCGGTTGGGCATCGGTCTCATGCAGCTGCTCTCCGCGTTCACCCTGACGGCCGCGCCGGCCGCCGGCCTGGCCGCGATCCGGGTGGCAGACGGTTTTCAGGTCTCCCTCGCCGCCGGGCCGGAGCTCGCGCCTTACGCGATGTTCGGCGCGCTGGATGAGCGCGGGCGGCTTTTCCTCGCCGAGTCGTCGGGCAAGAACATCAAAGGCCTCGCGATGGCGCAGGCGCCCGAGTGTCGCATCCGGCTGCTGACGGATACGGATGGCGATGGCCGCTACGATCAAAGCTCGTTCTTCGTCGACCGCATCGGGATTCCGATGGGCGGGCTGTGGCACGACGGCGCGCTGTTCGTCGCGTCGCCGCCCGAGCTGCTGCGCTTCGATGACCTGGATGGCGACGGGCACGCGGACACGCGCACGGTGCTGCTCTCGGGCTGGCATGTGCGCGGGACGGCGAGCCTGCACGGGCCGTTCCTCGGGCCGGATGGCTGGCTGTATCTGACCGATGGACGGCATGGCTTCGACATCAAGACCAAGGAAGGAACGCAGATGAAGGGCCTGGCCGCGCGCATCTGGCGGCTGCGGCCGGACGGCACCCAGCTCCAGTCCTTTGCCGGCGGCGGCTTTGACAATCCGGTGGAAGTCAGCTGGACGGCGGCGGGCGAGCTGATCGGCACGATGACCTACTTCGTGAACCCGCAGCACGGCCAGCGCGACGCGCTCATGCACTTCCTGCACGGCGGCGTTTACAGCAAATGGCACGAGAGCGTGGCCGAGTTCAAGCTCACCGGCGACCTGATGGGGCCGATGACCAAGTTCGCGCGCATCGCGCCGGCCGGCCTGGCACGCTATCGCGGCACGGCCTTCGGACCGGAGTTTCGCGGCAACCTCTTCAGTGCGCAGTTCAACCCGCACCGCGTCCAGCGCCACGTCGTCACCCGGCACGGGGCGACCTTCACCACGGAGGATTCAGACTTCCTCGTCTCCAGCGATCCGGACTTCCACCCGTGCGACGTGCTGGAGGATGCGGACGGCAGCCTGCTCGTGGTGGACACCGGCGGCTGGTATGTGGACCAGTGCCCGCTCTCGCGCATCAGCAAGCCGGAGTTCAAGGGCGGCATCTACCGCGTGCGCCGCGCGGACGCACCGATGGCCCGCGACCCGCGCGGCGACGCGCTGAACTGGAAGCAACTCCCGCCCGCCGCGCTGGCCAAGCTGCTCGAAGACCCGCGTCCGTTCGTCGTGGATCGGGCGGTGGAATCGCTGGTGAAGAAGGGCGAAGCCGCCATCGCGCCCCTGGCGCAAGTCCGCCGCAAGGCCGCCAGCCGGGAAGCGCGCTGCACCGCCGTGTGGGCGCTGTTCCGCGTGGGTTCACCGCAAGCCCTCGCCGAAATCCGCGCGGCGTTGGCCGATGCCGCGCCGGACGTCCGCATCGCCGCCGCCCAGGCCGCCGGCCTCGCCGGGGACGCGCAGGCGCTGGATGCCCTGCACCACATCCTGCTGCGCGACCAAGCCCCCGTCCGCCGCGAGGCCGCCACCGCGCTCGGTCGCCTCGGCGTCAAGCGCAGCAACGGCCCGCTCATCACCGCCGCCGCGCGCGCGGTGGACCGCTTTGAGGAGCACGCCATCACCTACGCGCTCATCCAGAATTTCTCCCGGATGACCAACCAGAGCATCGGCCCCTCGATCCCGCAGCTTTACACGCTGCCCGCCGGCAGCGCCCGGGCCGCCCTCCTCGCCTTCGAGCAGATGGACCGCAGCCAGCTCCAGATGGCACACGTCGCGCCGCTGCTCAAGAGCCGCGACCCCGCCCTGCGCCGGGCCGCGCTGGCGGTCTTCACCCGCCACGCTGACTGGGCGCCCGGCGTCCGGGACTTCCTCAAGTCCCGGCTGCGCGCGGACCAGTGGGACGCGGGCGAAGACGAACTGCTGCGCGAGACGCTGTTCAACTTTGCCGCCGATGCCAGCGTGCAGCAGATCATTGCGGCGGCGCTGAACACACCCGGACTCAAGGACGACCGCCGCGCCTTCCTCCTGGAAGTGATGGAGCGCACCCCGCTGAAGAAATTCCCCGACCCGTGGAACCAGGCGCTGGGCGCGCTGCTCGACGGCCAGAGCCACGCGTTGCGCCTGCGAGCACTTGCGCTGGTGCGGGCGCGCGGGTTGGCGGAATTCGACCCCGCGCTGCGGCGCATGGCGAACCTGCCCACCGAACCGGCACCGGTGCGGCTCGCAGCCATCGGCGCCCTCGCGCCCCGCACGGTGCCGCTGGCGACAAATCACTTCTCGTTCCTGACCCAGGCGCTCGCCGGCAGCGACTACGCCACCCGCAGCGCCGCCGGGCAAGTGCTGGCGCGGGCGAAACTCAGCGAGGCCCAGCAGGTCGCGCTGGCCGAGGCCGCGCTGGCGCCGGCGGACGGCGTGACGCTCCTTTCCCTGGTGGAAGCCTATCGGGGCGGCAAGAACGAGGCGGCCGGCAAGGCATTCGTCACCGCCCTCGGCAAGAGCAAGGCGGCGGCGGATGTCCTCAGCGCGACCCAGCTCAACGACCTGCTCGCCAGCTATCCCGAAGCCGTCCGCACCGCCGCACAGCCGATTCTGGCCAAGATCGGGGCGCAGCAGGCCGAGCGCATCAAACGGCTGGCGGAGATGGAGTCGCTGCTTACCGGCGGCGACGTGGGCCGGGGCCGCGCGGTGTTTTACGGGCAGAAGTCGCAATGCGCGACGTGCCATGCCGTGGGCCGCGAGGGCGGCACGCTGGGGCCGGACCTGACGGCCATCGGGTCCATCCGCAGCGGGCGCGACATCCTCGAAGCCATCGTGTTCCCGAGCGCGAGCTTCGTGCCCGGCTACGAGCCGGTGCGGGTGGAGACCAAGCACGAGGTGGTGACCGGCAACATCGGGCGCGAGGACGCGGGGGCGGTGGTGGTGAGGCTGAACGCGGCGCTCGAACAACGCATCCCGCGCGCGGACATCAAAAGCCTGACGCCCGGCGCGATCTCGGTGATGCCCGAAGGATTGATCGCCGCGCTGAGCAAGGACGAGTTGCGCGACCTGCTGGCGTTCCTGCAGGCGCAGAACGGCGAACAGTGGCTCCTGCCCGAACGGCGGGGCGGCCGCTGAGGGCCGCTCACTGGTCGCGCTTTAGGGCCACCTTGGCCTCCGCGGGAAGCTTCACCGTCGGCTCGCCCTTGAGGTAGCCCAGCGAGGCCAGGAAGACATCCGCCTGCCGCAGGGTAACGTCCTGCCAGGGCGGCCGGTTGAAGAACCCATGCGGCTGGCCGGCGGCGGTGAAGACCTCGCAGCGGTTGCCAGCGGCCTGGGACTTGTCCGCAAACGCACGGGCATGGTCGAGCATCCGGTCCTCCGTGCCGAAGAAAATGATCGTCGGGACCACGCCCGGCTTGAGGAAGCGCGCCGGGTCAATCTGCGGCACGATGACCTTGCCATCGCCCTTGCCCTCCGGCCATTTCGCAGCGACGTCGAGCGCCGCAAGGTCAAGCGCGGGGTTGAACAGGACCATCGCGTTCGGCCGCGAGGAAACCTTCGCATCCTCGCCCTTCGCCTCGAAGGCATCCGTCATCCCCGTGCAGGCGGCAAGGTGTCCGCCCGCCGAGCCGCCGGCGGCCACGATGCGCTGCGGGTCCACGCCGAGCTCCGCCGCACGGGCACGCACCCAGCGCACCGCGCTTTTGGCATCTTCGACGGCGGATTCCGGCGTGGTCTGGTGGCGGGTGCTGACACGGTAGTCGGCCCGCACGGCGATCATCCCGCGCGTGGCCAGGTAGGTGGCCTGGTGGAGAAACTGCGCCGTCGTGCCGCTTTTCCAGCCGCCACCGAAGAAGAACACGATGGCCGGCCGGCGATCCGCCGCCTGCCAGTCCGTCGGGTAATGGACCTGCAGCTTCAACTCGCCCTGCGGGGTGCGCTTGTAGGTGAACTCCTTTACGCCGGCGGGCAGCGGCGCGTCAGCGGCCGGGGCAGCCTTGGCCTTGGCCTGGCCGGCCTTTTTTGGCCGGGGCTGGTCCTGGGCGAGGCCCAAGGTGACGGTGAACAGGAGCAATACCGTGACGGAAAGAAAGCGATGGTTCATGGACTTGGCTGGATGGACGCCTGCGCCGGGCGGGCTGTTACAGACAGGAGGCCGGCCTGGTTCCTCACCGGAGCAACCACTGCACCGCGTCCACGACCACGTAGCCGTCCGCGCCCGTGTTCGAGATCGTCACGATGGCGGGTTGGTCCGCCGTGAAGTCGAAGCGGCCAAGGCGGTGGAAGCGGTCGTCAATCGCGGGCGTCTTCCGCTGGTCCACGAACACGGTTTCCTTGCCGCCGGCGTGCGTGATTTCCACGGCCACCTTTGAGGCGCGGTTCGCGTTGGGCGGATAGGCAAGGAAGACTTCGTAGTGACCGGCTTTGGCCAGCTTCGTCGCGAACCGCGCGGTGAACTTGCCGTCCTTGGCCGCGCCGTCGTGCTTGTAGCCATTGCCGATGAAGCCCGCGTTCGCGCTGCTGGTTTTCCAATCGCCGGTGAGCTGCGCATCCTCATCGTCCACGACCACGCCGGGAAGCTGTTTCGGGTTCACGAAGCCCTTCGCCGACTTCGCCTTGCCGCCGGGCGCGGCGCTCGCGTATTCGAGCACCTGGCCGTCCTTCTGCAACTGCTCGCGCAGCTTCGCATACGGCACATCCTGCACCGCGAGGTTGCCATCCATCGCCAGCACCGCCGCCGTCGCCGCGCTTTGGCCGAGAATCATGAACACGGGCTCCATGCGGATGCTGCCGAACGCGATGTGCGAGCTGCTCACGCAAATGGAGACGAACAGGTTGTCCGCCTGGCCCTTCTTCGGCACCAGCGCGCCATAGGCAATCGCGTAGGGCGAAATGCCCACGCCGATGTCGCCTTCGTTCTGCACGTAGCCCTCGGGCGTGATGTAGCGCTGCACGTTGTGCGAATCAATCGTGTAGCTGCCCATGCCCACGGAGTCGGGCGTCGGCTTTTTCTTGGTCAGCTCGTTCTCGGTCATCACGAAGTGCCCGACCATCCGCCGCGCCTCGCGCACGTAGA
>CAZQEW010000176.1:0-7463 GCA_964591495.1 uncultured Klebsiella sp.
GCGATGTCCTCCGGCGTCTCGATGTAGTAGCTCTTCACGTCCACGATGCCCACGGCGGCGATGTGCCGCTTCGCGATTTCGCCGGTGACTTCCAGTTCCGCAAACTCGCGGCTAGCCATCTCGACGTGGATTTCGTTCACGTGCATGTCGAGGAAGGCCGGGAACATGGGCGCGTAACGGCGCGGCCCGACGGCGCGGCCCTTATAGTTGCCGAAGCACAGATGCGTGCTGAGGTGGCACTTGCCCGCGACCGCCTCGACGGTGCGGTTGAAGATGTTCACGAAGCGCTTCGGGTCCTCGCGGTGCGCGTAGCAGCTCATGCTCGGCTCATCCACGCAAATCTCCGTGCAGCCCGCGCGCACGAGCGCGTCCAACTCCGCGCGGACCAGCGGCAGCAACGCCTCTGTCAGCTCCCAGCGGTTCTTGTATTGGTCGTTGGGCAGCAAGCGGCCGCTGAGGGTGTAGGGGCCGGGGATGCTGGCTTTCAGGGCAATCGCCGATGCCCGATGGCCAATCGCCGACTGCGGATTGCCATTCGCGATTGGCGATTGCCGATTGGCGATTGCCGATTGAGCAACGCGCTTCAGCCGCTCGAAATCGTCCACCGCTCCCAGCCCGCGCGGGGCGCGCAGTTCGCCAATGACCTTGTGCTTCCCGCGCTGGTCGTGCGCGGGCGGACCGAACCGGCGCGGCGGCGCGCTCTCCAGTTCGATGCCCTCGATGAAGCCGTAGAAGCTCAGGTTGAAGTCCAGCCGTGTCTGCTCGCCGTCGGTGATGACATCCAGGCCGGCATCAAGCTGGTCCTTCACCGCGATGGCGACCGCGTCATCCACCATCTCCGCGCGGTCGGCATCGCCAAACTGGCCGAGGTGCTGGCAGGCGAACTCCAGCCAGCCGGGAAACGGGTAGCTGCCGATGACGGTGGTCCGCAAGGGTTGTGGGTTCATGTTTTGGATCTGCCACAAAGGGGCACCGAAGGCACAAAGGAAGATTTCCCCATTGTGCCTTCTGCGCCTCTTTGTGGCTCAAGTTGACTGGCCCAAGTTCTCATAGAGCTTCGCCATGCGGCGCGCATGTTCATCGTAAGCCGCCTCGAACAGCTCAGTGGCCTTTGCGGCTCCAGCCACGGCCCCTGCGGTCAGGACCTTTGGTGGCTGTCCCGCTTGCGTGAGCCGCGCGGCGACTTCGGCCTTCAACGCGTTGACCAGTGCGCAGCCGCCGATGGTCGAGCCGGGGGCGACTGGTGTGTCGAGGCCCGGCACCTTTACCATCGCGTCGCCCACCGGTGCGCCGGTATCGAGCACGAGGTCAGCGAAGTCCTGAAGTTTCTTGCCGCTGGCGTGCCGGCTCGTGCTCGCCTCCGAGTGAGCGCGGCTGATGATGGCGACGACCTTGACGCCGCGTTTCCGAAACTGCTCCGCCATCTCGACGGGCACGACGTTGCAGCCCGACGAGGACGCCACGAGCGCGCAATCGCGGTCGGACAAATCGAAGTTGCGCAGGATCCGCTCGGCGAGGCCGGAGACATTTTCGAGGAACATCGCCTGCCGCTGCCCGTTTGCGCCGACGACGAGGTTGTGAAACGACAGCGACAGCTCGACGATGGGGTTGAAGCCTGGGAAAGAGCCGTAGCGTGGCCACATCTCCTCGACGAGGATCCGGCTGTGTCCGGAGCCAAAGAGGTGAACCATCCGGCCCGCGAGAATCGTCTGCGCAAACCAGCCGGCGGCCTGCTGGATGGCGGGCGTCTGCCGCTCCACTGCGTCGAGCAGGGCGCGGCAGCGTTGGAGGTAATCTGCGGTCAAGGAGTGCGGCGGCATTGCGTGGCCCGGTTTTAGCAGGCCGGGCCGCCATTTGGATAGCGCGGAAGACTTTCCGGCATGGAGAAAACAATTGTGGCCGCCTGACAAACCGATTGACCCCGCCATTATGCCGGCCTAAAACTCGGGCCGTGACTGAGTTGCTAAACCTTCGACTTTCGCTTCGCGCGCTGCTGGCCGGCGCGGCGGTCGGGTTCTGAGCTCTCAGGAAGTTTTCGAGAACCCCGCTGCCGCAACTCGGTCGCGGGTTTTTTCTTTTTCCAACCAACACGAGCCATGCTGAAAGACACCGTCGCCAAATACCGGCCGTTCCCCGGCGTCCACCTGCCCCACCGCCAGTGGCCGAGCCGCACGCTCACCCGCGCGCCCATCTGGTGCAGCGTGGACCTGCGCGACGGCAACCAGGCGCTCGCCGTGCCCATGAACGTCGCGCAGAAGCTCGAGCTGTTTCAGGCGCTGGTGAAGTGCGGCTTCAAGGAGATCGAGGTCGGCTTCCCGTCCGCGTCGAACACCGAGTTCGCCTTCAACCGCCTGCTCATCGAGAAGGGCCACATCCCCGACAACGTGACCATCCAGGTGCTCGTGCAGGCGCGCGAGGACTTGATTGAGAAGACGGTGCAATCGCTTATCGGCGCGAAGAAGGTCATCATCCATCTCTACAACTCCACTTCGCCCGCGCAGCGCCGCGTCGTCTTCGGCAAATCGAAGGACGAAATTAAGGCGATTGCGGTGAACGGGGCGAAGCTGATTCAGGAACGGCTCCACCGGCTCAAAGGCACGGAAGTCAGCCTTCAGTATTCGCCGGAGAGTTTTTCCGCCACGGAAGTTGAGTTCGCCAAGGAAGTCTCCGAGGCCGTGATGGACGTGTGGCAGCCTACGCCGCAGCACAAGATGATTCTGAACCTGCCCGACACGGTCGAGGTCGCAATGCCGAACGTCTACGCCGACCAAATCGAGTGGATCTGCACGAACATCAGGAACCGCGAGTCACTCATTGTCAGCCTCCACACGCACAACGACCGCAATACCGGCACCGCTGCGACCGAACTCGGTTTGCTCGCCGGCGCGGACCGCGTGGAAGGCACGCTCTTCGGCAACGGCGAACGCACGGGCAATCTCGATGTCGTCACCGTGGCGATGAACCTCTACATGCACGGCATTGACCCGCGCCTCGACTTCAGTGACCTCAACGCGCTGCGCGAAGTCTATGAGCGTTGCACCGGGATGACCGTGCCGCCGCGTCAGCCGTATGCGGGTGAACTCGTTTTCACCGCCTTCAGCGGCTCGCATCAGGACGCCATCAAGAAGGGCTTGGCCGAGTGGGAAAAGGGCGGCCGTTCGCACTGGGATGTTCCCTACCTCACGATTGACCCGAGCGACATCGGGCGCGAATACCGCGAGGTCATCCGCGTGAACAGCCAGTCCGGCAAGGGCGGCGTGGCCTATCTGCTCGAAAGCGAATTCGGTATCGAGCTGCCCAAGGACATGCAGCGCGAGTTCGGTCCTATCGCCAACGACCTCGTGGACGCGCTGGGCCGCGAGGTGAAGGGCGAGGAACTTAAGGCGATGTTCTGGCGCGAATACATCGAGCGCACGACACCGTGGTCACTCATCCACTTCCACGCGGACGGCGTGGACGGCGTATTCCGCTGCCGCGCCAGCCTGCGCAAAGACGGTGCGGAACTGAAGCTCACCGGCGAAGGCAATGGCCCCATCGCGGCTTTCGTGAACGCACTCGCCAACGGCGGCGCACCGAAGTTCGAGGTGACCAACTACCGCGAGCACGCTTTGAGCGCCGGCGAAGGTGCGAGTGCCATCAGCTACATCCAGATCAAGCTCGCCGGCGGCAAAGTGCGCTGGGGCGCGGCCGTGGACACGAACATCGAGCTCGCCTCCATCAAGGCCGTCCTCAGCGCGCTCAACCGGGCGTGACTTTCGGCGGCGAAACGCCCAACTCTCTCCGCAAAACCATCATGCAAACTTCACTCCGCCATTTCTCGGTTGGCCTCACGCTGCTGCTCGCGGCCGCGCTCTCCGTCCACGCCGCCGGCAAGTCCCTGCCGCGCAGCACGCCCGAGGCGCAGGGCATTTCCTCGGCGGCCATCCGGGCCTACGTCGAGGCGGCGGACCAAACGATTCACACGATGCACAGCTTCATGCTCGTGCGGCATGGGCAGGTCGTGGCCGAAGGCTGGTGGAAGCCCGAGGCGGCCGAGAAGCCGCACGTGATGTGGTCGTTGAGCAAGAGCTTCGACGCCACGGCCGTCGGGCTGGCGGTCGCCGAGGGGAAGCTCAACCTCGATGACCCGGTGCTGAAGTTCTTTGCCGCCGAAGCGCCGGCGAATCCCTCCGACCACCTCAAGGCCATGCGCGTGCGCGACCTGCTTTCCATGAGCGGCGGGCACGACACCGAGCCGAAGTTCAGCTTCGAGACCGGTCCGTCCGTGCGGGAGTTCCTCGCGCATCCTGTCCTGCACAAGCCCGGCACGTGGTTCCGCTACAACACGCCGGGCAGCTACATGCTCTCGGCCATCGTGACCAAGGCCACGGGCAAGACCGTGCTGGAGTATTTGCAGCCGCGCCTGTTCGAGCCGCTGGGCATCGAGGGCGCGACCTGGGCGAAGAGCGCGGAAGGCTACTCGCTCGGCGGCTACGGCCTGAGCATCCGCACGGAGGACATCGCGAAGTTCGGCCAGCTCTACCTGCAGAAGGGCAAGTGGAACGGCCGGCAGTTGCTCTCCGAGAAATGGGTTGCGGAAGCGACCTCGAAGCAGGTCGAAAACGACAAAGCTCCCAGCGGCAAGAACCCCGACTGGCGGCAGGGCTACGGCTTTCAGTTCTGGCGCTGCCAGAACAACGCCTTCCGCGGCGACGGACGCGACGGCCAAATTTGTCTCGTCCTGCCCGAGCACGACGCGGTCGTCGCCATCACGGCGCAGACCGGCAACATGCAGGGGCAATTGGACTTGGTGTGGGCGAAGCTCCTGCCCGCGTTTCAAGCGAAGGCCCTGCCCGCCGACGCGGCTGCGCATGAGCAGTTGAAACGCACGCTCGGCAACCTCGTGGCACATCCCGCACCCGCGAAGAAGTGACCGCCCTGCGCAAGCAGGGTGTCCCTTCCAGCAACCGAAGCGGGAGCTCAGGCGGCGGTCTTCATCCGCAGTTCATGAGGCTTGTTCCGCTTTGCATTTCCGCTAGGCTTCCCGGCCTATGAAATGTCTGTTCCGCCTCTTGCTAGGCCTCGTCTTGGTGTCGGCCGCTTCCGCCGCGCCGCTCGTGTTCCAAGGCACCGACGGCCCCGGCAAGGGCAAGCACATCGTCTTCATCGCGGGCGACCACGAGTATCGCTCGGAGGAGACGCTGCCGGCGATGGCGCGCATTCTCGCCAAGCACCACGGGTTCAAGTGCACCGTGCTCTTCGACATCGATGCCGAGGGCAACATCAGCGCAGGCGACCCCTCGAACATACCCGGCTTGGAGGCGCTCGCGTCCGCGGACCTCGCGGTGTTTTTCCTCCGCTTCCAGCACCTGCCCGCCGAGCAGATGAAGCACATTGACGAGTATCTCAAGCGCGGCGGGCCGGTCGTCGGCTTGCGCACGGCGACGCACGCGTTCAGCGGGACCAAGGAGCCTTACACCAAATACAATTACAACGCGAAGGAGCCCGGCTACGAACTCGGGTTCGGCCATCAGGTGCTCGGGCAAACGTGGGTGGGCCACTACGGCCAGAATCATCGCCAGAGCACGCGCATCACGATTGTGCCGGACAAGAAAGACCATCCCATCCTGCGCGGCGTGAAAGACATCTGGGTGCAGGTCGGCGGCTACGTGGGCAAGCCGACGGATGGCGAAATCCTCACGGTCGCCCAGCCGCTCAACGGCATGACGCCTGACTCCCCGGCCGACGCGACGAAACCCCCGCAGCCCTCCGAGTGGACGCGCACTTACAAGGGCGCAAACGGTCAGGCCGGCCGCGTCTTCACCACGCTTTACGGCACCTCCGAGGACATCACGAACGAGGGCTACCGCCGCTTGGTGATGAACGGGATTTTCTGGGCGGTCGGTCTGGAGAGCGCCATCAAGCCGGACCTGAACATCGCTTTCGTCGGGCCGTTCAAGCCGAACACCTACAACGGCGGGGCTTACGCGCGCGGCATCAAGCCGGAGATGTATGCGGGCTTCGAGAGCCCGATTCCGGCGAACAACGACGTTAAGAAGCCTGAGCCGAAGCAGCCGAAGAAGGGCGAGGCTAAGAAGTCGGACGCTAAGAAAGCGGAGGTCAAGCCCGCGCCTGCCAAGCCCGACGCAGCCGACCCGACGTGCGGCACGAAGGAGGCAGCCAAAGCCGCCGCGCCCGCGGCTGGCACGGTCGCCACGGGCAAGCCCGCGCGTTTCGTGCGCATCGAAGTGCCCGGCGACAAGCGCACACTCACATTGGCCGAGGTCGAAGTGTTCAGCGGCGGAAAGAACATTGCGCGCTCCGGCAAAGCGACGCAGTCAGCGACCGCGCACGGTGGGGCTGCGGAACGTGCGATTGACGGCAACAAGAGTCCCGACTGGGGCAAGGGCGGTCAGACCCACACGCCGGAGAGTGGTTCCAATCCGTGGTGGGAGCTCGACCTCGGCTCGGCGCAGGACATCGAGAAGGTCGCCATTTGGAATCGCGCCGGCATGGAAAACCGTCTCGACGGCTTCACGCTCGCGTTGCTCGACGCGGACCGGAAGGAAGTGTTCCGCGCCAGCAGCATCGCGGCTCCGCAGGGGATGGAGATTGATGTGAAGGGCGGCGGCAAATTGGCTTACCTGAACTACGACGGCAAACCCGGCCAGCCGATGGGCAAGGGCGTCACGCAGGTCGCCGCCGCGAAGGGCGACGCGAAGAAGAACGATGGCAAGAAGGCCGCGCCCACCGGTCCCGCGCTGGCTGACGTGCCCGCAGATTATCGCGACCCGCTGCCGTTCAAGTTCAACTCGGGCGACAACGCGGCCATCCTCGGCAATGGCCTGCCCGACCGCATGCAGCACGACGGCTGGTTTGAGACGCTGCTCCAGAGCCAGCTCGGCGGCCAGCAAGTGCGCTTCCGCAACCTCAGCGCCAGCGGCGACCGCCCGAACTCCTTCCCGCGCAGCAGCGGCGTGCCGTCCATCACGACCTACCTCCAGCACGTGAAGGCGGACGTGGTTCTCGCATTCTTCGGCTACAACGAGTCGTTCGAGGGCAAGCCCGACGATTACAAAAAGCTGCTCGTAGATTTCGTCCGCACGACGCGCGGCTCGAAGGCAAATGGCAAGTCCTTCCCGCGCATCGTCCTCTTCAGCCCTACCGCGCACGAGGACACGCGCAACCCGAACGTCCCCGACGGCAAGGCGCACAACGTCCAGCTTGAGGCTTACACGAAGGCCACCGAGGCCGCCGCGAAGGAAGCCGGCGTGGCATTCGTGGACCTGTTCCACCCGTCGCTCACGCTGTTCAAGAACGCCAAAACCCCGCTCACCATCAACGGCGTTCACTTCACCGAGGAAGGCAACCGCCAGCTCGCCGAGGTCATTGCGCAGGCGCTCCTGGGCAAGCCCGTCAGCGCGTCCGGCTCGCTGGAATCGCTCCGCGCCGCCGTGCTGGACAAGGACACGCACTGGCACGCG
>CAZQEW010000177.1:0-7431 GCA_964591495.1 uncultured Klebsiella sp.
AACCAGTTCAACTCCGCCCGCGCGCTGCTCAAGACTGGCTCCGAGCGCGCCAAGCAACTCGCCGCCGGAAACGCGCCGTGGAACACCAAGGCCGGGCTGCTCGCGCTCAAGTCGCAGATGGAAACCGCCGCCGCCGAGGCCGCCGCGAAGAAGAAAGCTCCCGCCCCTGCCCCGCTCACGCACCTCGCCGTCGTGCGCGGCTACGTGTCGAAGATTGACGGCTCGGTGCAGCCTTACGGGTTGAAGGTGCCGGTGACTTACCTGACCGGTGATGACAACCCGCGCCGCCTCGACTTCTGGCTGCACGGGCGCGGCGACACGCTCAACGAGATAGCCTTCATCGAGGGTCAGCAGCGCCCCACCAGCCAGTTCCTCGCGGACGACACCTTCGTGCTGGAGCCTTACGGCCGCTTTATGAACGCCTTCAAGTTCGCGGGCGAAACGGACGTGTGGGAAGGCCTCGACCACGCGGCGAAGCACTACCCGATTGACCGCAACAAGCTCGCCATGCGCGGCTTCTCCATGGGCGGCGCAGGCGCATGGCACCTCGGCGCGCATCACCCGGACAAGTTCGCATCAGTCAATCCCGGCGCAGGCTTCGTGGACGTGAAGAACTACCAGAAGCTCGGCGACAAGCTCGCCACCATCCCGTGGTGGGAGCAGAAGCTTTGGAACCTCTACGATCCGCTCGCCTGCCCTATCAACCTCGTCAACACGACGCTCGTGGCCTACAGCGGCGAGGACGACGCGCAGAAAGCCGCCGCCGATCTCATGGAAGCCGCACTCCTCAAGGACGGCGTGAAGATGACCCACATCATCGGCCCCAAGACCGGCCACTCCTACGAGGCGAACGCGAAGAAGACCGTGGCGAAGCTCGTGGACGACGCGACGAACAAGGGCATCAACCACCAGCCGAAGAAGGTCACACTAGTGACTCACTCGTTGAAGTTTAACTCAGCGCATTGGGTGACGATTGATGCGCTGGACAAGCAGTGGGATGAGGCGCGCGTAGAGGCGGAGGTTGTGTCAAAGGCTGGCGGGACTGAACTCAGCGTAAAGACTCGCAACGTGGCTGCATTTTCCTTGGACATTGCGCCTGCAGACTTGGTCAGACGTGGCGCGAAGCTCATCGTGGACGGACAGGACTTGGGTTTTCGTAACATGGTCGGTTCGCTTCCGCCGCCAGGGTCTGGCGCGCCTGCGAGTTGGTGGCGTTACTCCGCGCTCAAATCCGGCGGCAAATGGGCCGAGCGCAACCCGAGTCCTTCGGCGAACTCCGGCCTCGCGAAGCGCCACAACCTCCAAGGCCCCATTGACGACGCCTTCATGGACGCGTTCGTGATGGTGCGGCCCACCGGCCAGCCGTTGAACGCCGCCGTCGGGCAGTGGGCGAAGATCGAGCTGGCCGAGGCCGCGTTCAACTGGCGGCGCTACTTCCGCGGCGAGCCGCGCGTGAAGGACGACTCCGCCATCACCGACGACGACATCAAGAACAGCCACCTCGTCCTTTGGGGCGACCCGTCGTCGAACAAGCTCCTCGCCCGCATCGCCGACAAGCTGCCCATCAAGTGGAGCGCGGCGGGCATCAAAGTCGGCGGCAAGACCTACGACGCCACCAACCACGCGCCCGCGTTCATCTTCCCGAACCCGCTGAACCCGTCGCGCTACGTGGTCATCAACTCCGGCTTCACCTTCCCGCAGTTCGCCGGCGCGTCGAACTCCTTCCAGACGCCCAAGCTCCCCGACTGGGCCATCCTCGACCTCAGCGTCCCGCTGGCCGAGCGCGTCGGCGGCAAAGGCGTCGTCGCCGCCGACTTCTTCGGCGAGAAGTGGGAAGTGAAGTGAACGCGGAATGCGGAGCGCGGAATGCCGAATGGGGGCCGCGCGAGCGCCGCACCCCGTGCCGGCGGCTTCCAGCCGCCGCTTCGGATCTTTCGCTCGCTCTTACGCGAAAGCTGCGCAGCAGCCCGACAACCGTAGCCGTGGGTGAAGCGAGCGAACGCGAGCGCAACCCACGGTCCACACCACAAAGCGCGCACCACCACATAGCGGTGGCACAATTCGCTGCTGTCGTTGTTCAACCGCTACGCGGTTGCGGCCTTCTTCCAACTCGATCCGTGGGTTCCGTTCGCACTGCGAACTTCACCCACGGCTACCGTTGTCCAGCCCCGCTGGGGCTGATTCGGCTCGCATCTTTGTCCGCCCCAAATCTTTGGGTTGTCCTCTTCTTCCTCGCCCTCCCGCTGGCCGCCCAAACCTTCCGCGACCCCGCTGACCAGCCGTTCCGCCGCGCGCCCATTTCCGTGGCTGCGCGCAGCGTGGTCATCCCGCTCGCGACGAATGTCCACCTCGCCTTCGACCCCGAGACGCTCCGCACGCACACGGCCTGGCGCGGGCCGTCCTTGGACTTGCACGGCGCGCCCTACGACGGCGCGGCGGACCGCTGCCTCGCGGACTTCACCGGCGACTTGCTTTTCACCAACCCGCCGCTCTTCCCGTGGGCCGGCGGCAAGCCCGCGAAGAACATTCTCACCGACTTCCCCTCGAAGCCCCGCTTCCTCGGCCTCAGCACGCGCGGCGGCACCCGCACGCTGATGTATGAGCTGCCGCTGGATGCCGAGGAAACCGTGCGTGTCCACGAGTCTCCCTCCGTGCAGTTCGTGGACGGCGCACCGGTTGTCGTGCGGCGCTTCGAACTTTCGGCCAGCTACCTCGACCTCGAATTCACCGCGCACATGGAGGCGGGCCGCCAAACCAGCATCGGCCAGAGCGCTGCCGCGATGGGAATCCTGCGCGAGAAGGATTTGCTGCTCGTCGCGTTTCGCGGCCGGCCGCTGCTCGGCTGGAAGCCCGCGACCGGACAGGCCGACTACGTCGTCGAGCTGCTCAGGGAAAAAGACGGCGAAATCGAGGCGACCCAGCGCCGCGTGACGGGCGACGAGACGCATGCGGTCGTCCACATCCCGGCGCATCGCGGGGAAATCTCGTTTGAGCTGCTCACCGCCGTCTGCGCCGACAAGGCCGAGGCGGAGCGGCTCTTGCCGAAGTTAATCCCCGCGAAGGTCGCACCGCCCGAACTGATGCGCGTGTCCGAACCGCCTGCCAGCAAGCCGACGAACGCGGTGCCGACGTGGGTGATGACGAACGCGCCGGTGGTGCGCGAAGAGGCGGGCTTCCGCATCTCTCTTCTAGCTTCTCCCTTTTATCCTCTCGCTCCACTCACCGGCCTCGACTTCCTACCGAACGGCGACCTCGCATTCTGCACCGCGCGCGGCGAGGTCTTCATCGTCGGCCCGCTGGACAACCCCACGAATGCGCCGGCTTTCCGCCGCTTCGCGCGCGGGCTGATGGAACCGGCCGGTCTGCGCGTGTTGAGCGGGGAGATTTTCGTCGCGCAGAAGTGCGAGCTTACCCGCCTGCGCGACACCGACGGCGACGGCGAGGCGGACTATTTCGAGTGCGTAAGCCAGGCGTGGGGTTTCAACGGCGGCGCCCGGCAGTTTGCAGTCGGCCCTGTCGCGGACAAGGAAGGCCGGCTGCATGTCTTCCTCGACGCGCGCGGTGCCCGGTGGGAGTTGCCGTTCCGCGGCTGGGATGCGCGGTTCAGCCGGGCGGGCAAAGACTTTGAGGGCTGGACCAGTGGCTTCCACTCGCCCGGTGGAGCAGCAGCGGTGAACGGCGAAGTGTTCGTCACCGACAACGCGGGCCCGTGGGTGCCGGCGGCCAAGCTCATCCGGGTGCAGGAATCGAAATTCCAAGGCCATCCCGCCACGCAACCCGCGCCGCAGGAGCAGTTCAAGGAGCCAAAGGATTTCGAGCCACCCGCCGTGTGGATTCCGGCGCAACTGGCCAGGCGCGTCGCCGGCCTCGCCGTGCTGCCGGAAGGCTGGGGACCGCTGGCCGGCCAACTTCTCGTGGCGGATGGCGAGGGCGGTCTGCTGCGCGTGCAGTTGGAGCAGGTAGGCGGTGCTTGGCAAGGCGCGGTGTGGCCGTTTGCCGCGAAGCTCGGCGCGGACTTCTCGCGCATCGCAGTGAGCGTGGATGGCCAGTTGTGGCTGGGTGGGGCGACGTCCACCGGGAAAGGCGGTGCGCTTGCCAAACTGAATCCGGCCGGCCGGGGTGGCTTTGAGATCAAGTCCATCAAAGCATTTGCCGATGGTTTTGAACTGGCCTTCACCCAACCAATTGGCGCCGCAATCGCCGCGAAGCCTGCGAGCTACGAGGTCAGCCAGTTCACCTACGCGCACCAGCCTGATCCTGCGCCGGAGCTGGACCATACGGGCACCGCAGGCAAGGCGACGGTGCTCAAGGTCATCGCCGCGACGCCCGCCGCTGATGGCATGAGCGTGCGATTGCAAGTATCCGGTCTCAGAGCAGGGTTTGTAACCAGCCTGCGCGCCGCTGGTCTGCTGAGCATTGACGGCCAGCCGCTGCGCCAAAGCAAACTCTGGTATGCACTGAACCGATTACCGAACTAGACGGGGAAGGTTCAGCGGCGGGGCAACTGCGATTCAATCTTTGCTGCGACGGCCTGGGCGAGGAACTCGGAGCCCTCCTTGTTGAAGTGAACGTCTTTCGGGTTCTGGAGTTTGGCCAGATGCGGCGTGATGTGGGCGTTGAGATCATTGATGGCCACACCGGTCTCGGTCATGACCTTGTTCGCAATGGCGTTGTAAGTCGGCACCTTGTCGAAGGTGCGCTTCGGGTTCAGTTCGCCGTCAGGGATGGGCGTGGTGGTGGCCCAAATCAGCTTCGCACCGGTGGCCTGAAGCTGCTTTACGAGTTCGCGGAGATTCTTCTCGTAAGCATCCGGCGAGACCTGCTGTTTGCCCGGCTCCATGAACTTCATGTCGTGGATGCCGAAATTGAAGTGGATCACGTCCCACTTCCCCGTGCCCAGCCAAGCCTTGAGGTTGCGCAAGCCGTTCGTCGTTGGACCGCCGTTGGTCGGGATGCGGTGGACGTTAGCCTTGGTCTTGAGCAGCGTGCGCACGGGCAGCGTGTAGCCCATCGAAATGGAGTCACCGATGAGCAGCACACGCGGCAGCCCCGGCTCGTCCGTGATGGGCGCGGTGACGGGGTTGGGCGCGGGCTTGGCCTTTTTTACCTCGGTCTTGGGCTTGGTATCCTGCGCGGCGGCGGTGAGCGCTACGACGAATGCGGCTGTGAAGAGTATGAATCTGAGTTTCATGCTTAAGAGCGTTGGCGCGAGGTATGGCAGTCGTGAGATGTGGACTTATTTTCCATCCAAGCCGCGAAGGTAGGCGAAGATGAGTTCTGGCAGGTCGTTACTGTAGCCGCCTTCCAGCACGCTGACGACGGGCACCCCCAGCCCACGGAAGCTCTGCCCGAGCCAGTGGTAGTCCTCGGCCTCCAACGTCTCCTGCGCGAGCGGATCACGCGCGTAGGCGTCGAAGCCCGCGCTGACCACGACCACGTCGGGCTTCTGCGACTTGAGCGCGTCGAGCGCGCGGGTGAGCACTTTGCGGTATTCCTCGCGCGGGGTGCGCGGGGCGACCGGGTAATTGAAGCAGTTGTCACCAACATCTTTAGTGCCTGTGCCCGGATAGGAGGGGTGTTGGTGGATGGAGTGGAAGAATGCGCCGGCCTTGCCCAGCAGGATGGCCTCCGTGCCGTTGCCGTGATGGACATCGAAGTCGTAAACCGCGACCCGCTTCGCCCCGGTAGCCAGGGCCTCGAGTGTCGTGATGGCGGCCTGGTTCAGGTAGCAGAACCCCATGGCGCGCGAGCCGGTCGCGTGGTGACCCGGCGGTCGCAACAGGCTGAAGGGATGCCCGCCCTGACGGGCGAGTTCCAGCGCGCGTAACCCACCGCCAATGCTGCGCTGCGCGTGGTCATGGATGCCGGCGTGCGCGGGCGTGTCACCGTCGAAATCACCACTGGACGCCTTAACGCGGGCGAGGTGCTCCTTCGTGTGCGCGCGGATGATGGCTTCCTCGGACACCTCGGCAGGCTTGGCCCACTGGATCTTAAGTTCCTGTTGGGCGCGCAGTTTGTCCAACGTGCGGGTGATGCGCTGGGGCCGCTCGGGGTGTCCGGCTAGATGATAGTTGACGCATCGCTCGTCAGTGATGAGATGCAATGGCATGAGTGGGGGATAAGGCACCGACGAGGGAATTGCAACCGGCAGCTGATGCGGGCTTGGCTCCGGCGGCCCGACCACAGTCGTGGAAAAACCCGTTGACCCGTGAGAACGCGTTTCCCTAAGCTTCGCGCGCTAAATCCGACACAAAAATCAGACAACACAAATGAGCACTTACGTTCCCATGATCAGTTCGGGCGTTGCCGGTCCTCTCGGCGCGCTGCACCTCCCCCGCCTCTGGCTGAAGGTCTCCCTCGAAGCCGCCGGCAAGCTCGCCGCCGGCTATCCCGGCCTCGGCAAGGGCTATGACCAGATGACCTGCGACGCCCTCGGCCTGGATGCCGCCGCCGTCGTTGAATTCATCAAGGCCAACAAGCCCACCTACCCTGCTTTCGAAGCCTGGGTCCGCAAGAACGGCAAGAAGCTCACCAAGGCGGACATCCACCGCCACAACCTCGCCATCCTCGGCTACTGCCACGATGACGGCACCCGCAAGGGCATCCTCAGCGCCAACGGCCTGCCCGACGACGGCAGCGTCCTCCCCGGCGCGGTGGACCTGAACAACCTCGACGACTGGTTCGAGTTCCACGCGGCCGTCCTCAAGTAAGCCGCTTCCAACTTAAGCACGCGCCAGCCGGTGAAGGAGACTTCACCGGCTGGTTCCTTTTTGTCCAAGGATGAAATGCGGAATGAACACGGAGTGAACTCGGCCGAAACGCATTCCTTCGCCCGTGTTCCATCCGTGGCTGAAAAGCCCTCACGCCAGCAACTCGCGCAACACCTCACCATGCACGTCGGTCAGACGGAAATCGCGGCCTTGATACTTGTAAGTCAGCCGCTCGTGGTCGAGGCCGAGGAGGTGGAGCAGCGTCGCGTTGAGGTCGTGGACGTGAACGGGATTCTCCGCCGGGCTGAAGCCGAAATCGTCGCTGCGCCCGTAGGTGATGCCGCCTTTGATGCCGCCGCCGGCGAGCCACATCGTGTAGGCGTCCTTGTGATGGTCGCGGCCTGGGTTCGTGCTCTTGCCCTCGCCGTCGACGCCCTGCCGCAACGGCGTGCGGCCGAACTCCGCGCCCCAGATAACCAGCGTGTCGTCGAGCAGGCCGCGTGACTTCAAATCGGTGATGAGGCCGGCCATGCCCTGGTCGACGTCGCGGCACTTCGCGGGCAGGCGCGAAGCGAGGGCGGAGTGGTGGTCCCAATCCGCATCGTAAAGCTCCACCACGCGCACGCCGCGCTCGAGGAGCCGGCGGGCGAGCAGGCAGTTGTTTGCAAACGACGCCGCGCCCGGTTTCGCGCCGTAGAGGTCGAGCACTGACTTCGGCTCG
>CAZQEW010000178.1:0-7279 GCA_964591495.1 uncultured Klebsiella sp.
AGATCGTGGACCTCGTGAAGAAGACGGGCCTCAAATACATGATGATGGAGACCGTTGTGTATGCCCGCGAATACCTCTTCATGAAGGAGCTGCTCGACGACGGCAAACTCGGCAAGCTCCAGTTCGTTCAGGCCTCGCACCAGCAGGACATGGATGGCTGGCCCAACTACTGGCCCGGTTTGCCGCCCATGTGGTATGCCACCCACTGCGTCGGCCCCGTGGCTGGCCTCATTGGCAAACCCGCGGAATACGTCTCCTGCTTCGGCTCCGGCACCATCCGCAAGGAACTGGTCAAGAAATACGGCAGCCCCTTTGCCGTGGAGACCGCGCACATCAAGTTCGCCGGCACCGACGTCAACGCGCGCATCATCCGCAGCCTGTTCGACACCGCCCGGCAATACCGCGAGAGCATCGACGTTTACGGCAGCAAAGCCTCCGTGGAATGGCCGCTCATCGAGCACCAGCCGCTCGTGCTCCACACCGCCAAGCTGCCCGAACCCAAGATTCCCAAGCTCGTGAAATGCCCCGACTTCGCGAAACGCCTGCCCAAGAGCATCGCGAAATACACGACCCAGGGCGTTTACGACTCCAGCAAGAAAACGCACCTCAGCTTCACGCAGGGCAGCGGCCACGGCGGCAGCCATCCGCACCTCGCGCACGAGTTCGCCATGGCGCTGGTCGAGGACCGCGATCCGTTCCCCAATGCCGTGCAATCCGCCAACTGGACGTGCGTCGGCCTGTGCTCACACGAGTCCGCCATGAAGGGCGGCGCGATCGTCAAACTCCCGGCCTTCACCCTCTAATCAATCCGTTAACAAACCAAAAGCAGCACTACTATGACCGAAGACCAAACGATCTCCAATGAGGCCATTGCGCCCAACGCCAAACGGCTTCTGTGGGCCGGCTTCATGGCGATTCTTGCCGCCGGTGTCGGCTTTGCCATCCGCGGTGGCATCTTTGACAACTGGGGCTCTGAGTTCGGCTTCACCGGCGCGCAGCTTGGCGCGATCGGTGGCGCGGGCTTCACGGGCTTCTGCTTCGGGATCATCATCGGCGGCGTCATCTGCGACAAGATTGGCTACGGCAAGCTCGTTGTGGCAGCGTTCGCGCTGCACGTCCTATCAGCTGTCGTGACCTTTGGCGCGACGAGCAAGGAAAACGCCTTCGACATGCTCAAGTGGGGCATGTTCATCTTCGCCTTCGCAAACGGCACCCTCGAAGCCGTTGCGAACCCGCTCGTGGCGACGCTTTTCCCGCACAACCGCACGCATTACCTGAACATCCTCCACGCAAGCTGGCCCGCAGGCCTCATCATTGGCGGCGTGCTGGGCTGGGTCTTGGATGACCAGATGAAGCTCGATTGGAAGCTCCAGCTCTCGCTTTACCTCATCCCGACCGTCGCCTACGGCATCATGTTTCTGGGTCAGAGTTTCCCGAAATCGGAGGCTTCGGAGAAGGGCCTCAGCTTGGGCGAAATGCTCAAGGATGTCGGCATCCTCGGCGGCTTGGTCGTTTGCGGCCTGCTCGCCCTCTTCTGCAAGGACACTCTGGGTCTGCCCGCCGGCGTGGCGTATGGCATCGGCGGCGCGCTGTTGGTAGTGGTCGCCGTGATGACCCAGTTTTCCATGGGCTCAGTGCTGCTGTTCGTCTTGTTTGTCGCGCACGCTCTGGTGGGCGCGGTTGAACTGGGCACCGATGGCTGGATTCAGAACATCACCGGCAACATCCTCACCTCCGAACAGGGCAAGATTCTCTTCGTGTTCACCTCGGCAACCATGTTTGCACTGCGCTTCTGCGCGGACTTCATCGAGAAACGGATCGGGCTCTCGCCCGTCGGCATTCTGTTGCTCTGCGCCGTGCTGGCCTGCATCGGCCTTAACCTTACTTCAGGCATCACGGCCTTCGGTGGCGCGATTCTCGCTCTGACGGTTTACGGCATCGGCAAGACATTCTTCTGGCCAACGATGCTAGCCGTTGCCTCCGACCGCTTCCCGCGCACGGGTGCCATCGCCATCTCCATCATGGGCGGCATCGGCATGATGTCGGCGGGCATGATTGGTTCGCCGGGCCTCGGCTATGCCAAGGATCGTTTCGCGGGTGAGGAGCTCAAGAAAGCTAACCCCGCCGCTTATGAGCAGTTCAAGGCTGCGAAGCCCAGCTCGTTCCTCTTCTTCGACGAGGCCACGGGGCTGGACGGGACAAAGCTCGGAGACGCTCAGAAGGTTGAGGCCTCCAAGCGCACGCCCGAACAGAAAGCCGCAGCTGAGGCGTCCATCGCCGGCGATCGTCGGACGCTTGTCGCCGACTCTGCCATCCCCGCGATGATGGCCGTCATTTACCTGGGCATCCTGCTCTATTTCAAATCCATCGGCGGCTACAAAGCCGTGCATCTCGAAGGCACGAGTGGCGAAGGCCACGCGCCGAAGGCCTGATCAGTTCGAGCATTTCAAAGGGCGGCTTCGGAGACGAAGCCGCCCTTTTCTTTCCCGCCGTGATCGCCGCCCGTCGGGCGGTGGCCATGGCACCAAATTTTTTGCCAACCTGCTGACCTGTCCGGCATCCTTGTGTCGATGAGTTTCACCGAGTTGACGGAAGCTTTCTTCACGAAGGCGGCGGGCTGGGAGGCGGTTAAAAACGCCCGCAGCCTGCTCGCCGGCGGGAAGGTCATTTCCTCGAACTGGTCGCCGCCGCTGCTAAAAGGCGTCGTGCAGGAGGGCACTTCCTCCTATCGCGCCGGCCTCGTCATCAAGGGCCCGGTGGACATCGATAATCTCTGCCCCTGCCGCGCCTCCCGCGAGGGCGGCGTCATCTGCTCGCACTCAGTGGCGGTCGGACTGCACCACGTTCTCAGTAACCAACCCGTGCCCCGTGGCAGCGACACGGCCACACCTTTGCCCGCGCGGCTGGGCGTGAAACCGGTCGCCGCCGTCGCACGCGAGCCGGAGCCGCCGGCCGGACCGAAGTTAAAGCGCGCCGCGAACGGTCAGCCGCTGGAAATCTCCGTCATCTTTCCCCCGACCTTTGCCACGGGTATCGAGCGCGGGAAAGTCATGGCCACGTTTGAAGGCAAGTGGGCGCGCGGCCGCGTGCCGCTGGGCAATCTGCCGATGAACCAGCCCTTTGCGCTCACGCCCGAGGACGCTCGCCTGCTGGACGAAGCCGAGGCGCTTGCGGGCAACGAAACCCCCGGCGGCCTCATGCTCAATCTGGTCGAGCTGACCCAGCTCCTTGACTCGCTCGCCGGCCATCCGCGCGTCTCGCTCGGGCGCGCGCAGCCGTTGAACATTGGCGCGACTGCCTGGCGCGTGCCCGTCGAGGCAACACTTGAAACCTCCGGCGAAATCCGACTGAACCTCCCGCCCGGTATCCGCGCGCCCACGCTCATCGCGGGCGAATCGCTCTGGGCGTTTCGCGGAGATTCGCTGGAGCCGGTGGGCCTGCCGAAGCAGTGGCGCTCGCTCTTCCAAGCGCCCATGAAGCTGCCCCGCTCCCGCGTGCCGCTCTTCCTCAGCCAGGAGCTGGTCGTGCTCGAAGCCGAGAGCGAGGTGGACGCCAACTTCACCATTGATGAGTTCACGTTGGAGCCGCAATCGCCGCGCTTCATCCTCGCGCTCAACGGCGGGCTCGCGCAGGTCACCGCGCAGCTCCAGTGTGCCTACGGCCCGCGTATCATGACCGTGGGTGTGACCGCGAAGGACGAGTCGCTCTGGCTGCCTGACCCCAAGTGCGTCACGCGCTACTCCACCCGCGATTTCGGCTCCGAGGTAGCCGCCACGGAGCGGATGCGCCGCGCGGGCTTCAGCGGGCCGGACCCCCAGGGCCGCTGGAATTTGCACGGTGAAAGCAATGTCGTCCGCTTCTTCGCGAAGGATTACCCGCGCCTGCAAAAGGAGTGGGATGTCTCGCTCGAAGAACGGCTCCAGCACAGCACCGCGAAGAATTTCGAGCGCCTCGAACCGCGCTTTGAAATCCGCCCCTCGGGCGAGCGGTGGTTCGATTTGGAAATGTCCCTCGGCTCGGCAGACGGCGAGAAGTTTTCCGCCGCTGACATTTCTCGGCTCATCCTGTCCGGCAACGGCACGACCCGGCTGAAGAACGGCCGCATCGCATTGATAGACACGAGTGCGCTGGAGGAGTTCAACGAAGTGCTCCGCGACTGCGCGCCGCAGCAGCACGCGCGTGGCTACCGCTTCAGCAACGAGCAGGCGGGCTTCCTCGACGCCACGCTTCGCCAGCAACCCGGCTGGCAGGTGCAGGCCGCTGGCGGTTGGCGTGACCGCGCGGCCCAGCAGAGCGGCGTGACGAAGCTCACCTGCCCGCCGCTCGGCCACTTGGAGGACGTGCTGCGCCCCTATCAGCGGCAGGGCGTCGCGTGGATGCAGTTCCTGCGCGACAACAAGTTCGGCGGCATTCTCGCCGACGAGATGGGCCTCGGCAAAACGCTCCAGACACTCGCGTTCCTCCAGTCCTGCCACACGAACCGCAAGCTGTCCGGCCCTGTGCTCATCGTTTGCCCGACTTCGCTCGTCTTCAACTGGCTCGCCGAAGCGAAGAAGTTCACGCCGCAGTTGAAGGTCGTCGCGCTGCACGGGGCATCGCGCCACTCGCGCTTCGAGGACATCGCCAAAAGCGACCTCGTCATCACCAGCTACGCCCTCATCCGGCGCGACGCGGAGAAGTATCGCGAGTTCGAGTTCGACACGCTTGTGCTCGACGAAGCCCAGCACATCAAGAACCGCGAAACGCAAAACTCCCAGGCCGTGAAGGCGGTGAAGACCACGCACCGACTCGTGCTTACCGGCACGCCGATGGAGAACTCCGTGCTCGACCTCTGGAGCATCTTCGACTTCCTCATGCCCGGCTACCTCGGCTCGGCGGCGGATTTCAAGGAGCGCTACGAGCAGCCCATCACGCGCGACAAGGACGAGGCCGTGCAGGCGCGGCTCGGGCGGCGGTTGCGGCCGTTCATCCTGCGCCGTCTCAAGACCGAAGTGGCGAAGGATCTGCCTGCGAAGCTCGAACAAGTTTCCTACTGCGAACTCACCGACGACCAGGCGGAGATTTACAAGCAGGTGCTCGCCGTCAGCAAAAAGGAAGTCATGGACGCCGTCGGCGCGCAGGGCCTCGCCAAGAGCAAAATGGTCGTGCTCAACGCACTGCTGCGGCTGCGGCAAATCTGCTGCGACCTCCGCCTCCTCAAGATGGAAGACGCGAAGTTCACCGACGACGACTCCGGCAAGCTGGAGATGTTCAGCGAGTTGCTGGAGGAAGCCATTGACGGCGGCCATCGCGTGCTGGTCTTCAGCCAGTTCACCACGATGCTCGCTCTCCTACGCGACAAACTTACGGCGGAGAAAATTGACTTCTGCTACCTCGACGGCTCGACCACGAACCGCGGTGCAGTGGTGGAGAAATTCCAAAGCAACGCGAAAATTCCCGTCTTCCTCATCAGCCTCAAGGCCGGCGGTGTGGGCCTCACTCTCACTGGCGCGGACACGGTCATGCACTTCGACCCGTGGTGGAACCCGGCGGTCGAAGACCAAGCCACGGACCGCGCCCACCGCATCGGCCAGACGCGCGTGGTGACGAGCTACAAACTCATCACGCGCGGCACGGTGGAGGAGAAGATTCTCGGGCTCCAGCAGAAGAAACGCGCCATCATCAAGGCCACCCTCGGCGGCGAGGAAACCCTCGCGGACAATCTGACGTGGGAGGAGATTCAGGGATTGTTCGAGTGACCGAGCGTTGACGCCTCACTCAATTGCGGCCCAAACTCCGCCTGTGAACCCAGTTAAGAGTCTTTACTCCGTCGCCATGAAATTATTCTTTGGCCTCACCATCGCCCTTGCCGCCACGGTCATTGCCCAGCAGCCAGCGCCCAAGCCCGCTGCGAAGCCAGCGCCGACCAAGGCTCCCGCGGGCGGCATTCCCGCCGATGTCGCATGGCATGACGTGACCAAGTGGGGCGTCGAGGGGCGCGGTTGGGGCGACCAGGAGCGCAAGCGGTGGTTCGACCGCCTCCCGGCCAAGGCCGAGGGCAAGGTCACGCCCGCCGTGTGGAGTCTGAGCCGCGACAGCGCCGGGATGATGGTGCGCTTCAAGACCGACGCGAAGGCCATCTACACCCGTTACACGCTCGCGAAGACCAACCTCGCCATGCCGCACATGCCGGCCACCGGTGTCAGCGGCCTGGACCTCTACGCGCGCGACGCGCAGGGCAAGTGGCGGTGGGTGCAAGTCACCCGGCCGGCAACGGCAAAGGTCGAGACGATGATCATCAGCGACCTTGCGCCCGGTGAACGCGAATACGCCGCCTACCTCCCGCTCTACAACGGCATCGAGTCACTGGAGATCGGCGTGCCCGCTGGCGCAAAGTTCACGGGCCTCGCTCCGCGCACCGAGAAACCCATCGTCTTCTACGGCACCTCGATTACGCACGGCGCGTGCGCGTCGCGGCCGGGCATGGTGCACACGGCGATTCTTGGCCGGCGCTTCGACCGCCCGGTGCTGAACATCGGCTTCTCCGGCAACGGCCGCATGGACGCCGCCGTGGGCGAGTTGCTCACCGAGATTGAGGCGGCGGTCTACGTCATTGACTGCCTGCCGAACATGCAGCCTGCCGACGTGACCGCAAAGTGCATCCCGCTGGTCAAACAGCTCCGGGCCGCGCGGCCGAACACGCCCATCGTGCTGGTAGAAGACCGGCGCTTCACCAACGACTGGATCACCCCGAACAAGAAGAAGTTCCACGACGACAACCACGCCGCGTTGCGGGCCGCCTACGAGCAACTCAAGAAGGAAGGTGTTGCCCACCTCTCCTACATCCCCGGCGACGCGCTTTACGGCACCGACACCGAGGGTGCGACGGACGCCTCGCATGCCAACGACCTCGGCTTCATGCGCCAGGCAGACATCTTCGAGCCGATCATCCGCGCGGCGCTCAAGTAGATGTTGGAGGACTTACCGCGTCGCGCGGGCTACACGTCGCAAATCCGCACGGATTCGTTGATGGATTTCACCTTGTCGGCCTGCACGGGGATGAACTCCTGACCGACATAGCCCGCGTATTTCGTCTCCGCGATGGCGCGCATGATGGGCGGGTAGTTGATCTCCTGCGTGGCGTCAATCTCGTTGCGGCCCGGGTTGCCGGCAGTATGGTAGTGCGCGATGAAGTCCTTGTATTGCCGCAGCCGGCTGATGACGTCGCCGTGCATGATCTGCACATGGTAGATGTCGAAGAGCACTTTCACGTAGGGCGAGCCGACTTCCTTGAGGATGC
>CAZQEW010000179.1:0-7171 GCA_964591495.1 uncultured Klebsiella sp.
CGCGACCCCGCCGTCCGCGAACTTGTCCAAGTCGCGCTCAAGTCCACGAACCTCCACGCGCGGCTGCACGCGATGTGGGGGCTGGGGCAGGTGGCACCACGACTTGATGAGAAGCAGTTGCTTCGTGAGCTAGCCTCGCTTTTGCCTTTGCTGGACGAGCGCGAGCCCCTCATTCGAGGGCATGCCTGCCAGCTTTTCCAGCGAGCCGCACTCGCCGACGCCCACTACAAAGTCACGCAAATGATAGCGGACCCGTCTCCGATAGTCCGGTTCCTTGCATCAGAGTCCATCGGCAGGGGTTTTGCATACGGCAAGTGGAGAAAACTCGAGCCGATGAGCAAGGACATCGAGAACGACTTGAGAAGGCGTGTGAACGACCTTTGGTTTCGATTCACGGGCAAGGATGAAATTGTGGAGCCGCCAAGCAAGAGCGCTTCTTTTGTTTATCCGACGAAACAAGTTTCCTCCATTCTTTCTGCGGCTGCGCCTGGCCGCGATGAGGAAATGTTTCACACAACCATCAGTTTCTTGGTCTCGAACTGGGAGGACAGGACACGATGGTATGGCAGCGCGACCAACCATGATTACTTCAAGTGGTTCGACCAAATCTACTCGGGACACACCAAGGCTCACGTGCGCTTGGCCGCGCTCAGGGCGTCGCGTCGACTGATGCGCCCGGAAATCGCCCAGTTCCTCCGCGACCCCGACCCGCGCCTCGTGCTCGAAGCCGCCCGCGCCATCAACGACGCCGGCATCGCCCCCGCCTACCCCGCCCTCGCCGCGCTCCTCCCATCGGCAATCGGCAATCGGCAATCGGCAATTGACCAGAGCCTCCTCACGTCGGCTGCTACCGAGCCAGTGCTACGCCGCGCCTTGAACGCCCACTACCGCCTCGGCCATGCCACGAACGCCCAAGCCCTCGCCACCTTCGCCACGAGCACGAACGCCTCCGACTCCCTCCGCGCCGAAGCGCTCTTCCTCCTCAGCGCGTGGGAAGTCCTTCCCGCCACACCCGGCAACGTTCCGGCCAAAATCGCCAGCGTGGACGGCCACGGTGCCACGCCGCTCGTGACCCCGGAGAACTGGCCCGGCTGGTTCGACCGCGTCTGCGGCCTCTGGCGTCCCCTCCCGCCCCGCAATGCCGCCGCCGCCCGCGATGCGCTGCGCCCGCACCTCGCGAGCCTGCTGAACACCACCGCCACGAACACCCAGCTCGCCGCCATCGCCGCCGTCGAGAAGCTCGCGTTGACCGAAGCCGCGCCGCAGCTCGCCGCGCTGGTTCAATCGGCTTCCCAGCCCGCGCCCGTGCGCGTCGCCGCGCTGCGAACTTTGGGAAACCCCGCCATCGCCGATCGCCAATCGCCGACGCTCTCCGCCTCCGTCACGCTCGCGCTGTCGGACACGAACGCGCTCGTCCGCCGCGAAGCCGTGAAGCTCGCCGCAGCCGGCAACCCCACGACGGCCGTGCCGTTGCTTGAACGCATCCTCGCCACGGAAAAGGACACGCGCCTCCAACAAGCCGCGCTCACCGCCCTCGGCGACCTTCCCGGGCCCGCCGCCGAGGCCGTGCTGACCGCGCAACTCGCCTTGATCGCGGACAAAAAGCTTGCGCCCGAACTGCACCTCGAACTCCTCGAAGCCGCCGTGAAGCGCCCGGCTCTTGCCGCCAAAGCGAGAGGGGAAAAGCCAGGCAGCCCGCCTGACCTGCTGGAGGCCTTCCGCCCCGCGCTCGCCGGCGGCGACGCCGCCGAGGGCAAACGCATCTTCAACGAGCACGCCGGCGCGCAATGCCTCCGCTGCCACGCGGTGCGCGGCGCGGGCGGCATCGTTGGCCCGGATCTCACGGGCGTCGGCAAGCGCCTCACGCGCGAACAGCTGCTCGAGAGCATCGTCTTCCCGAACCGAGCGATCGCGCCGGGCTATGAGAACGCGACCCTCGTGTTGAAGGGCGGCGCGAACCACAGCGGCCTCGTGAAGTCCGAGACCGCGGCGGAGCTGGTCCTGGATTCGCCCGAGGACGGCAAGCTGACGCTGAAGAAATCTGACATCGAAAAGCGCATCCGCACTTTGTCCGCGATGCCTGAGGGCTTGGACAAGCAGATGAGCCGCCGCGAGCTGCGCGACTTGGTGGAGTATCTCGCGGGGTTGAAGTGAAGGCGGAGGTGCAGGATTAGGATCAAGATCAGGAGCCGAAGCGCGCGGTTCCCCTCGTGCTCGTGATCCCAATCGTGATCCTGCTCCCGTTCGCCGCTGCGACTGCGGGGGTCGTGCTCAACGAGCGGTTACTTCCGGGCGGCTGGGGCGAGCATCTCCGTCAGCACCCGGCCCTCCACGCCCTTCATCTCCAGGCCGAGCAGATGGGCCATCGTCGGAGCCACGTCGAGGTTGCGGATTTCCTTCACGGTCGCGCCCCGCTTGATGCCCGCCCCCCACGCGACGAATGACGCATGCATGAGCGGATGGCCGGGGTCGTGGCCGTGCGCGCCCTTGGTGATCTCGCTCTTGGGCGAGACGAGGAGTTCGCCGGCGACGGTGTCGGAGTTCGAGTAGCCCTGCTTGGGATTGATGACGAGGTTCGGCATGCGCGGATCCACGTCCTGCGGGACGAGGCCGATCTTGGCGAAGTCCTTTTCCTCGACGACCGACTCGACGCCCTCGACGGCGCGGAGCTTGGCGGCGAGCGACTTGACCAACTCCGCGCGGCGGGGCTGGTCGAGCACATAGACGAACTGCCCGAGCGCCCAGGCCTTGCGCTCGACGACCTTGGTGCCCTCGACCTTGATCAGGCCTTCCTTTTTGAGCAGCACGTTGGCCTGAATCTGCTGCTGGTAGGGCATGAAGCCGTGGTCGCTGGCGACGATGAACGTGTGCTTGCCGGGGAAGGCGGCGTTGGCGGCGTCGAGCACCTGCTTCACCATTTCATCCTGGAAGGCGACGGCTTCGTAGCTTTCCGGACTGCGCGGGCCTTTCTGGTGGTTGACGTGGTCCAGCTCGACAAGGTGCACGAGCATGACGTTGGGGCGGTGCTTCGTGATGACGTGCGCCGCCATCTGCGCATACATGCGGTCGCGCGGGATGCCGCCGCCGGGAGCCTTGCACCATTCCTCCTGCCGCTCGTAGGGAATCTTCGCCGCGCGGAATTCGGCGAGCAGCGACGGCGTGCTGTGCGCCTCCCAAAGCGAGTTGCTGAAGCAGTCGGGCACCTGCCAGTCGAGCGTCTTTGCACCGCGCGAGGCGGGCCAGATGATCGCGCCGGTCTTGAGGCCGGCGGCTTTCGCCACGTCGTAGATGGTCGGGACCTTGACGATTTCCTCCTTGTTGAAGAGGGGGTCGGGAATAAGCGGCACGGAAGCCCCCTTCGCGCGATCCCAGTAGGAGTTGTTCAACACGCCGTGCTTCCCGGGCGGCACCCCGGTGACGAGCGTGGTGTGGTTCGGCCAGGTGACGGTGGGCGTGGAGGCGCGCATCCGCTCGGCGCGCGCACCCTCGGCGGCGAGCCTGCGGATGGTGGGCATGTTCGCCTTCGGGTCGTCGTGGAAGTAGGACGCCAGGCCGTCCACGCTGATGAGGACGACCAGATGGTCGCGCGCGGGCTGGGCGGCAGGGAGGCTGAAAGCCACGAGAACGGACAGAAGCAGCAGGCGGATTGGTTTCATGAGCGGGCGTTGGACGCGGTTGACCCGGGGAGAATTCCAGCGGGAACGAATCTGAGGCCGGCAGTCCGGAGGCTAACGGCCCGCCGACGCCGAGTTTTCCTGGAACCGGATGACCACTTCGCCGGGCTTGGCGTAGCCGAGCTTTTCCCGCGCGAGCCGTTCCACGGACTTGGGGTCGGAGCGCTGGGCATCAAGGCCCACCTTGAGCTGGCGACCCGCCTCCTCCTCGCGCTGGATCTGGGCTTCGAGCTCAAGGTTCCGCTGGCGCATGCGCTCGTTCTGCTGGATGAGGGGAACGCAAAGGTATCCGATGCCTATCGCCGCCGCGACCACGATGAGAATGACCACCACGCGGGTGAGCTTGTCCCATACGCCCAAGTCAACGGCTTCTTCCTTCATCGCGATGCGCGAAGTAGAACAAACCGCTCCGCCGAACGAAAGGGAAATGTGCGCCGCTAACGCCAGAGACGCCGCCATTCGCTCAGTTTGCCGTCCGGCGGAAACGTCAGCCGGAGCCAACGATCTGGCCCGCGCGAACCATCCGTGCGGATGATGCGGCCATCCGGAAACGTGTGGAAGGTCGGTGCGTTCCAGCCGCGAATGACCATCCATTCGGCCACCCGGGTCCCGTCCGTGAGGGTTGCGCTTTTGTCAGGCGGCCCCAGCTCCTTGACGGCATCGTCGAACGTGAAGGTGCCCACCCGCGCGTCCCAGTCAGTCGGGGAAAGCGTCTTGCAGGCGACGCTCGCGATCAGGAGGACCGCGATGGCAAGCAAGCGAAAGGGGCGAATCATGGGTGTTCAGGCGCGCGGGTGGGCCTCGAGATAGGCTTGTTTCAGGCGCTCGACGGTGACGTGCGTATAAACCTGGGTGGTGACGAGGTTTTTGTGGCCGAGCAGTTCCTGGACGCTGCGCAGGTCCGCCCCCCGGTCGAGCAGATGCGTCGCAAAACTGTGCCGCAGCTTGTGCGGCGTGAGGCTGACATCCAGGCCGGCGGCCAGCAGGTATCGTTTGAGGCGGAGCTGGACGTGCGCCGGGCGTATGGCTTCGCCCCCGCTGGATTCTGCCAGGAAGACGGGCGCATCCGGGGCAGGCAGTTGGGGGAGCGCCTGCCAGTAGGCTTGGATCGCGCGCAAGGCCGGCGCCCCGATCGGCACCTGACGTTCCCGCCGGCCCTTGCCGCGCACGGTGACCAGCCGTTCCGGCAGGTTCAAATCCTCGACCCGCAGGCCGCACAGCTCGCTGATGCGCAGGCCACACGAATAGATGGTCTCAAGAATGGCCGCATCGCGGAGGAAGGGCACGGGATCCACAGGCGCTTCGGCCGCCTGCCGCGCGCGTTCCAGCTCGCGCAGCGGCGCACGCAGGAGCGCGTCCGCCTGCTCCACGGTCACAAATTTGGGCAGGCGGCGCTCGGGCTTGGGCAGCGCCAGGTTCTTGATGGGCGACTCTGGCAGATGGCCGCGCCGGATGAGAAACTTGTAGAACGTCCGGAGCGCGCTGAACGTGAGATGAATGGTCGCCCGGCTGAGTTCGCGACGGCTCAAATGTCGGAGAAAGGCGCGGAAGTCATCGCGTTGCAGCGCGGCCCAGGCAGGCTTCGCGTGCCGCTCCGCCGCGTGCCAGCGACGGAACTCATCCAAGGCCTCCGCGTAGTTGCGATGGGTGAATTCGGACGCGGCTCGGTCGGTGGCCAGGTGCGCGAGAAACTCAACCACCCAGGGATCGACGGGATCCGGGACTGCGTCAGGCGTGCTCACGCCATCAGTTTAGTGGGGCGCGACCGCGTATGCCAGCGGGACTTGCCTGCGTGCCGTCCGGCTTGGAATGCACCGCCCGCTGTGGCTCAATGCCGGCCTGATGTTTGAGCTGCTAAAAACTGACACCACTTCCAAGGCCCGCCTCGGCCGCCTGACCACGGCCCACGGCGTGATCGATACGCCCGTCTTCATGCCCGTCGGCACGCAGGGCAGCGTGAAGGCCCTCGATCCGCGCGAGCTGCTCGAGATGGGCACGCAGATCATCCTTGGCAACACCTACCATCTCAGCCTCCGGCCCGGCATGGACATCATCCGCGCTGCCGGCGGTCTGCACGGTTTCATCAACTGGCCGCATCCCATCCTCACCGACAGCGGCGGCTTCCAAGTCTTCAGCCTCGCGAAGATTCGCAAGGTGCGCGAACACGGCGTTGAGTTCCGCTCGCATCTGGATGGCTCGCCGCTGTTCCTTGGGCCGAAGGAGGCGATGGAAATCCAGCGCCACCTCGGCTCCGACATCGCGATGATTTTCGACGAATGTCCGCCGCATGACGCACCGGCGAAGGAGCAGAAGCTCGCCGTCGATCGCACCATCCGCTGGGCGCTGGAATGCCGTGAGCAACCGCGCGCGCCCGGCCAAAAGGTCTTCGGCATCGTGCAGGGCGGCAGCAATCCCGAGCTGCGCGAGCAATGCGCGAAGGCCCTCGTGGCGATGGACTACGACGGCTACGCCATCGGCGGCGTGAGCGTGGGCGAGCCCGAACCGGAGATGATGAAGGCGGTGGAATTGGCCGAGCCGTTCCTGCCCGCGCACAAGGCCCGCTACGCGATGGGCCTGGGCACACCGGCGCAGCTTGTGGAGCTGGTCGCGCGGGGCGTCGATATGTTCGACTGCGTGCTGCCCACCCGCGTGGCGCGCAATGGGACGGCCTTCACGCGCAAGGGCACTTACGCCATCAAGGGCGGCGCGGTGAAGGCGGACTTCGGGCCCATCGAGGACGGCTGCGCCTGCTTCGCCTGCAAAAACTTCTCCCGCGCCTACGTGCGGCACCTGCTGAACGTAAACGAGATTCTTGGCCTGCGCCTGGTGAGCATCCACAATAGCCACATGTTCCTCGACGTGATGGCGGACATTCGGCGGCACCTGGCGGCCGGAACGTTCGGCGAGTTCCGCCGCGACTTCATCGCCAACTACGTGCCCACGCGCAAGGTGCTGGCGAGCCGGCGGGGGGAGTGAAGGATCCCATTTTCAGAAACCGGTAGATCAAGCCCGGGAATTGGACATTGACGGTCCCTTGCCCAGCACTAACATCCGCGCCCGATTGGTTTCAGACCCGGAACTTGGACACGAACCTTAACGAACACGAACTATGGCAGTGAAAGTTGCAATCAACGGTTTCGGCCGCATCGGCCGTCTGGTCTTCCGCGCAATGGTCGAGCAGGGGCTCGTCGGCAAGGAAGTTGAAGTCGTCGCGGTTGGCGACATCGTCCCGGCGGACAACCTGGCCTACCTCCTCAAATACGATTCGACCCAGGGCCGCTTCAACGGCACCGTCGGCTCCAAGAAATCCGCCGCCGACAAAGTCGAAGACGACATCCTCATAGTCAATGGCGCGGAAATCCGCGTCGTCTCGGCCAAGTCCCCAGCCGAACTGCCCTGGAAGGCGCTGGGCGTGGACGTCGTGATCGAATCCACCGGCCTCTTCACCGAGGCCGAGAAGGCCAAGGGCCACCTCGCCGCCGGCGCGAAGAAGGTCA
>CAZQEW010000180.1:0-7131 GCA_964591495.1 uncultured Klebsiella sp.
GTGCGAGGCGTGCGCGGGCCGCCGTTACAACCGCGAGACCTTGGAGATTAACTTCAAGGGCATGAACATCGCCGACGTGCTCGACCTCACGGTGGACGACGCAGTGAACGTCTTCCGCGCCGTGCCGAAGATTTACGAGCCGTGCCTGACGCTCGCAGAAGTCGGCCTCGGCTATCTCCGTCTTGGACAGCAGGCCACGACGCTTTCCGGCGGCGAAGCGCAGCGCGTTAAACTCGCTGCTGAACTCTCGCGCCGCCAGACCGGCAAGACGCTCTACATTCTCGACGAGCCGACGACGGGCCTGCACTTCCACGACGTGGCCAAGCTGCTGGAAGTCTTCTTCAAGCTCCGCGCGCCGGGCAACACCCTCCTCGTCATCGAGCACAACCTCGATGTCATCAAGTGCGCCGACTGGATTCTGGACATGGGCCCCGAAGGCGGCGCCGGCGGCGGGCGCATCGTGGCGGAGGGCACACCCGAGACCGTCGCCGCCACGCCCGGCAGCCACACGGGGGAATTTTTGAATCGAATCCTCCGTGGGGGGACAAATACTCCCAGCCAGTGAACGACCAGCGCAAACCGCGAGCGAGAGAACTCGGGAACGACCGAAACGAGGCACAGCCTTTTCGAGCTGCCTTCGTTTCCGCAGTAATCAGTCCGCTCCTTGGCCGTTTTGTGTTTGCGCTCTTGCTATGGGCATTTCCTTTGTTCGCCGCTGAATTCACGGATCCGGTGGAGAAGCGGGACTTCGAGGCGGCGGCGCGGGCGTTTCAGGATTTGAACCACGAACGGGCAGAGCGTGAGTTCGGCGACTTTGTGAGGAACTGGCCGAACTCCGCGCAGCGCGGCATGGCCTTGCTTCTGCAAGCGCGCGCCCGGCATGAGCAGGGCAAGTTTCCGGGGGCCATCGAACTGCTGACCACCGCGCTCCCGCAGGCCGGCAAGCTCGCGGACCAGTATCAGTTCTGGCTAGCCGAGGCGCGGTTTGGCGCGCGGCAGTTTGACAAGGCCGCCGAGACCTACGCGCTGCTGGTGCGGGACTTCACCAGCTCGCCGCATTTCCTCGCCGCCGCGCATAACGAGGCGCTTGCCCGCCACAAGCTCGGCAATCAACGCGAAAAAGTCCTGGCCCTGCTGCGCGACCCCAACGGTGCATTCCAACGCGCAGCGAAAGCGTCGCCTACCAACGACTTCGTCATCAGCGGCACGTTACTGCTGGGCGAGACGCTGCTGACAGGGCGGGACTTTGCGGGGGCGGAACAGGCCGCACGGGCGCTTGAAGCGCGCCGGCTGGAGCCGGAAGTGGACTGGCAACGACGCTTCTTGCTGGGGCGCGTGTTAACCGAAGCCGATCGCGCGGCTGAGGCACTTCCCGTGGCGACCAATCTGGTGCGACTGGCTAGCGCGCTGAAACAGCCGTTGCTCGAGGCGGAATCGCATTCCCTGCACGGCACCGTGCTGGAGAAGCTCGGCGAACTGGCCGAAGCCGTGGCGGCGTTTACCAACAACCTGGTCACCAACGCGCCGGTGGTCCTGCGGCACCAGGCGCTGGCCAAGGCCGTGGACTTGAGCCTCCGGCAGCACCGCGACGCGGACACCATGGCCTTGCTGGAACGCTACTCCGCACAGTTTCCGGGCGATGCGCGTTTGGACCTTGCGCAGGTCACGCTGGGTGAGCTGCGCGTGAAAGAGTTTCACACCTTGCTGGCCGGCACGAACGGGCCCGCGCGCACGAACCTGCTCACCACGGCGCTGACAAACCTGACCTTCGCACTCACCACGCACACGAACAGCCCGCTGCGGGGCCGCGCGTATTTTCAGCGTGGTTGGTGCCATTGGCACCTCGGGCAATCCGCTCCGGCAGCCGCTGATTTTGGGGCGGCCGCCGGCCTGCTCCCCAAATCGGAGGAGCAGGCGATGGCGCGCTTCAAGCTCGCGGAGGCCCAGGCACTGCAAAACGACCACACCAACGCTTTGCGCAATTTTCAAATGGTGGTCGAGCAATACGGCGACTTGGAGCGGGTGCGCAATGCCTACTTCGACGAGGCGCTTTACCGCGCGATGCGCTCGGCGTGGGCGGTGACGAACCAGGCCGCGGCCGAAGCGGCGTTCCGGAAGATCGTCGAGCTGTTTCCCGAGCGGCTGGTGAGCGACAAGGCCACGCTGCTGCACGCGGGGGAACTCAATCGGCGCGGCCGGCCAGCGGACGCGCGGCGGGAATTTGAGGCGCAGCTCACGCGGTTTCCCAACTCGCCGTTGGCACCGCAGATTCACATCGCCGTGGCGCGCACCTTTCGACAGGACGGCAACTGGGAGGGCGCCGCGCGTCAATATGAGGACTGGCTGCGCCGCTACCCAACCAACGCCGCGCGCGCGGATGTGGAATTTGAGCGCGCGATGTTCTCCGAGCAGGTCGGGGCGACCAACGCCCTGACCCTGTTCACAAACTTCGTCGCCCGCTTCCCCGCTCACAGCAACGCACCGCTGGCACAGCTGCACGTGGGCGATCTTTACTTCAACCAGGGCGACGCCTTCGACAAGGCGGAGGCGAGCTATCAGATTCTCTACCAGAACACGAACTGGCCGGACTCACGCCTCAAGTTTCTCGCGCGGCTGGCCGCAGGGCGGGCGGCGTATGAGCGCGACAGCTTCAAGAACGCCACGAACTACTTCAACGAACTCGTCACGCAGGCGAATGCCGATCGCGTGCCCAGGGACATCCAAGCCCGGGCGTTCTTCGCGCTGGGCGACACCTACATCAAGGCCAGCCAGGCCGGTGAGCCGATCGCCGAGGATCCGTTCGGGGACGCCATCATCGCCTTCGGCCGCATCACCAACTCGACGCTTTTCCCCGGCAGCCCGCTTGCCGCGCCCGCGATGGGCCGGATCGGCGACTGCCTGCTGCAGCGGGCGGGCAAGAATCAGGATCCCAAGCAGCTTGAGCTGGCCGCTGAAGCCTACCGGCGCACGGTGGCTTTGCCGGGCGCGGAAGTGGAGACGCGCAGCCTCGCAGAAGTTGGCTTGGGCATCGTGCGTGAAAAGCAGGGCCGGGCAAACGAAGCGTTGGACCATTGGAGCAACGTGTTCTACCAGAAGAACCTTGCCCCGGGCGAAGCACCCGGCCTGAAGGAGATCGAGGCGGCGGGCGGGCATCTTGGACGGTTGCGTGAGGAACGGCAGGAGTGGGCGCAGGCCATCGCCATCTACGAGAGCATGCAGCGGCTGTTCCCGCCATTGCGCAGCCCACTGCAAATCAAGATCAACCGCGCGCGCCAGATGCTCAACGAGCGCCGGTGACGAACGCGCGGATGTCGACGGCGTCCATGCCGGCGGCGCGGATGGCGGCCATGCCCAGGTCGGTATCCTCGTAGCCGCGACAAAACTGCGGCTCCACACCCAGACGGCGAGCGGCTTCGAGGAAGATGTCCGGCTCCGGCTTCTGGCGCGTCACGTCCTCGCTGGTCACGATGGCACCGAACCACTGATGGATGCCGAGGTGGTGCAGCACCTGCTCGACGACGCGTTTCTTGCCGCCGCTGGCCACGGCCATGGGCAGTTTGCCGTGATGCTCGCGGGCGATCGCCACAACCTCAGGGATGCCCTTCACGTTGGGGATGAACGGCAGAAAGGCATGCTCCTTTTCGACCGAGACGGCGTGGTGGTCGTAGTTCAGGCCCTGTTCTTCACGCAGCATCTTCAGGATGTCGCGCGACGGCACGCCGCCCAGCGCGTAAAAACGCTCTTCGGTGAAGTGGATGCCGTGCCGCTCCGACACCACACGCCACGCGTGCCAGTGCAGGGGCATGGTGTCGGCGAGGGTGCCATCGCAATCGAAGATGAGGGCGCGGATGTGAGACATAGGAGGCCTTTGCAGTAAGCGGAAGCGTGGAGGCCGGGAGTTTCCCATCACTCCGTTTGCCCCGGCTCCAGCGCCGGTCAGGTTTGCAGCGCCGCGAGCTTCTGTTCCAGATCGTGGTTCATCAGCGGCTCGATGACGCCGTCGAGATCGCCCTCGATGACGTTGGCCAGGTTGTAGAGCGTGAGTTCGATGCGGTGGTCGGTCACGCGGTTCTGCGGGAAGTTGTAGGTGCGGATTTTCTCGCTGCGCTCACCGGTGCCGACCTGTGAGCTGCGCTGAGCGTCATACTTCGCCTTTTCGTCGGCGATCTTGCGCTCCAGCAGGCGCGAGCGGAGCACTTTCATCGCCTTGGCCTTGTTCTTGATCTGCGAGCGCTCGTCCTGGCAGCGGACCTCGGTGCCGGTTGGCTTGTGGAAGATGCGCACGGCGGAGTCGGTGGTGTTGACGCCCTGCCCGCCGTGGCCGCCAGCGCGGCAGACCTGGATCTCCAAGTCCTCGGGACGGATCTCGACATCCACGTCCTCCGCCTCGGGCAGCACGGCCACGGTGACGGTGCTGGTGTGGACGCGGCCTTGGGCTTCCGTCGCGGGCACGCGCTGCACGCGGTGGACACCGCTTTCGTATTTCAAGCGCTTGTAAACGTCCTGTCCGTTGACGCCGAAGATCACTTCCTTCAGGCCACCGAGATCCGACGGGCTGGAATCCATCGGTTCGACCTTCCAGCTGTGGGCTTCCGCGTAGCGGGTGAACATGCGGTAAAGGTCGGCGGCGAACAGCGCCGACTCCGCCCCGCCGGCACCGGCGCGAATTTCCACGATGGTGTTGCGGGAATCGGTCGGGTCCGGCGGCAGGATGCCGCGCTGCACCTCGACGGTAAGTCGCTTGAGTTCCCCTTCGAGCCGTGTGATCTCCTCCCTAGCCATGACCGCCAGCTCGGAGTCGGAGGGTTCGGCCGCGAGCAGGCCCCGGTTGTCGGCGAGATCACGTTCGGTTTTGAGATACTCGGCGCCGGTGGCGACGAGGTCTTTCAGACGCGCATACTCACGTGACAGCTCCTGAGCGCGGGCGGGGTTGTCGAAGACCTTCGGATCGCTCAACGATGCCTCCACCTCGGCGAAACGGCGGTTGAATTTCTCGATGTGAGGACGCAATTCCATGATCCGGGCGGTGGCTGCCTGAGCTCCCTAGGCTCGGGACTGTGGCCGGGCTCAAGGTGACAGGATCGGACGGTCAGGAAAAAGCAATCGCCCGCCGGGAATGGACCCGGCGGGCGATGGCGTAAAGGAAAGCTACTTCTTCTTTTTCTTGCCCTCGGCAGCGGCAGCTTGGGCGGCCTGGGTCTTGGCCAAGCGTTGCTGGAACTTGTCCACCCGACCGGCGGTGTCCACGAACTTCTGCTGCCCCGTGTAGAACGGGTGGCAGACGTTACAGATGCCCAGCAGGACGGTCTTGCGGGTGGAGCGGGTTTGAATCACGTTGCCACAGGCGCAACGGAATTCGGCGGCTTCGTATTTCGGATGCAGGTCCGTTTTCATTTCAAAGGGGCGGCAGGATACAAGCGACCGTGAGCTTGGCAAGCGCTGTTTTGGCCCGCTTCGCCCCGAGGTGGACGCATGAGCGAAACTGCCTCACCGTGCCCTAAATCGTGGACGTGGACCGCTGGAACCTTGAAGCGGACTGCGCGGTCATCGCCTAACCCACATGGCGCTGCATGTCCACCAAATCAAAAGCAACTTGTCATGCTCCTGCGCGTCTCTAGTTTTGCGCGCATTGCGGAAGTCAATCCAACCCTGCCCATGACCCAACGAGCCAACCGTTTCCTTGCCGCCGCTGCGTTTGCGGCCAGCCTCGGGACCGCCAACGCGCAAAACACCCCTGCCCCGTTGACCCCGCCGCCTCGCCAGCCAGCCTGGGAGACGCTCGCCTCCGCCGGCCTGACGCTCACCAAGGGCAACAGCGATACCCTGCTGGCCAATGTCGGTGTAACCACCGCGAAGAAGTGGACCGGGAACGAGATTTCGCTCGGCGCGAACATGACCTACGGCGAAGCCTCGGGCGTGAATAACGTGAACAATTACAACGCCTTCGGCCAATACAACCGCCTTTTCTCCGACCGGATTTACGGCGGCCTCAAGCTCACCGCCGTGAAGGATGACATCGCCAACATTGACTACCGCCTCACGGTCAGCCCACTGGCGGGCTACTATTTCATCAAGGACGCAGCGACTCATCTGAGCGCGGAAACCGGTCCGTCCTACGTCATCGAAGGCCTCGGCGGCGTGAACCGGAGCTACGCGGGCTTGCGCGTCGGTGAACGGTTCGAGCACAAATTCAACGACCGCGCCAAGCTGTGGCAGACTGCCGAGTTCATTCCGCAGGTGGACCGTTTCAGCCAGTATCTCTTAAACTTCGAATTGGGAGTGGACTCCGCCATCACCCAGCAGGTGAGCCTGCGCGCCGTCCTGCAGGACAACTACAACAGCCAGCCGGCTCGCGGTCGTAAGGCCAACGATGTGCGGCTCATCACCGGCGTCGCCTACAAGTTCTGAGCCATCCTCCGGGTTGTGGGAAAGGGCCGCCGGCGGGACCGCCCTTTTGCATTTCTGGGGACCCGAAAAAACCGCTTGCGAAAGGCGTATTCGTCAGTAATTTCTGTCCGGACAGAAATAAACGAATCCGCCTATGCCAGCGCTCAGCCCAGTCCAGCAGAAGTTCATCCTCCATTGGGGCGAAATGGGCACTCGCTGGGGCATCAACCGCACCGTCGCGCAGATTCACGCGCTGCTCTTCATCGCCCCCAAGCCGCTCCCTGCCGAGGACATCGCCGAGACCCTTCAGGTCGCCCGCTCGAATGTCAGCACCAGCCTCAAAGAGCTGCAGGGCTGGGGCATCGTCCGCCGCGTTCACGTGCTGGGCGATAGCCGCGATCACTTCGAGAGCATGAAGGAGGTCTGGGAAATGTTCCGCGTCGTGTTGGATGAGCGGAAGAAACGCGAGATTGACCCCACGCTCACCGTCCTGCGCGAGTACATCATTGAAGCTGAGAAGGACAAGGACATCGACGAATACACCGAACAGAAGCTCCGCGAGCTGGCCGGCTTCTTCGAGACGACCAACGCCTGGTATGCCCAAATCCGCAACTGGCCGGCCAGCGCCGTGATGAAGTTCATCAAGCTCGGCGACAAGGTCCGGAAGCTTCTGAACCTCGGGGACGGATGATGCCCCTTTTTTAAGCCTATATTTCTGTGAATGCTGAAATGACAGACAAAGAC
>CAZQEW010000181.1:0-7073 GCA_964591495.1 uncultured Klebsiella sp.
TTGCTGCGCGCCGGGGGCCTTGGGTTTCATCGCCGCATTTCGACCGGGTTTTCCCTCCGTTGTTCAATTTCCCGGTCGCATTCTGCCAACCTGAAACTCAACTCGGCCCATGCCCGCTTGCGGCCCAGAGTTTTTCAGGGACGACTACGTAGGCTAATACGCGGTTCTTCAACATCTCCTCGGCCAGCATCTTCTTGAGCTCCGTGTTCTCCCGCTCCAACTCCTTGAGCCGCCGGGCCTCGTTGACCTCCATGTGCCCAAACTGCCGCTTCCATCGGTGGAAGCTTACCTCCGAGATGTTCTGCTCCCGGCAGATCTCCGGCACACTCTTCTCACTCCCATCCGCCTCGCGCAGGATGCGGATCTTGTCTTCCGTCGTATACCGCTTGCCTTTCATCGTCTGGTCCTTTCGTTAGGCCCAGACTAACAAATCAGGTGGTCCAATTAAGTCGAGTCACGTCACCCTCAACAGGCATCGGGATGGGAGCGGGTGGTCGCACACTGCTCAAAACAGCTCTGTAGCGACCCTCGGGAAGGTCGTAGGTGTCGTCTTTTGGTATAGGACAGATTACCGGCATAACAAGTCCTTTTGGATAATGGTTTACGTCAGCGGAACAAACTCCTCTAACTATCACTAGTATCTCATGTGTGGATATAGGTTCAAGTATTAAAGGTAGAAACGGATCACTTTTGGAAACGCACCCACTTTCTTCCGCCTCCAGTTCCATCCAGGAGTTCGAGTAAAACAGCCGAGGCAACCGTTCTAGCAAGGAAGGCGCAGGAAACCGTTAACACAACAATCGGGACAATCAGTTTAGCGCTTAAACACAACATTTCGAGTAAACCGCTCTAAAACCTCCTAGGTTGGACCGTTACCGGTTCAGGCGTCGAGGGAGGGGGACAGGGGAAAGATTCAACCAGAGCTGGTTAAACGACAGGAATGGGTATGTCCTCAGGAAGGGGAGAGAGATAGAACCAACCGGGGAACAGAATGGTTTTATTCGATAAGGCTACCAAACATCGTTTAAGCCGTTTGGAGGGAGGAAGTTTGAGGCGAAATTCATCTCTATGAGAAGGTAAAGAAACGGTCTTTGGGTGTTAAAGGGGCTAGCTGATAAGGGTTCTGCAATAGGGTTTAGCGTGATTGAGGCAACCAAGTTTGAGGCGAAATTCATCTCTATGATAAGGTAAAGAAGCGGCCGATTGTCTTGTTGTTAAGAGGCTGATGCTCTTCAGCCGGATGGTCGGCCGGTGGAGAACGGTTGTTCAGGCATCGGATTGGGGGAATCTGGAGGATGGCCCGAAGAGCCCAACGCGATGCTCCGGTCGAAAGCGCCGTTCTAGGCATCCGTGGGTGGCGGAAATCGTGCAAATCGTGCGGTCGTGCGGTGGACAACCCAGCCGCACGACCGACACGATAAACACGATTCTTGGAGTTTACGCCGCCGCCGTGGTCGTCTCCCGCGTGGCCAGATACCGGCGGGCATGGCCGTGGCCCTGGAGTTGGAAGATGATGCCACCCCGGAACCGCATTCCGTGGTAGCGCTTCAGCAACGCGCTGAAACTACGCTTCTCACCGTCGCGCAGCTCCCGTTCCAAGGGCAGGCAGTGCTCGAAAAGCCCGTGGATTCGGCACACGCGAACCACGTCTCGGAAAGTCGCTGCCTCAACCCGGTCGGCCAGCAGTGCGACCAGCCGCTCCATGCCTTCGATCACCGGATCAAGGGTCGGTGCCGTGGGCGGTGGGATCGGGCACGCATAGCCGGCGTGCTCGACGATGCCGCCGATGACCTGGCTCCACTCGGGCAGTCCCGGCTGCACCCGCGAGGGAGCGCGTCGCCCGTCATCATTCCAGTGCCGCACCAGCGCGTAGAGCGCCGCGAGGATGGCGGTTCGGCGTCCAAGGATCGTCGTCTCGTCCAGTGGGTTCGTGATGGCCCGGTCCTCGGACCGCGCCTCGGTTTGAAAGCATTCCACCACCAGCGTGCGTCGCCGCAGGTCGGCCCGCATCTGCAACTGATTGCCGGTGATGAACACGGCTGTCTTCTTCAGATACGTTACCTGCTGGGTCTGGCCAAGGAGCCGGCCGCTGTAGTGCGTGGCGGTGATGAAGGACTCCAGCGCGCGGCTCTGGAGGAGCTGGTCAACATTGTCGAGCAGGAGCACGCGCGAGCGATTACGCGCGCTCGCCAGCAGCAGCTTGGCCATGTCGGCTTCGCTGGACGGTGGCGGCATGGTGGGCAGCTCGCCGAACACCGGCAGCACGGCCAGTTGAACCAGCAGGCCCTTGCCGGCCCCGGGATTGTTGGCCGTGTAGGCGAACGCCGGGAGCAGGCAGTGAGGCGAGAGGAGGTCCAGACCATACACGGTCAGCATCGCGGCGATTTGAACCGCCTTCGCGTAGGGCGCGTCGGCGAAGGGAAACTCCGCCAGCAGGCCGTCCAACACCGTTCGGGCGTTGTCGATGGGCAGGTCGAGCCGGTAGGGCAGTGAACGGCGTGCCGTGAGGATGCGGGTCTTCTCATCCACGCCCTCAGGCAGCAGCCGCAACCCGCTGGAGGAGGCGATCACGGGCAGCCGGATGGGGTTCACGTGCTCGATGGCCGGCAACTGATTGACGAAGCGGTCCGAGGCCAGAACCAGCTTGGCATCGCCGAGCCGCATCGAGGTGACGACGCGCTTATCTTCCTCGCCTTCGGCGGGTGTCGGGTGCTTGGTGCATTGGACGTAGTCCTCGATGAACGTGACGAATCGCGGAGCGTCAAGGATGGCGCTCTGGTTGGCTGCGCGGTCTTCGACGAGCACGCGCTCGCTCCAACGGTAGAGGCCATGCGGGGCGAGCTGCCCGCCCAAGTCCTGCGCGAAGGCGGATACGCTTCGTCCCTCACCGGGGAGTTGGATCCACGGCTTCTCCACCGGCAGTGGTGGCAGTGCGGTCTCCCACGCGGGTGCTCGGCTGGGGTCGTCTTCAAAGTTGAGTTTTCGGCCCATAGATATGGGCGTTTCGGTTAGTGTGTCGGTCATTTGAATTACAGTTTTCTGCATGATGGCGCGCTCTCAGGTTTCTCCTTCCATCACATCCGGGGTGCGTCACACCCCCAATCGCCGAATCGTCTTCCTGAGGCTTGCCGGGTTTCTTGCCTAAAAGCACGGATGGTGAAAACGGGAGGATAGAGGCAGCGCCCATCCTCCCGGTTGAGTTAACTGGCGGTGTGGAGCAGGCGGTAGCGAAGGTGCGATTCGTTCAACGGGGAGCAGGGAAGTGCGCGGTGGATGCAGGCTGCGGTTCCGCCGGCCGGATAAAACACCCTGCCCACCTCCAGCGCTGACCCTCGGTGAACCAACGTGGCGCAATCCACGCCCCGCCGTTTCTGGGCGGCGGTGAACTGCCGGCCCAGCCAGCCTTCCAAGAACCACCACACTTCATGGTTGATGGTGAACGGGCCGGTGAAGTGGACCGAAATCCGACCGGTGCCCCGCTGCATCCACTCGGCATGGCTGAGGAAAACAATCCGCAACGATGGCTGGTTGGCTGGAGGGGTGCGGTGCAGGCCCGCGCTGGTGCAGATGGCCAGGAAGCTGCCAACGGGGTGCCTGACAGCGGTTTGCCGCATGGGTTTTAACTGTCGGTCACCGCGCGGCTGGCAGCGATTCGCCACTGCCTCGACCAACCACCGTCGCCACTCCCACCAACGCAGCTGGGGGGCCGCGATGATTTGGGTTGGCAGGTTGGCCGCAGGCAGACCCGTGGATTGAAACAACGGGCGGGTGAAAAACGATGGGTGGCAGGCGGGCAGCGAGGCCGGGCTGAGTAGCTGATGGTGCATTGTAGTATTGGGAACCGGCCCTGAAGCGAACCGCCGCAGGGCCAACAATGCTGCTGAACCGTTTAGGGTCAGCGGAACGGGCTGGCCGGAGAATCAGTCCGGCCAGCACAAAAGTGGTTTCGGTCTCACGGGCAGTCTTGAGCGATGATACGGAGGCAATCATCCAAGGACCGAGGGCCAAACCGGAAGGGGAGGCCTCCCGGTTTGGCCAGTTTTGGGTCTCAGTTGTTCCCCTTGGCATCGGCCTTGAGTTGGACCGCAGTCCCGAATGGCCGATCGATTGCTGCGGCAACGGCTTCAGGGGTTGCAGTCCGTGCCACCCCGAGCAGGCGTTCCCGTCCGGACGGATTCATGACCCAGAGGCCCGGTCGTTCTCCGTCGGGCAGGTTCACCGCCGGGGCCACCCCGCGACACGCCCCCGGGTGGGGAATGGCATACACATCGAGGAACAAGTGGTCTCCGAGCCGGCGAACCTGCTTGGTGTGCAGGTCGGTCGTCAGCCGCTGGGCTTGGCCCGGTTCGTCCGTGGCCACAAACAGGGCGCCCAGCAACTCGTTGCGCAGTTCGCGCCTCAGCTCGATCACCACCGAGTTTTCCCCCGGCTGGTAAATCCGGGCGATGTCATCGTAGGAGATCTCCAGCGGCTGTTCGCAATCCGGCCCAGGTTCAATCCACAGGGTGTTTTCCGGTTGCCGCGAGTCCGGATGAAGCTGAGGCTGGGGGCGAGGTTGTTTCAGCCAGTCTGCTCCCGGGCTGAGGAACACCTGCGAGTAGGGCAGCGGTTCCCGGTCATGCGGCCAGTTGCTGCTGCGACTCACAAACTCGATGGCGATCACCGGATGGGTAAGGGTCACTTCTGCATGGGCTCGGCGGAGGTGATCGGCCAGTCGCTTCATGTCGGCTGGCGGCGTGTCGACGTCCAGATGGAGCGTCGCGCTCCGGAAGCCATCATCGAGGTGGATGCGCTTGGCTCCGGTTTGGCGTCCTGACTTTACGGTCTCGCGGCGGACCTGAGGATCAGTCAGGTAGTGATTTCTATCCGGCGTCGGGTTGATGTTGATGAATTTCATATGGCGGTATTTACGATTTGCTTGGTGCTCAATTGCTTGGGTGCGCCCTTGAATCATTCAAGGGTTGAACAGGTGCGGCTGAGGTCATGAACCCCAGTCGTGGCGCTGGCGGGATGAAACTTGCTCCCTCCGGCAATCAGGTGGCGGAACTGCGGGCGAACCCTGGCTGTAGCCAGAACGCCCTCCTGCTCCCCGCCAAAAGCGGGGCGCGAACCAACATTGGACTTTGCGCATGTTGCGACTGTTTGCATTTGTGTTTTGTTTTGTTGCTGCGAGTGCTGCCGAGGCTTCAGCACGGTTGACCAACATGGAGTTTGCTTCGGAACCAAAAGTGGAGGGGCCGACTCGTCGAGTCGGTTGAGGGGATCGCCGGACAGCATTTGAATCCCAATCAACAGCGCGGCGATCAGGACAAGGAGCGTGCGGTGGGCGAGCCTTTGGATTGCCGGGTGGCTGGTGCGGCTTGGCGTGATATTTTTCATCCCGGCAGTTCTACGCTTCTGGCTTGGTTTCCTCTTCCTCCGCTGTTTCCAGCCCGTGCTGAATTCTCCGAGCCAGTTTCAGAAAGACCGTTTCCATTGGCATTCTGACACGGTTTGCTACGTTGGCTCCCGATGGCCGAAGGCAAAAACCTGTCACCTCGGGGATGCGAATTATCGCTGTGGTTCGTAGGGAAGGGACCACCCGAACTGGCGCGCACTGAGTTCTGGCCGCCCGATCGGAACACCGCGCTGGTCTGTGACCGCAACTGCAAGCACGCGGTAGCTCCCTCCCAGCGCGGCGCAACCTCCCTCGCCCCGTTGCGGTGGACACGGGCAGTGCAGGCGATGAGTCTGTTCTTCCTAATGGCCCATGGCCATGCGTCGAGCGGTCGAAAAGGAACGTTCCGATTTGAAGGCAGCCGAGGCACGCCGGCGGCAAGTTTGGACCAGGCGCTCGGGAAGGACGCCTATAGCACCTGGATCGAGGACATGTTTGGTGCGCCTGGGGACGCCCAGCACAGCCACCTCTACTCAATCATCGAGCGGTTGAACCCGGACCAGAAGAAGAAGTCCCTGCCATTTTGCCTGGAACTCCGGTCGGACGTATTCCTATCCAGCAAACTCCATGTCCACTGGAACGATGTCGAGGTGGCGGCGGTGGCTCAACTCAACCAACTGGCGGAAGCCCTGTGGTCCAGTTGGAAGCCGGCGCTGCCGAAGTTTGTGCCGTTCGTTCTGGCTGACGACGCGCTGAAGGCCCTGAAGCCCGAGGATTCTCCGCCATGCTGGACCCGATGGAGTCCGCCACTGCTGCACGAAGCGCGATTGATCGCCTTGGCCGATGTCCTTGAATGTCCGGCTCCCGCCGAGGCTTTTTATCTCGAATTGCTACCGGGCGTGCTGGCGGACGGGACACTTTACCGGGAAGGCACCGATGCCGGCTTTGAAATCATCCGATTTTCCCAGCCTGATGTGGCCCAACGACTCATCGCGGATGCTGCGACCTCCCCCGGCGGTGTGCTGGCCTTGTTTTACGAGTTCACCGAGCGTTGTCCCGGCTTGACCGACTGGCTGGTGCAAACCCTCAACCAACTGGCCGAAAGCAACAGCGATTCACCATGCGAACTGGCGACGCTCCTGGATGAACTCGTGCGGGATGCGTATTTCCGCACTTGGGCGGCAAAAGTCGGGCGGGCGAACCTGAAATCGCTGCCGGGGATTTTCAACCTCGACCTGACCGAGTTGTTGCGTTCCAGCCGCACACCCAAGTCGGAACTGCGCCTGCTGCCCGGTGATGCAGCCCGGTTGAGCCCACGCAAGGCCCGGCCACCAGTCAAACTCTGAAGGAAGCCGACAGCGGGGAACTGGTTCGTTGCGTAGACACCTTCAGTCCTGGCGACAGGGTTGTTTTGGGATCGTCGCGTCGCTTTGAGACTTCCGAGACAGGCCGGACTGGGACGCGGATGCGGTTTTCAGGATGCCAGCTTCCTTCGTTTTCATTCAGTTGGAGTCAACACGTTCACCCGCTCGACAGCCCGAATCCCATTGCCTGCCATTCAGCGAGCCAGCAGATTCTCCACAGCCCCGACGTAGAACACCGGGGCTGGCGTTGACGGTTTCAACGCGTTCTCCGCCGACTCAGTTGCCTCCCACGCCACACCTCACGACTCATCCAGCTTCGGCAGCTTCTCGAT
>CAZQEW010000182.1:0-6999 GCA_964591495.1 uncultured Klebsiella sp.
GGCGGCGTTCGCGGAATTGAAATCAGCATGAAGACCCTTTGCTTGCTTGTCCTCGTCCTACTGGCCACCTCGCTCGCCGGACGCGCGGCCACGGCCGACGTCGCGGATGCCGAGGCGCGGCGGAAGGAGGTCAGGCAGAAGTTCCTCAATGACATCGTCCCGTTCCTCAAGGCGCATTGCCACGAGTGCCACGGTAGCAAAAAGCGCAAGGCGGGCGTGGACTTCGTGAAGATGGCCACCCGCCCGGAGGCCGCTGATTACCGGCGCGTCTGGCAGCTTGCGCTCGCCAGCGTGCGGGACCACGAAATGCCACCGCGCGAGGCGGATAAGCAGCCAAGCGAGGCCGAGCGGAAGCAGTTCGCGGACTGGATTGGCACCATCAAGTTTCTCAGCGTGAAGGACCCCGGCGCGTTCGTGATCCGCCGGCTGACGAAGGCCGAGTATGGCAACACCCTGCGCGACCTCCTGGGCGTGGACCCGGCGGTCGCAGCCGAACTGCCAGAGGATGTGCCAGGCGCGGGGTATATGAACGCGCTCTCGCCGTTGCAGACAGAGCAGTATCTCGGCGTCGCCCAAGTTGCGCTCGACCACGCGCTCGGCCCGGTGGGCAAGCCCACGAAGCTGGCGAAGTCGCTGTTGGGCGAGCCGCCTTCGCCGCGCAGCGACGCGCGTGAAGCGGCGCGGAAAGTTGCGCGTTCGTTCGCCCGCAGCGCGTTTCGCCGCCCACCGTCGGAGGACGAAATCGAAATGTTGGTGAAGGTTTTTGACCTCGGGCGGGAGAGCCAGCTCGCCTATCCGGCGGCGTTGCGGCTGATGCTGAAGGCCGTGCTCGTCTCGCCGCAGTTCCTCTTCATCACCCCCGCGCAGGCGGCGGAGCCGGGCCAGGCCATCGTGCCGCTGGATGATTACCAGCTCGCGTCGCGGCTGTCGTATTTCCTCTGGGCCACCATGCCGGATGCGGAGCTCCTGTCGCTCGCCGACAAGGGCAAACTGCACGAGCCAGCTGTCCTCCGCGCGCAAGTGAAGCGCCTCCTCGCGGACAAGCGGTCACGCGCGCTGTTCGATGGCTTCGGTGCGCAGTGGCTGGGCGTGGGCGGCTTGAAGGAGAAGACCTTCGACACGGCGAAGTTCCCGCAGATGACCCCCGCGTTGCGCGCGGCGATGTATGACGAGGCGCGGCTGTTCTTCGAGAGCATCATGCGCGAGAACCGGAGCGTGGTGAATTTCGTGAACGGGGATTACACCTACCTCAACGGCACGATCGCCCCGCTCTACGGGCTCGAAAAGCAGGTCAAAGGCCCGGAAATGCGCCGGGTCAAACTCGCCGATGCCAACCGTGGCGGCATCCTCGGCATGCCCGGCGTGCTCGCGGTGACTTCGATGCCCGAACGCACCAGCGCCGTGAAGCGCGGCGTGTGGGTGCTCGAACAAGTGCTCGGCCAGCACGTGCCGCCCGCGCCCGCGAACGTCCCGACCTTGGAGAAGCAAGACCGGCAGAAGGTCGCGAACCTGACGCTGCGCCAGCGCACCGAACTGCATCGCACCAATCCCGCCTGCGCCAACTGCCACAAGCTGCTCGACCCGATTGGCTTTGGCTTGGAGAACTTCGACGCCATCGGCCGCTGGCGCGACCGCGATGACTCGGGTGGAGCGATTGACGCGGCGGGCGAGCTGCCCGGCGGCAAGCGCTTCGCCACGCCCAAGGAACTGAAGGCCATCATCGCCGGCCGGCAGGACGACCTCGCGCGAAATCTCACAGAAAAGCTGCTGGCCTACTCGTTGTGCCGCGAGCTGGAGGGTTACGACCAACTGATTGCGGACCGGCTCGCCGAGACCCTCGCCCGCGATGGCTACCGGATGCAGACCTTGATTGCGGAGATCGTTACGAGTTACCCCTTTCTCAACCGCCGCGTCCAAACCACTGTCACTACCAATGCAAAATAAATTCCGCCTCTCGCGCCGCACCTGCCTGAAAGGACTCGGCGCCACGCTCACCCTCCCGCTCTTGGAAACCATGGGCTGGGCGGAAGCCAAAGCCGCCAAACAGCCCGTGCGCCTCGCCTTCATGTATATGCCGCACGGCGTCATCATGGATCAGTTCTGGCCCAAGTCGCCCGAGAGCTTCCTCCCCAGCCCGCCGCCCGCGCTGGAATCGCTCCGGCCCGTGCTCGACCAGTGCCTGCTGGTCAAAGGCATTTCCGGCGTGCCCATCGCGCCCTTTAACGGTGCCCCGCACGCGCTCGAACTCTCCACCTGGCTCACCGCCAAACTTCCCGATGCCCGCCAGCGCAACCGGATCAACATCGGCATCTCCGCCGACCAGATTGCGGCGAACTACGTCGGCGGCTTCACGTCTTTGCCATCGCTTGAACTCGCCACGATGCCGCAGACGCACAAGGAGAATCAGGAAGGACTCAACGAAGGCTACTACACGCACTGCAGTTTCAGTTCGCCCACGCAGCCGCTGCCCGCCGAGATCAACCCGCGCGTCGTGTTGAACCGCCTCTTCGGCAAGACCAACCAGCCCGGCCAGCCCACGCAGGCCAACCCCCTCGACCGCCGGATGCTCGACCTCGTGCTCGGTGGCGCGCGGGATCTGCGCCGCCGCTTGCCCAAGACCGATCAGGAAAAGCTCGACGAGTATCTCGACAGCGTGCGCTCGGTGGAACGCCGCATCGCCGCCATCGAACATCGCCAGAAGGAAGCGGCCCTGGCCAAGGCCGGCGTCAGCTCCACGAAGCGGAACGATGCCGACTCGCCGCCCATCGAGATCAAGATTCCCGAGGGCGACAAGCGCAGCGAATACATGCAGGTCATGTGCGACCTGAACGTCCTCGCATTCCAGACCGACACCACGCGCGTGAGCACCTACATCGGCTCCACGCCCAACGGCGTTTCCTATCCCGAGCTGGGCTTCAAGAACGAGCACCACTCGCAGACACACCACAACAACGAGGCGGAAATGGTCCGCAAGGTCGCCGCCATCACCGCCTTCAACATCGAGCAGTTCGCCCACATGGTGAAGAAGATGGCTACCCTGCGCGAAGGCGATGGCACGTTGCTCGACAACTGCATCATGATGTGGGGCAGCGGCCTCGAAGACGGCAACAAGCACACGCGCGAAAACCTGCCCTTCATCATCGCCGGCAAAGGCGGCGGCTCGCTCAAAACCGGCCGCTTCATCGCCGATGTGAAAGGCAACCAAGGCGACCTGCTCACCACGTTGCTCGCCTGCATGGGCGTCCCGCTCGACCGCCCCATCGGCATCGCGACGAAGCAGATCAAGGAGATGATGGCGTGACGGCCGTTGACTCGCTCGCCCTGCCGCGCCCGGTTTCAAGCAGGGCGCGCGCCTCGCCGAATTGATCAGAGAATTGCACGCATGCAGCAGCCACGCAGAATCATTGGTCTGTCCGTTGCACTTGCCGCGTTGACCCTAGGCGCGCGAGCAGCCACGCCGGACTTTCAAAGAGAAATCCGGCCGTTGCTCGGCCAGTTCTGCAACCAGTGCCACTCGACCAAGGACCACAAGGGCGACCTCGATCTCGAGCGCTTCAAGTCCCTCGACGCCGTGAAGCGCGACGCGAAGGTCTGGCTGCAAGTCGAGGATCAGCTCGAACTCGCAGAGATGCCGCCCAAGGATAAGCCCCAGCTCTCCGCCGGGCAGAAGGCGAAGCTGCTCGCGTGGGTGCGCGGCACGTTGAACGACATCGCCAAGGCCAACGCCGGCGACCCCGGCCCCGTCGTGCTGCGCCGCCTCTCGAACGCGGAATACACCTACACCGTGCGCGACCTTACGGGCGTGGCGTCGCTTGACCCAGCGCGTGAGTTCCCCACCGACGGCGCGGCAGGCGAGGGTTTCTCGAACGCCGGGGCCGCACTCGTCATGTCGCCGGCACTGCTCACGAAGTATCTCGACGCCGCGAAGGACCTCGCCGCGCACGCCGTCCTGCTGCCAGATGGAATCGCCTTCTCGCCCAGCACCTCGCAGCGCGACTGGACGGAGGAGCGGCTCACGGCCATCCGCAACTTCTACGCGCAGTTCACCGAGAAAGGCGGCGGCTCAGCCGTGAACCTGCAAGGCATCAAGTTCGACACCAAGGACGGAGGCGTGCTGCCGCTTGAGAAATATCTCGCTGCGACGATTGAACTGCGCGCCCGTGCCGGTGACTTCCAGCCGCCGCCTCGCGACCAACCCACCGGAGCGGTGGCTGGAAGTCGCCGGCACGAGCCACCGGCGGCCATCGTCGCGCTCGCGAAGGAGCGCGGCCTAAACGCCAGGTATCTCTCCACTCTCTGGACCACCCTCAACGACTCGCAGCCCTCCCTCCTCCTCGACCCTCTCCGCGCCCAGTGGCGCACCGCCAAGCCCACCGACGCCCCCGCGCTCGCCGCGAGCATCGCGCAGTGGCAGCGGGCCTTGTGGCGCTTCACCACCGTTGGCCACATCGGCAAGCGCAACGGCCCGAGCGCATGGCAAATGCCCGTCGTCCCACTCGCCGCCTCGCAGGAAGTCCGCGTGAAACTCCCCGCGCCCACGAATGGAAACGAAGTTGTTCTCTACCTGCTCGCCTCCGACGCCGGCGACGGCAACGAGCACGACTTCGCCGTCTGGGAAAACCCGCGCCTCGTCGCGCCGGGCCGACCCGACCTCCACCTGCGCGACGTGCGCGACGCCGTGCTGGCCTTCCAAACGCAGCGCGAACGCCTTGCCAGCAGCGCAGCGAAGTGCCTCACCGCAGCGGACGAAGCCAGCACCTTGCCCGACCGCAGCGGCGTTCCCGCCCTCGCGCAGAAGCACGGCCTTGAGCCTGCATTCCTCACCGCGTGGCTGGATTACCTCGGCATCGGCGGCGGTCCCGTGCGCGTGACCTCGCACATGACGAAGAAGCTGGAGAGCGCGAACAATTACGACTTCATCAAGGGCTGGACCGGTGCGGACGCCTTGAGCGTGCTCGCCAATTCTTCCGACAACGCCGTCCGCATCCCCGGCCACATGAAGCCGCACAGCGTCGGCGTTCATCCCTCGCCCAAGCTCCGCGCGTGCATCGGCTGGCATAGCCCCGTCGCCGCGACCGTGCGCGTCGAGGCCAGCGTGCAGCCCGCGCATCCCGAGTGCGGCAACGGCGTGACGTGGTCGCTCGAACTCCGGCGCGGCAGCACGCGCCAGCGCCTCGCCTCCGGCATCGCGCAGGGTGCGAGAGAAGTGAAAGTCCCGCCGCAAGAAGGCCTCGCCGTGCAACCGGGGGATTTACTCTCCATCGTCATCGGCCCGCGCGACGGCAACCACTCGTGCGACATGACAGCGGTGGCCCTCGACTTCAAGGCCACCGACGGCAAGCGGTGGAACCTAGCGGGCGACGTCTCGCCGAACATCCTCGCGGGCAACCCGCACGCGGACGGCTTGGGCAATCCGAGCGTCTGGCATTTCTACAGCGAGCCGGACACCGGCGGCGGCGCGGACTCCATCGTTCCCGCTGGTTCGTTGCTGGCGAAATGGCGCGCAGCCACGGAAGCGGCCGAGAAGTCGCGCCTCGCAGCCGACGTGCAGAAGCTTCTGCAAGGCACCGTGACCGGGCTGGCGAAGGACGCGCCCGACGCGGTGCTGCATCGGCAAATTTTGTCGCTGGGAAGTCCGTTGATGGTCGCCCTGAAGAAGGCGAACGCGTCGGCAGCGAGCAATATCTCAGCCCAACGCGGCCAAGCGGTCCTCCCTCTCCCAGCGGGAGGGGGCCAGGGTGACGGAGAACGGCCCGCCAAAGCCAAAGCCCCTGCCACGAACTGGGGTCTCGCTCCCGAACTTTTCGGCAAACATCCAAACGCCTCCGCGCTGCCGGCGGCTAACCTGTGCATTCGCGCGCCCTCGTTGCTCGAAGTGCGCCTGCCCGCCGACCTCGTCGAGGGCTGCGAGTTCGTCGCCACGGCCACGTTGCATCGCGAGACCGCCACGGAAGGCAGCGTGCAAATGCAGGCGCTCACCACGAAGCCCGCCAGCGCCACCGGCCTCGCCGCGGGCGCGGCAAAGGAGCTGGGCGGCAAGAGCACTTGGTCCGACGGCGAGCGGCCCATCGGCTCGGACACGCCCATTCTCGTGGGTGATGGTAGCGCGGCGCGGAAGCGCATCGAGGCCGCGCTCGACCAGTTCCGCCAGCTTTTCCCGGCTGCGCTCTGCTACACGAAGATTGTCCCGGTGGACGAAGTGGTGACGCTCACGCTGTATTATCGCGAGGACGACCAGCTTCGCCGCCTGCTGCTGGACGACGCGCAAACCGCCGAGCTGGAGCGGCTCTGGGCGGAGCTGCATTTCGTGAGTCAAAGCCCGCTCAAGCTCGTGGACGCCTTCGAGCAGCTCTGGCAATACGCCACGCAGGATGCCGACCCGAGCGCGTTCACGCCGATGCGCGAGCCCATCAAGCAACGTGCCGAGGCCTTCCGCAAAGAACTGCTCGCCGCCGAGCCTCAGCACATTGAAGCGGTCGTGAACTTTGCCGAGCGCGCGTGGCGTCGCCCGCTGAAGAGCACCGAGCGCGATGAACTGAAGACGCTTTACCACAAGCTCCGCGCGCAGGAGCTGCCGCACGAAACTGCCATCCGCATGACGCTCGCCCGCGTGTTCGTGGCTCCGGCATTCCTCTACAAGTTCGAGCAGCCCGGCTCCGGCAAGCAGGCTTCGCCCGTGAGCGACATCGAGCTGGCCACGCGGCTCAGTTACTTCCTCTGGTCGTCCGCACCGGACGCGGAGCTGGCCTCGCTCGCAGCCGCCGGCAAATTGCGGAACCCCGACGTGCTCGCCGCGCAGACGCGCCGGATGCTGGCGGACCCGCTCGTGCGGCGGCTGGCCGTCGAGTTCGGTGCGCAGTGGCTCCACACGCGCGACCTCGACAAGCTCGACGAGAAGAGCGAGCGGCATTTCCCGACCTTTGCGTCGGTGCGCGGTGCGTTGAACGAGGAACCGATTCGCTTCTTCACCGACCTCTTCCAACGCAACGGCTCCGTGCT
>CAZQEW010000183.1:0-6987 GCA_964591495.1 uncultured Klebsiella sp.
GAGCGCTGACTGACTTGCTCCCTCTCCCAGCGGGAGAGGGCCGGGGTGAGGGAGAGCGGCACCTTGGCACCGAACGCTTTCGACGTCACAGCGCGCGAAGATTTGAAGCGAGACTCCTCACGTCGTCTCCTACGTGGGGTTCCGTCGCCTGTGCTGCGGTCTGCACGTTGCTGCTCCTCGTTGCCTTGACGGGCACGGCCGCGCCGCGCCTGACTTCGCCGAAGGCCTTCCTCGGCTTCAACCTTGGCGATGACTACCACCTGCCAAACTACACCCAGCTCGTCGGCCATTGGGAGCGCCTAGACCGCGAGTCGGACCGGCTGAAGGTCGTGCCCATCGGGCTGACGGAGGAGGGTCGCACGATGGTCATGGGCATCGTCACCTCGCCCGCGAACCATCGGCGGCTCTATGGCTTCAAGGACACCGTGCGCCGGCTCGCGCTCGGCGAAGCCACGGCGGCGGATGCGCAGCGGCTCGCAGTGGAAGGCCGCGCAGTGGTGTGGATTGACGGCGGGCTGCACGCGACCGAGACGCTCGGCTTCACGCAGTTGATGGAGACGCTCTGGCAGCTCGTCAGCCGCGACGACGCGGAGACGCGGCGCATTCTCGACGACTGCATCATCCTATTCGTGCCCGCGAACCCCGACGGCATCGAGCTGGTCGCCAACTGGTATATGCGTGAGGCGGACCCGAAGAAGCGCTCCTTCGCCGGGCTGCCGCGCCTCTACCAGAAATACATCGGCCACGACAACAACCGCGACTTCTTCGCCTGCGTGCAGTCGGAGTCCAAGGCCCTCAACCGCATCCTTTACCGCGAGTGGTTCCCGCAGATTCTCTACAACCACCACCAGTCCGGCCCGCCGGGTGCGGTCATGTTCGCGCCGCCGTTCCGCGACCCGGCGAACTACAACGTGGACCCGCTGGTCACCAGCGGCATTGACGCCGTGGGCGCAGCGATGATGCAGCGCTTCCTGGCCGAGGGAAAACCGGGCGTGACCGTCCGCTCCGGCGCGCGCTACTCGACGTGGTGGAACGGTGGCCTACGCACCACGGCTTACTTCCACAACATCATCGGCCTGCTCACCGAAACCATCGGCAGCCCCACGCCGATGACGATTCCGTTCCTGCCGGACAAGCAGCTTTCCAAGGCCGACTACCTCGCACCCATCGCGCCGCAGCGGTGGCACTTCCGGCAGTCGGTGGACTACTCCGTGACCGCGAACTACGCGGTGCTGGACTACGCCTCGCGCCAGCGCTCGACGCTGCTGCTCAACGCGTGGCGCATGGCCCGCACCGCCATCGAACGCGGCAGCCGCGACAGTTGGACCGTGACGCCCAGACTCGTCGAACACGCCGCGAAGGAGCGCAAAGGCAGCCCCTTTCTCTCCAACTCTGCAACCAACGAGTTCAAGCGCCTGCTGCAAGACCCGGCGAAGCGCGACCCGCGCGCCTACATCCTCCCGGCGAACCAGCGTGACTTCCCGACGGCCGTGAAGTTCGTCAACACGCTGCTCGATACCGGCGTGCAAGTGCATCGCGCGACGGCGGATTTCGTGCTCGGCACGAACCGGTATCCCGCCGGCAGCTACGTGGTGAAGTGCGCGCAGCCCTTCCGCGCGCATGTGCTGGACATGTTCGAGCCGCAGGACCATCCGAATGACTTCGCCTACCCCGGTGCCGCGCCGACCGCGCCGTATGACATCGCGGGCTGGACGCTGGCGTTGCAGATGGTCGTGAAGTTTGACCGCGTGCTGGAAAACTTTGATGGGCCGCTTGAGAAAGTGGGCCACACGGCGACGCCCCTGACCGGACTAGTCTCCAATGCCCAAGGAGCCGAAGCGTTCTTCCTCAACCCGGCGCAAAACAACGCGTTCATTGCCGTCAACCGCCTGCTCGCGTCAGGGGAGGAAGTGATCCGGATCGCGAAAACATTTCGGGTGCAGTGGGCCGGTCCCTCGAACTTGCAGCACGACGTCAATTTCACCGCTGGCTGGTTCTGCTTGAAAAAACAGCCGGCGACACAAGCCCGGGTCGAAAAGCTCGCGACCGAGTTGGGCGTGAACTTCACGGGCGTTGGGTTGTGGCCCGGACCCGGCCTGTCGCCGGGAGGGAGCGTTGTCACTGTTCCCCTTGTGGCTGACACAAAGGGCAACCGATTCAACATCAACAAAGCAACCTACTTGAAGGCTAGTTCAACGCCTGCAGTGTCCAGGCCACCCCGCATCGGCCTGTGGGATCGCTACGGCGGCTCGATGCCCTCGGGCTGGACGCGCTGGGTGCTGGAGCGGTTTGAGTTTCCGTTTCAGGTCGTGTTCCCGCCGGAGCTGGACCGGGGCAACCTGCGCGACAAGTTCGACGTGCTGCTCTTCGTGGACGGCGCGATTCCCGCCTACACGCGCGGCTCCGGCTCAACCACGAACACCGCCAGCACGACATCCGCTTCCACGGGCGATGCGCCTGCCGACGCGAGCGGAGACGTTCGCGAGGAATCGCTGCCGCCCGAGTATCGCGGCCAACGCGGCAGTGTCACGGTGGCGAAGACCATCCCGCAGCTCCGCAAGTTTCTCGAAGACGGCGGCACCATCCTGACCATCGGCAGTTCCACGAGTCTCGCGCGGCATCTGGACTTGCCCATCGTGAACCACCTCACCGAGCCCGGCAAGACCACGCCGTTACCACGCGAGAAGTTTTACGTGCCCGGCTCCGTGCTGCGCGCCCGCGTGGACACGTCACATCCGCTCGCGTGGGGAATGGAACAGGATGCCGACGTGTTCTTCCAAGCCAGCCCCGTCTTCCGCTTCACGGACAAGGCCGCGCCGGGGCAACTCAACTGCGTCGCGTGGTTCAACTCCCCGAAACCGCTGCGCAGCGGGTGGGCTTGGGGACAGGAGCACTTGGACAACGGCATTGCCATCGCCGAGGCCCGGGTGGGCAAGGGGCGCCTGGTTCTCTACGGCCCGGAGATCGCCTTCCGTGCGCAACCGCACGGGACATTCAAGCTGCTCTTCAACGGCCTTTGGCTCGGCGCGCTCACTCCGCCGTGAGCGCGGCTGGCCGCTTCAGGGATGGAGTTCCCGAACGCCGCCCTTAAGACCGTTCAGTATCTTCACCTCGGCGTCAGTCAGCGCGCGGTTGAACACGGCGAGGTCGTCGAGATGGCCCACGTAGGACGCGCCGAGCACGAGCTGCACAGCATCCGGATTCCAGCCGAGCGTGAGGTCCCAGTTTTCGATTTTGCCCATCAGGGCACCATTGAGGTAGAGCCGGCCCACGGGTTTCTTCGCCTTGTCATTTACGTTTTCCAGCGTGAAGACGGCGTGCGTCCACGCCTCGCGCGAGAAGGGCGCGCGCTTGAGGTTCACGGCGGGGCGCTGGGCGTCGGTCATCTTCGCCCAGTCGAGCTTGTTGGGGTTCCAAATCTGCTCCAGCGGCCGGATGGCGAAGCGGAACTCGCGCGGCATCTCATCCTTGGACCATTCGAGGAAGATGAAGCCCTTCTTCGTGTCGCCGCCGACGATCTGCACGGGATCGCAATAACCCGGCTCGAGATCCTTGTCCGGGTCCAGCCGCAGCCAGACGGAGACGGATGCGCTCCAGTTTTTGTCGTTGTAGCCGAGCACGCCCGCGCCCTTGAAGCGCGGCTGAGTCGTCCCCTTCTTCGTGAAGTGCAGCCCGCCGCCGAAGCGTCCATCGGGAACGAGCCGCAGCTCCTCGTTTGCCGCGAGCGGCACGGTGCCCTGATTGGTGCGGGCTAACGCGCCTTTCTCCCCGCGCGAAAAGTCAGCGTCGAAACCTTTGTCAAACGAAGCGTGAAAGGTGAGCGCCTGTTTGAGCGCGGCGGCAGTTTGCGCCTGGGCGAGGCCGGGCAGCGCCAGCAACGCGAGCAGGAGAATGGAGGCGGGGTGTTTCATGGATTTGGTCATGGTGGAGTTTGGACGCAGAAGAGAGGGAAATCTTGCAGCGGGTTGAGGATCACTTGCTGGGCGCGGATGCCGTCGGTTGTAACGCGACCGCCGGAGCCTTCAAAGTCGGCTCGCCCTTCAGCAGTCCGAGCCGGACCAGAAAGCGGTCCGCTGCGATGAGTGTGGCGCTTTGCCACGGGTCGCGGTTGAAGAATCCGTGCGGCTGGCCGGCGGCGAAATGCTGCTCCGTGGTCGTGTTGCCCACCGAGCGCAACCTCGCGTGCGCCGCGTGCCAGCCGGGCAGCCAGGTGTCCTCCGTGCCGTAAAACGCGATGGCGGGCGCGATGTCCTTCCGCAAAAAGCGCAGGACGTCCACCTCCGCGTCCTTGCTGTCATCGGGCGCAAAGGCGGGATTGAACCACAGATAAGCCACGACGCTCGTGTCGAAGCCCACCGGGTCGGCCGGGTCGTTGAGGCCGGGGTTGAGGGTCGCCAACGCGGAGATGTGCCCGCCCGCCGAGCCGCCGCCGGTGATGATGCGCGCCGGGTCCATGCCAAACTCGCCGGCGTGCTGCTTGAACCACCGGAGCGCGCTCTTCGCATCGGTGATGCACGCGCGTTTGCGTGTCTCGCCGGCCGGCAGTTTCGCCGCCTCGTCCTTGGTGAGCATCCGATACTCGGCCGTGGCGCACACTAGGCCGCGACTGGCAAAGTAAGCGCAGGCCGTGCGGAACTGGCTCAAGCTGCCGCCGCTCCAGCCACCGCCGTGAAAGAGCAGCAGCCCCGGCACCTTAGCCTTCGTCGCGTCGTGGTTCGGCGGGAAATAAATCTCCAGCTCGCGCGGCTTGCCGGCGGATTGCTTGTAAGTCATGCGCTTGCCGGGCGGCCCGTCGAAGCTGGCCGCCGATGCGCTACACACGGCGAACGCGCAGAGAACGAGGAAAAGTTGCTTCATGAGGTGAATCGAGTTGGCATGTGTTGGGCGAGGGAAGACCAAATCTTTGGCGCTTGCTTCGGTTGGTTCACCGCGTCGGTCGAGTTGAGGGACCGGCCGAATTGACCCGTATGAAATTCAGCATCGCCTGCCGGCCCGGGTCGTCAGGCTGGTCCAGCTTGCTCGCGATGGTGCCGTGGTTGCGGTCGGCAACCATCTCGCCGACCACGCCTTTGTTTCCCGCGCCCTGCATCATCGCGACGAAGTAGGCGTTCTCCTCCGCGCGCGCGACCATGTCGCGGTCAGCGTAGAGCACGAGCATCGGCGGGGTGTCCTTGCGGATGTAATGCACCGGCGCGGCGGCATCGGCGGTGACGGAGTTCTTGGCCAAGCCGCGCTCTTCCCGCACCGTGTAATGCGTCATGGTCTGTCCGCTCACGGGGATGTAGCCCGCGATGGCGGCAGGCTTCACGCCGACAGCGGTGAGGTAACGCACGTCCATCCCGAGCATGAACGCGAGGTAACCGCCCGCCGAATGCCCACCAACGAAGAGCTTCGCCGGGTCGGCCCCGTGCTGCGTCATGTTCGCCTGCGTCCAGGCGACCGCCGCGGCCGCATCCTCCACGTAGGCCGGGAACTTCGCCTGCGGGCTAAGGCGATAGTTCGGCACGACGACCGCGATGCCCGCCCGGGCGAAGCTGCGCGCGATCAGCGGCGTCTTGACGGAGTCCTCGGGCGTGCCGGCCTTGTCGCCCTTTTGCAAACCGCCGCCGTGGAACCACACCAGCGTGGCGAAGCCCTTGCCTGCGGGCGGCAGGTAAACATCCAGCCTGCAGCGGGCGCGCTCGTAGTCCGTTAGCGCGGCTCCTTGCTTGTAGGCAATGTCGGTGAGCACGCGCACGCCGCCGGGCTCCTGCGCGTGGGTCAGACTGGCGCCCCAGGCGAACGCGAGTGCGATGACAAAATGCAGCCGGTTCATTGCTTCTTACCTTTCTTCTTCGCGGGGGCCTCATCGCCTTTCGCTTTGCCGCCGTTTGGACTCAAGCTTTTCCACCAGTCAGGGCCTTCGGCTTCGACGGCGGCGTTGTGTTTGAGGAGTTGCTCGCGCAGTGCGGCGAAACGCTGCGGTTCGGCTGACTTGAGGTCGGTGGCTTCGGCTGAATCAGTCTTGAGGTTGTAAAGCTCGAACTCGGTCAGCTCGGCGTTCGCGAGGATTTTCCAGTCGTCCACGCGCATCGCGATTTTTGCGTTCGGAGCCATGTGCAACCGCCAGTAAAGCGGCTGCGGGCGCTCAAGCTTCGCGACTTTGCCGGTGAGCGCGGGCAGCACGTCCACGCCGTCGAGCACGCGGCCCGCGGGCGGCTTCACGCCCGCGATGCCGAGCATCGTGGGGAACACGTCGCTGCCGATGACAGGCACTTCGCTGACGGAGCCGGCGGGGATTTTGCCGGGCCAACGCGCGAGGCCCGGCACGCGGATGCCGCCCTCGTGCATCGAACGCTTGCGGTCGCGCAAGCCGCCAGTTGAACCGCGCCCGGGCGTGGTGGTGCCGTTGCCTTCCGGACCATTGTCCGACGTGAAGAACACGAACGTGCTATCCGCGAGCTTTTGCTCGTCGAGTGCCTTCATGAGCTGGCCGAACGCGAAATCCATCTGCGTCACGTTCGCGTGATGCTCGCGCTGCACGTCGTCGGCGAGGCCGGGGTAGAGCGCCTTGAATTTTGGGTCGGACTTAATTGGGTAATGCGGCTCGTGCGTCCACACGGCGAGGAAGAACGGCTTGGCCGGGTCGCGCTTCTCCTTCAGCCAGGTCACGGCCTCGCTGACCACGAGCGGCGCAGCATAACCTTCGAGCCGTCCGACGGGCTGGCCGTTGCGGACGAAGTTGCTTGGGTTCTCGTGCGACGGGCCGGCGTTGTTCTGCGTGGCCATCCACCAATCGTAGCCGTGGTCACCAGGCTGCGGCTGCGCGGGGTTGTTGAAGAGGCCGTTCAAGTGCCACTTGCCGCTGTGGCAGGTCGCGTAGCCAGCGCCTTTCAGCAGCTTGGGCAAGGTGATTTCGCTCGTGCGGAGATGCACCGGCGCGCCCTCGGCAATCCAAGTGAACACCCCGTTGCGATGCGGCGTGCGCCCGGTGAGGAGGGACGAACG
>CAZQEW010000184.1:0-6853 GCA_964591495.1 uncultured Klebsiella sp.
GACAAGTCGCCTCGTAAAAGCGGTGACAAGTCACCGCACTCCAAAGCGCGCTGCATGTTCGAGCCCCTCTGACGCCCGCTGTTGTCTTCCGAAACTTCCAACCTAGCTCCGCCCATGACGATTGATTCCCACCAGCACTTCTGGAAATACACCCCCGCCGAGTATCCGTGGATGAAGCCCGAGTGGCCCATCCGCCGCGACTTCCTGCCGCCGGACCTCGCTCCACTGTTGAAGGCGGCCGGACTCGACGGTTGCGTGGCGGTGCAGGCGCAGCAGACGGTGGCCGAGGCGCGCTGGCTGCTCTCGCTGGCGGACGCGCATCCGATCATCAAGGGCGTCGTGGGCTGGGTGGATTTGCAGAGCGACCGCGTGGAGGAGCAGCTCGCGGAACTGGCGCGGCACCCGCGCTTCGTCGGCGTGCGCCACGTGGTGCAGGACGAGCCGGACGACAACTTCATGCTGCGGCCCGCGTTCCAGCGCGGCATCGGGAAGCTGCGGCAGTTCAACCTCGCTTACGAGCTGCTCGTGTTTCCCAAACAGTTGCCCGCCGCCATCCAGCTCGTGGCGAACTTCCCCGAGCAGCGCTTCGTGCTCGACCACATCGCCAAGCCGCCCATCGCCGCCGGCACGCTCTCGCCGTGGCGCGAGCAGCTTCGCGAGCTGGCGAAGGCCCCGAACGTCTGGTGCAAAGTCTCGGGCATGGTCACGGAGGCGAAGTGGGATGGCTGGCGCGCGGACGATTTCCGGCCGTATCTCGACGTGGTCTTCGCTGCGTTCGGCGTGGGGCGGCTGATGTTCGGCACGGACTGGCCGGTGGCGACGCTGGCGGGCAGTTACGAGCAGGTGCACCGGCTGGCGGCGGATTACACGCAGTCGCTGTCACCCGAGGCGCGCGCGCAGTTCTTCGGCGGTAACGCGGCGGAGTTTTATCGGCTGGCCGTGTAAAGCCCGGCGACGGTCCCAAACAAACGCCGCGCGCACCTGCCTTGCACCCGATTCTCGACCGCGCTAAGAAAGCCCGTCCTTGGCTGGTGCCCACTGTGGGGCTGCTGGTCATCGCCGTGATGCTTTACCGCTTCGAGCACAGCCAAGTCTATCACCCGACGCGCGACGCGGAATACACGCCCGAGGATGTGGGCCGTCCCGCCGAGGAAGTCTGGCTGACTGCCGCCGACGGGCCGCGGCTGCACGCGTGGTTCTTTGCGGCGGACAAGGGGTCGGCGCGTGCACGCTTCGCAATGCTGTTCTGCCACGGCAACGGCGGCAACCTCACCTCGCGTCCCGGCTACTACCGCGCCATCCTTGAAGCCGGCGTGAACCTGCTGACCTTCGACTACCGGGGCTACGGGCGCAGCGATGGCGAGCCGAGCGAGCATGGCACCTACGCCGACGCGCAGGCGGCCTACCATTGGCTGCGCACGCGCGGCTTCGCGCCGGAGCAGATCCTGGTCTGGGGTGAGTCGCTTGGCGGTGGCATTGCCAGCCACGTCGCCGCCACGCTGCCGGTGGGCGGGCTGGCATTGCAAAGCACCTTCACGAGCATTCCCGACATCGGGGCGGAGCTGTTTCCCTGGCTACCCGTGCGCCTCCTGAGCCGGATCAGCTACGACACGCATGGCCGGCTGCCGGGCATCACCTGTCCGGTAGTCATTCTGCACAGCCGCACGGACAGCACGATCCGGTTCAGCCACGGCGAGCGGAACTTCGCCGCCGCGCGCGAGCCGAAGGCGTTCATCGAACTAGAGGGTGAGCACAACGACGCGCTGCTCGCCAACCGCGCCGCCTATGTGGCCGGGGCGGAGCGGCTCGTGCAACTGGCCGAGGCGGCGCAGACCCACCACCGCAGCGATGGATCGTTGAAATGATGAAGGGCTGAACGCCACGATGCCCGTTGCTCTGACACTCCCATTCCCCCGCCATGTCCTCCCCCCTCTCCACCCTCGGCCGCCGCACCGGGCCACCCGCGATCTCATGGTTGATGAGCCTGACGCTGTCGCACCCGAAACTCATTTCGCTCGCCGCCGGCTTCACTGACAACGTCTCCCTGCCGACGGCCGAAGCCCGCGCGCTGCTGGATGAAATCCTCTCCACTCCGCGCACCGGCCAGGCGGCACTGCAATACGGCTCCACGGCCGGCGACCCGCTCCTCCGCGAACTGACGGCCAGGCGGCTGGCCGAACTCGACAAACGCGCCCTTCCGGCGGTGTGTGACCGCCAGTTGGCTCTGGATGCAACCGCGTCTCGGCGGTCACAGACCGCCGCTACAGAATTTTCCGCCGACCAGCTCCTGATCACCCACGGCTCGCAGCAGTTGCTTTATCTGCTCACCGAGGCGCTGTGCGATCCGGGGGACATCGTGCTCGTCGAGGACCCGACCTACTTCGTTTATCTCGGCATCGCGCAAAGCCACGGGCTGCGCTGCCGGGGCGTGCGTTTGCTGCCCGACGGCGTGGATCTTGCGCACTTGGAGCAGATCCTCGAGGAGCTTCGCCGGGCGGGCGAGCTGCCGCGCGTCAAATTCCTCTACCTCGTCAGCTACTACCAAAACCCCACGGGCTACACGACCAGCTTCGCAAAGAAGGCCGCCGCGTTGAAGCTGCTGCGTCGCTACGAGCGGTTTGCCGGTCACCCGCTTTACCTCCTGGAGGACGCCGCGTATCGCGAACTGCGCTTCGCCGGTGACGACGTGCCCTCCGCGCTGGCTGCCCCGGGCGGAGCGGAGCGCGTGCTCTACGCCGGCACGTTCAGCAAGCCCTTCGCCACGGGTGTCCGGGTGGGCTTTGGCGTGCTGCCGGAACCGGTCTTGACCGCGGCCACGCGCATCAAGGGCAACCACGACTTCGGGACGGCCAACCTGCTGCAACAGCTGCTCGCGCGTGCGCTGGCCAGCGGGGCTTACGCCCGCCATCTCGCCGAACTGCAACGCCGCTACGCGCACAAGGCCGGCGTGATGACGGCGGCGATCCGCGCGCATTTTCCGGTGGCTGTGGATTGGCAGGAGCCGGCCGGCGGCCTCTATGTCTGGGCGCGTGCGCCGAAACGGCTGCGCACCGGACCGAAATCCCGCTTTTTCCAATCCAGCTTGCAGCAGGAGGTCCTCTACGTGCCTGGCGCACTGTGCTACGCGGATGATCCCGCCCGCCGCAAGCCCGACCACGAGCTGCGCCTGAGCTTCGGTGGGGCGGATGAACCGAAGCTCGAGGCAGGCATCACCCGCCTGGGCCGGGCGCTCGCCGCACGGTTGTAAAAACAAACCGGGCCGGCGCGAGGCCGGCCCGGTTGCAAGGCAGGGAACAGGATGAAACTCAGGCCGAGATCGCCGGGACGACGAACGGCTTGCGGTAGTCGCGGGTGAGGAGCTTGTCGGCCGCATCGTTGCCGATGAACTTCTCGGTCTTGCCGTTCATCTTGAGCACGGGGCCGAGGGTGAGCTTGTCGGTGTCAAGGTTGACCTCGTTGGCTTTGAGGTGCTCGAACATGCGCTCAACGGTGGCCGTGGCTTCGCGATCGCCCTTGATCTGCTCGCGGATCGCGCCGGGCGCAGCGAGTTTGCCGAGGCGGTGCGAGATGTTGCCGGTGTGGCAGAGGGCGCTGGAGAGGTGGCCTTCGAGGATGTCGGCATACAGGTCCGTGTGCTGGCGGCTGCGAACGGCCTCGATGAAGTTCTTGAAGTGAGGGGCTTCGCCACCGCCCTTGGTCTCGGTCCACTTCTTGATTTCCTTGCCCTGCTTGTCGTAAGCGGCGGAGCTGGTGTAGCTGGGCACGGTGACGTGACCGCCTTCGCAGTGGATGACTACGCCGATCCGCGAGCCCATGAAGATGTCCATGTCCTTGGAGTCCTTCTTCGAGGGCAGGCCGCGCACCTCGAAGATGAGGGGAGCCTTGGCGTAGTCGTGGTAGATGACTTGCGTGTTCGGGGTCTCGCCGTCATCGGTATAGCCGAGCCGGCCGCCAACGCTCCAGACGCGCGGGCTGAGTTCCATCTCGCCAAGGAACCAGCGGGCGATGTCCATCTGGTGGATGCCCTGGTTGCCGAGGTCGCCATTGCCGTAGTTCCAGATCCAGTGCCAGTCGTAATGCAGGCGCTTGCGACGCACCTCGTCCTTGGGCGCGGGACCGCACCAGAGGTCGAAGTCAATGCCGGCGGGGATGGGCTGGGCACCGTCGGATTTGCCGATGCTGCCGCGGGGCTTGTAGCAGGTGCCGCGCACGGCGATGACTTTGCCGAGCTGGCCGGACTGCACGAACTTCACGGCCTCGCCGATGCCGGTGCGCGAGGCGCGGCTCTGCGTGCCGGTCTGGACGATCTTCTTATATTTGCGGGCCGCGTTCACGAGCTGGCGGCCTTCCCAGACGTTGTGGGAAACGGGCTTCTCGACGTAAACATCCTTGCCGGCCTGCACCGCCCAAATCGCGCCGAGCGAATGCCAGTGGTTGGGCGTGGCGATGGAGACGATGTCGATGTCCTTGTTCTCCAAAACTTTCCGGATGTCGGTGTAAGGCGTGACCTTGACGCCCTTCTTGTCCTGCGCGTCCACTCCCTTGCGGAGCACGGCGTCGTCCACGTCGCAAAGCGCGGTGAGACGGACGCCGGAGTCCTTCAAGCCGCTGAGGGCGCCGATGTGCGAGCCGCCGCGGCCATTGAAGCCGACAACGACGGAGTTGAGGGTGTCACCGGGGCTTTTTTGGGCCCACGAGGTAGGGGCGATGTAGAAGACACCGGCGGCGGCACCGGCAGTCTTGAGGAATCCACGACGATCGAAGTATTTCATGGGCGGGAGCGATGGGTTGCGGTTGTCAGTTTTGGTGCGGTCAAGTGGACGCGCCCGGGACACGACGGCTTCAAGCCGGAACCGGCTGGCTGACGAGTTCTGGGGCGCGTTACGGGAGGAATCTTCAAAGCGCGGGGCGACTTAGCAATCACTTTCTTCCGCCGCCGGCCATCGCCCCGCTCACAGCAGCCAGGCGTGCTGGCTTTCCTTGTAGTGACGACGGCAAACGGAGACATAGCGGTCATTGCCGCCGATCTCGATTTGTGCGCCGGTCTTCACGGGCGCGCCGCTGGCGTCCATCCGCAGGACCATCGTGGCCTTGCGGCCGCAGTGGCAGATGGTTTTGAGCTCGATCAGGTTGTCCGCCCACGCGAGGAGCCACTGGCTGCCTTCGAAGAGGTTGCCTTGAAAGTCCGTGCGCAGGCCGTAGCAAAGGACAGGTATGCGCAGCCGGTCGGCGATGTCCGAGAGCTGCTCGACCTGGGCCCGGCTCAGAAACTGCGCCTCGTCCACGAGCACGCAGGAAAGAATGCGCTTCTCGTGGTCCGCCTCGGCGAGGGTGAAGAGGTTTTCATCACGCTGGAAGGCCCGTGCCTCCGCTGAGAGGCCAATGCGCGAGGCGACCTTGCCCGTGCCGGCCCGCGTGTCCAACGCGGGTGCCAGCACGAGGGTGTTCATGCCGCGCTCCTGGTAGTTGTAACTCGACTGGAGGAGCGTGGTGCTCTTCCCCGCGTTCATCGCCGAGTAGTAAAAGTAGAGCTTGGACATGGAACGTGATGGGCGGTGCGTGAGTCAGTCAGGCAAAGCGCTGATCAGGCCGCAGCCGCCCACCGCACATCAGGTCAGACTTTGCCAATCCACTTGCGGTCTTCCCACACGGCCTTGAGCGAGGTGAGGTTCTTCGAGTCGAGCACCTTCATCGCGGCGGTGCCGAGGTCGCCCTTCTTGAGCGCGTGCCAAGCGTCGCTGGCGTTGATGGCGACGTGTTGAAGCACGCTCGGGTCGCGGTAGCAGTCAATCATGCAACGCGTGCAGCCGTCGCGGATGAGCTTGGAATCATCCCATTCATAGACCTTGCACATGGGCTTCTCCCAGAAGTGGCAGCGGTAGAGGTCAAGGTTCCAGTCGAGGTAGAAATACTTGTGACCGCCGAGGCAGCCGAACTGCTCCTTCTCGCCGCGCAGGTGGCGCTGCATCTCGTTCAGGGACTCAGTGGGGTTCACCACCGGGTAGCCGCTGCGATGCTTCATCTGCTTGATCTTGTCGAACAGGCCGATGAGCTCCTGAGTGGTGAAGTTCACCAGGCCGCTGTCACTGAAACTGAGGTAACTGCTCGCGAGGTTGGTGAGCGGATAGCTGAAGGTGCAGCTCGTGAAGCCGAGGCTTTGCAGGAAGGCGGGCAGCTTGTCGTAATCCTCGATCAGCCGGCTGGCCGTGATGCTCGCCGTGGTCTGGATGCCAACACTGTGGAAGAACTCGTTCGCCTTCTTGATTTTCCGGCACACGTCGGGCAGGCCGCGGTTGGCCTCGTGCTTGGCCACGTCGTGCGCGTCGATGGACATGATCACGCTGCTGAGGCCGTCGCTGGCCAGGGCCTTCATGTTGTCGTCGGTCCACAACCCGCCGTTCGTGCAGATCATCGGGTGGATGCCTTGCTGCGCCGAGTAGCGGACCATCGCGCGGAGGTCGCGGTGCGCCATCGGCTCGCCGCCGACGAAGAGCAGGTAGCCGATGTGGTTGCGCTTGGCGATGTCCACCACGTCCTTCGCCTCCTGGAGCGTGACGCTCTTGCGGGCCTTGGGATCGAACTGCGAGCGCGCGAAGCCGCAGAAGCCGCAGTCGGCGTTGCAGATGTTCGTGATGGCGAACTGGAGGTAACCGGGGCCGCCGTGGTTCAGCACGTCCTTGAAGAGCTGCCAGCCGGAGGTCTGCGGACGGGCGACGGGCTTGGACATGTCCACGGGCGGCGCGGACTCCCGCGCGGCGGCGGGGGCGGCGGACGGTTCAGCAACGGCAGTGCTCATTCAACAAGTGCGGGAGTGTGCGGAACGCGCGGAGGGCGGGCAAACTTTTCTTTGCGC
>CAZQEW010000185.1:0-6811 GCA_964591495.1 uncultured Klebsiella sp.
GGAAAAGACCGGGCGATGACCTCCGTGTCGTCGGTGCTAAAGCTGTCCACCACGAGAACTTCACGGAGCCACGAGAGCTTCTCCAACGTGCGCCGGAGGTTCGGGGCTTCGTTGTAGGTCAGGACCAGCGCGGTGAGTTCGGCGGTCATCGGGCGGCGGTGCGCAGGACAGTGAAGTCCTTCAAGTATTGCTCCGCGACGGAAGGGTAGCTGAACCGTTGGACGGACTGGGCTGCGCGCGCGGCGGCAGCGGCGAGCGGCACGTCACTCGTAGAATCGGTAAGGCAGGCGGCAAGCGAGGCCACGGGATCGCTGGCGTGGTGGTTAAACGTCCAGCCATTTTCCCCTTCGGTGACGTAGTCTTGGAAACACGCGATGCGCGAAACGACGACGGGCGCTCCGCACGCCAGGGATTCCAGAGGCGCGACGGGCAGGGCCTCTCCTAGATCGGCGAGCGATGGGTAGCAAAAGAGGCGGGCGCTTTGGTAGCAGTCCGCCAACGCGACGGGGTCAAACACCGGCCCGGTAAACTCCACGCGGTGCCGCGACGCCAGTCCTTCGAGTCGACGCAAGTAGCCGGTGCCGCCGCCGCCCTGCGCTTCAGCGAATGGACCTACAATGTGCAGCCGCCAGTCGGGTCGGCGGGAACGGAGCGCCTGAAAAGCCTCAACCAACAGGTGGACGCCTTTCTCCGGATGCACGCGACCGACGTAGAGCAGCATTTTCGGCTCACCGCCAGCGGCGCGTGGTGGCCCCGGCTTGAACACGGCGGTGTCAATGGGGTTGGGAAAAACCCGGGTGCGATCGGCCAGCGCGGGACATTGCGCGACAACGGCGTCTCGGACGGCGGTGGAGGCGGCGGCAATACGGGCCGCTTTTTGATACAACCAAAACTGGCCCTTGGGAAAGCGGTTGGCGTTGACAACCACGCGGCCGACGGAGCGCCGCCGCGCGGCGAAGACCGGAAGCCAGAAATCATTCGTTATGAGGATGTCGGCCGATGGCAGCCGGCGAACGGCACGGATGGCATACGCGAGGTCCTTGAGCAGGTCCCTCCGCACCGAGAGACTTTGATCGAAGCCGCCCCAGCGCAAATAGCGGACGCCGGCGATCGTTTCGCGCTCCGGCTGGCCGGAGAATTCGCGAGCGAAGACGGTCACCTCGTGGCCAGCCAGCGCGAACTGCTCTGCCAGACCCTGCCACATGCGCGGCACGGCACCGCCGCGCAGCGTGGGCACCGGCAGCATCGGCCCGGTGGCGACCGTTATCCTCATGTCCGCGCCGGCAAGGCCAGCGTGTTGTAGGCCGCCCGTTCCACCTCAGGGACCGGGCCGGCAGGGTCCGTGAAATCATACAGCCGGTAGCCGGCCGCCTTCAGCAGCGCGGTGACGGCCTCGGCATTGCGCTCATAGACTTCAATCATCAACCGAGGCTGATGGCGGCGCAGCGTTTCCGCCCCGCCGCGCAGCGCCAACAGCTCCGCCCCCTCCAAATCCGCCTTGATAACCGCGGGCGGGCCATACTGCTCAGCCAACCAGTCCATGGTCACGGTGATGACGTGACTGCGGCCCGCGACGCGCCCATCGAAGCCGCTGCCTCCCGCAGAAGTGAGGTGACCGATGGCGCTAGAGGCAGTCATCGAGCAGAATTCCGCCAGCGCCATCCGCTCGGCACAAGCGGCCTGCACCACATCTATCCGCCCCCCCAATGGGGCGTTTGCGGCGGCGGACTGGCGCAGCAAAGCGGCCGAAAAGGGGTCCGGCTCGAGGCACAGCACCCGGCCCTTCGCCCCGGTCATCGCGGCCGCAGCCACGGCGAAAACGCCCATGCTGGAGCCGAGATCCCAGACGGTGTCACCCGGCTTCACCTGGTCGGCGGCGAAGGCAAACAACTCCGCGTGCGTGTGCGTGAAGGGCTTCAGGTAGGACAGTCCCGCACGGGGAGAGACATAAATGGGTCGCCGCTGGAATTGCACCGGCAGCCGCCGCCGGACGACCCAGTTACGGGAGCACCGGCCCAGCAGGTTCCGAAGAAGTTTCATAATGGGAAAAGAGGCGCCAACTCAGCCCGCCTGCCAGCAGTGCGGACGCGGACCCCGACCCAGCAGGTGCGCGTAGGCGGATTCCATCTGCGCGGCGATGCCGGCCCAGGAAAAATCCCGCGCCATCCAGGCGCGCCCACGTGCCCCCATGGCACGACGCTCGTCGGCAGGCAGCCGCAGCGCGGCAGCCAGCGCGGTGGCCAGCTCCGCTTCGGTCATGTCAATCCACCAGCCACAGCCATGCTCCGCAAGGCCGCGCCACGGCGCGCCGTGCGTGGTCAAGGCCGGGACGCCATGCGCGAGCGCCTCAGCCACGGCCACGCCGAAGTTCTCCGAATACGTGGGCAGCACATACAGCTCCGCGCCGGACCACGCCGATTCCTTCAGATCGCCGGCGAGCATCCCGGGGAGGGTGACGCAGTCAGCCAATCGCAGCTCGTGGACGGCGGCGCGCACCGTGGCGTCGTAGCCATCGAGGGCCGGACCGGCGAGCACGAGCTGCCAGTCGGGAAACTCGGCGCGCAACCGTTGCCAGACCCGGAGGAGTTCAAGAACGCCCTTCTTGGGGTGGAGCCGGGAAAGGAACACCAGCCAGCGACGGCCGCGCAATGCGGGAAATTTTTCCTCGAGCAACGCGCGGCTCACGGTCGCGGACTCAGCGGGGATTTCAATCCCATTGGGGATGACCGCAATTGGCTGCCGCAGGCCAAGCGCCCGGATGGAGTCCGCCTCCGCCTGACTGGTCGCATGAAACAGCGCGGCGCGGTGGAGGTTCGCCCGCTCAAAGGCGTGCCACACCAGCCACTTCTTCCACCGGCTGCGGCCCAAGGACCATTGCTCGACCATGCCGCGTGGGGAAATCACCAGCGGCACGGCTGAGGCCACGGCCGCCTGACGCGCATAAAGGTTGGGGAACATCCACAAACCATGGTTGTGGATGACGTCCACCCCCGACTGCGCCAAACCCTGCAGATGCCGCTGCAACTCGGGCGACCAGCCGCGCAAGGCTCGCGTGACCGGTCCCGCCGGCAAACTGGACACCTGCACCCCCGGCGCCGGCGTCTGGGGCCCATGCTCCTCGTAATCCAAGGTGGCGAGCTGCATGGCCAAACCCCTCGCCGCGAGCGCCGACGTGAGCCGCGGCACGGAGACGGCGGGCCCGCAGATGTTGCGGTTAACGGAAGCGACGACGTGGCAGACGCGCATGACAGGGCAATCCTTAGCGCAGCCCGAGACGCGTGAGGCTGTGCTCCAGAGCGTGCAGGCACCAGCACTGATACCAGGTGCGCAGGGGGACGGGCGACGACTCGTTGAGTCGTTGAAAAGTTCCCCCCCATTCGGCCGCTATCCATTGCTCAAAAGGAAAGACAAAGCCCCGTTTGGGAGCCTGGGCAACCCAGTCGGGGATCTCCGGCACGGCCTGCACCAAGAGGGCCTTGCCCCGTGCCAAACGGGTCGCGGCGGGAATCTGACGCAACACCTCGAACAGCTTGCGGTCCACCAGCGGCACGCGCAGCTCCAACCCGGAGGCCATGCTCATCACGTCACTGTCGCGCAACAGCTGATTCCGCATGTAACGCGTCAGCTCCAGATAACTCACCGTATCCTCCATGGTCGGCTGGCGCGGCACGGCAAAGTGGCGGGCTTCGTCCGGCACGGCAGCGCAGCCATCGCCCAGGAAATGCCGCGTGAGGCGAACGGATTCGGCCGGGGTAAACACTCCCCGCATGCACCAGTAAGCACCAGCCGCGCTCGGCGGGTCGCCGAGATAATGCGCCAGCCGGTTGAGACGCGGGGTGCGCCCGAAGGCCCGAAGCACGTGGCCGATCCCAGCCGGAACAAACGGCAACAAGCTGGCGGTCCGACCGGCGCGCACGAGTTTGGGCACGATCCGAAAAGAGCCGTAGCCCCCAAACAGCTCGTCGCCACCCAGACCGGACAACACGACCTTCAAACCGCGTTCATGGGCAAACCGCGAGACACAGTAGGTGTTGAACCCATCAATGCTCGGCTGATCGCCGGCGCTAAGAAAATCTTTGAGCAGTTTCCGGCCCGTCGCCGCGTCCAGCTTCCATTCGTGGTGGCGCGCCCCCAGATGCCGGGCCGTGCGGGAGGCCACTTCGCCCTCGTTGAAGCTGGGATCTTCAAACGCGATGGAGAAGGTCTGGAGGTCGGCCGCGCCCGCCTGCCTGGCCAGCGCAGCCACGGCCGTTGAATCCACGCCGCCACTGAGAAAGACGCCAACCGGCACATCGCTCACCAGATGGCGCCGGATGCTCTCCTGCAGGGCGGAGCGCGTGGCAGCCACGGCATCGCCGGCAGCAATCCCTTCGCCGATAAGCTGCGGATCCCAAAAGCAGCGGACCCTCACCTGCCCATCCCGCCAGACGAGATGGTGTCCGGCGGGCAAACTTCGGACCCCCTCGACTATGGACAGGGGTTCCTGGACGCTGCCGAACAGCCAGTAGCTCGCCACGGCCGCCGGGCAGGGCTTCCGCGGCACGCGTCCAGAGGCCAGCACAGCCCGCACCTCAGAGGCAAAAACCAGCTCGCCATCCCGGAAGCAGTAATAGAGCGGCTTGATGCCAAACGGATCGCGGGCCAGGAACGCAGTGCGCTCCTGCACATCCCAGATGCAGAACGCAAACATCCCTTCCAGTTCGTGCACGCAGGCCGGACCGTGCCGGCGGTAGAGCGCCAGGATGACCTCCGTGTCCGAATGCGAGGCAAAAACTTCCCCCTGGGATTCCAGTTCACGCCGCAGTTCAACGTGGTTGTAGATCTCCCCGTTGAAGACAATTACGTGCCGACCATCGGCCGTGGCCATGGGCTGGTGGCCAGCCGGGCTCAGATCCAAAATGGCCAGACGAGCGTGCGCCAACACCGCCCCCCCCGTGGGTGACAGGTAGGTCCCCGAATCGTCCGGGCCGCGATTGCGCAAGGTGAACCGCATGCGGTCCGCCCCGACGCTCAATTCAGGCAGGGGAAGCCGTGAGCCAATGATGCCAGCGATGCCGCACATGGGATGATCAGACCGGTGACACCGCGGGGACGCCCAGCGCCCGCAGGCGCTCGGCCAACACGCTTACGAAGCGCGGATAACCATAAGCTTCGATGACGCGCCGGCGCAGTTCGGCAGGCTGCTGCAAGATGGCCAGCGGATGCCGACGGGTGAGAATGAGTTCGAGTTCCCGCGCGATCCTGGGAACATCATCGGGATCCACCAACACGCCCAATTCACCGTTCAGCAGCGGGTCGACGGAGCCATCCTGGTTGCCGGCCAGAACCGGTTTCCCACAGGCCATAGCCTCCAAGAAAACGATCCCAAAGCCCTCCCCCTTGCTGGGCATGGCAAAAACATCGCAGAGATTGTAGTGATCCTCCAGTTCGTGATCGGGAATGAAACCGGCAAGGGTGACGTGAGACCGCACGCCCAACTGGTCGATCAGTGCTTCGATGCGGGCGCGGTCTCCGCCCCGCCCCCCCAGAATATAACGCAGTCCCGGAACACGGCGGATCAAATCCGGCAAGCCACGGAGAATCTGATCGTAACCTTTGTAGCGTTCGGCCCCAGCCAGACGAGCCACCGTCAGAATGACCGGTTGAGCAGGAGTCAGCCCGTAGCGGCGAAGGAGGTAGTTTGGCTTGGGCGCGGGGGCGAACTGTTCCGGCAGAAAAGTGTTGGGCAGCAAGCCGAGATGCTCTTCCCCCAAGGCCAACTGGCGGCGAACAGAGTCCTGGGTGAAACGGCTGACCGACCAGATCCGGTCGGCTCCACGCAAACCCAAACGAAGGGCCGATGAACGCACATTCCAAACCTCGATACCGTGCGCCACCACGGCATACGGGATGCCCGTAACCGACCGAATCGCCCGGGCGAGCGGGGCGAAGTTGGCATGAGTGATCAGGATGCAATCGGGTCGGCGACGAAGGGCCGTCAACACCAACTGGGCGGCGAACAGCAAGGTGCGATAAGGCGTGGGCCACCAACCCGCAACGCGGAAACGTAGCCATCCCCGGCCCACCGGCGGGGGATAGGAGTCGTCGTTCTTGGACATGACTTCGACCTCGGCATGGGGCACGGAGTCGAGAACTGCCCGGACGAAGAGCCGGGAAAACGCCTGGATCCCGCCGTGGCTGGAGGAGTAGTCGGGAACCCAGAGGTGGATCCGGGGAGCAGGGGAGTTCGGCATCGCAGGACGATCAGACAGGATTGGGGCGACCAGGAGTGGATCAGCCCGTGAGGCTCACCCCGCAGACTCCCGAGCCGGCGCAGTGGGTGCCGCAGGTGAAGCCAACGAAACGGAGGGAGGCGGCCGTTGACCGACCGGCGACCGCCGGCTGAGCCAGTAAAGCAACACCAAAACACCAAACGCCGTCTGATAAAAGGTCATCAGCAGAGTGCCGGCGAGATGCTCGAGATTGACCGCGAAGCCGATGAAACTCATCCCGAACAGGAAACCAATCGTCGACACCTCGCGCCCCCACGCCACCCGAGCCGGGATCGAGTAAAACATACCAAAAAATGCCCCGGCCAAGGCGACCGCCAGCCAACCGCCATTGGCCCAAGCTTCCCCGATCTGTCCCAGCGAGATCATGGTGGATTGAGTTGATTCGACATCCAGATGGATGCCATAGCGCAAACCCAATTCGTTCATGATGACATGGAGACTTGGCCGGTCCGGCCAGATGATGCGCGGGATGAGCAACTGAAGGCTGTCCAAGTAAGTCTGGCCGTTCAGAAAAGGGAGCGGATGCGGCGACTGCGTCA
>CAZQEW010000186.1:0-6743 GCA_964591495.1 uncultured Klebsiella sp.
CCGAGCCTGAAACCGGGCGATTTCGTCCACACCTTCGGCGACCTGCACCTTTACGTGAACCACTTGGAGCAGGCAAAGCTACAGCTCTCGCGCGAGCCGCGCCCGCTCCCTCGTATGAAGCTCAACCCGGCGGTGAAGAACATCCACGACTTCCAGTTCGAGGACTTCACGCTCGAAGGCTACGACCCGCACCCGGCCATCAAGGCGCCGATTGCGGTGTGATGGAGTAGAAAAACCATTTGCACTTTTGGGGTAGCCCTGCCATTTATCTCCCCGTTCGCCGCGAGGTGGACACTCATCCAGAGTGACTGAGGGACTGGCCCGATGACGTCACGGCAACCGGTTGCAGCGCGTTCTGCAATGTTTAGGTGCTAATTCCAGCTCCGGTCGTGAGGCCGGGGGAAAGATGAGAAGAGCGCTCGACTGTCCGGCCCCTTCTCATCCAGATGAGACGGGGCTTTTGTTTGCCCTGAACCGAACGCGAACCGGCAAAATCATATGGACAAGCACGAAGGTTTCATGAAGGCGCTCAAGTGCCGCGAGTGTGGCAAGGAGTATCCCCTCAGCGCCACTCACGTCTGCGAGTTCGACTTCGGCCCGCTGGAGGTCGCCTACGACTACGACCGCATCAAGAAGTCACTGACTCGCGCCGGCATTGAGGCACGCCCGCGCACGATGTGGCGCTACCGCGAACTGCTGCCCATCGCGGGGGAGCCGACCGTGGGCTTCCAAGTCGGTTACACGCCGCTGGTGAAGGCCGACAGGCTGGCCAAACGCCTCGGCATCCGCGAACTGTGGGTGAAGAACGACACGGTGAACTACCCGACGCTCTCCTTCAAAGACCGCGTCGTGAGTGTCGCCCTCAGCCGCTCGCAGGAACTCGGCTTCAAGACCGTCGCCTGCGCCTCCACCGGCAACCTCGCCAACTCCGTCGCCGCCAACGCCGCGTCCGCCGGCCTCAAATCCTACGTCTTCATCCCGTCGGACCTCGAACTCGGCAAGGTGGTCAACTCGCTCGTCTATGGCGCGAACGTCATCGGCATCAAGGGCCACTACGACGAGGTGAACCGCCTCTGCGCGGAAATTGCCGGCAAGTTCGGCTGGGCCTTTGTGAACGTGAACATGCGGCCCTACTATGCCGAGGGCAGCAAGAGCATGGGCTTCGAGATTTGCGAGCAGCTCGGCTGGCGCACGCCGCAGCACACCGTCGTGCCGATGGCCAGCGGCTCGTTGCTGACGAAGATTCACAAGAGCTACCAGGAGTTCACCAAGCTCGGCCTCGTGTCCGAGGGCAAATGGCACATCCACGGCGCGCAAGCCACCGGCTGCAATCCCATCAGCGCGGCGGAGAAGGCGGGCTTGGACTTCTTCAAACCCGTGAAGCCGAACACCATTGCCAAGAGCCTCGCCATCGGCACGCCCGCCGACGGCTTTTACGCGCTCAAGGTGATGAAGGAAACCAGCGGCCACGCCGAGGACGTGACTGACGACGAGGTGCGCGAAGGCATCCGCCTGCTGGCCGAGTGCGAGGGCATCTTCGCCGAGACCGCCGGCGGCGTGACCGTGGGCGTGGCGAAGAAACTCATCGCCTCTGGCAAGATTCCCGCGACCGACTCCGCCGTCCTCTGCATCACCGGCAACGGCCTCAAGACACTTGAAGCCATGACCGGCCACGTGGGGCAGACGCGCGAGATTCGCCCCAGCCTGCGCGAGTTTGAAGCGATGCTGAAGGACGAGGAAAAGGTCTGCGTGCCTGCCTAAACCCATTGCCCGCAAAACACGCGAAAGGACGCGAAATCAAACCGAGAAATCCCGTTGGCGATGCTTCTGGAAATTTTCGCGTTGTTTAGCGTCTTTAGCGGGCCACAATAAACTTATGCCAACCAAAGTCCGTATCCCCACCCCGCTCCGTCAACTCACCGGCGGCGAGGAACTCGTCACCGTCACCGCCGCGAATGTCGGCGCGGCCATCGCTGAGATGCAGGCCAAATATCCCGGCATCAAGGACCGCCTGCTCGACGACAAGGGCGAAGTCCGCCGCTTCGTGAACGTGTATGTGAACGAGGAGGACATCCGCTTCCTCCAGAACCAGGCCACCCCCCTCAAGGACGGCGACGAAATCAGCATCATTCCGGCAATTGCGGGGGGCTAACGCGCTGGCAGCCTCAACCCATGCCGAGCGAACCTGAGAAGACAAAATCACGTTCGGCGCTGATGGATGGATGCATCCTGCAGACCATCATTATGGTGCTCGCGGGAATGATTTTGGATGGCGGTGCGCTCTTTCAGGTCTGCTTTTATGCATGGGTCGCGTTCTGGGGCGGAGTGATGCTGAACGTCGGACGCCTTGGTGAAGCTGCGGGGAAATCAAAGACGGATAACTTCTTGATGCGCTACGGGCACTTTCTGCTTTGTGTGCTGTCCTATTTCATCACCGGCTTGATTTGGAAATGGCGCGGTTACGACTACCTGCTCAAGGATTGGTTCCAATAAGCCGCTGATTGACCCTCTGCAGATCCACCGATACCTTCCGACCATGACCGCAGTTGTGTTCATCGCTGAGTTGAGCGGCGCACCGACGCTGGCAATTCCCCAAGCGGCGGCGGCGCAGCTTCCCAAGTCCGGTCGCGCTCGGGTCATCGTGCTGACGGACGATTCACCGGCGGACGCGGAGTGGCGCACGGCGGCTTACGAACAGTTTCTTCGCGACGATCCGGCGGAGGACGCCATCTACGAACGCCTCCGCTGACGTGTTCGGCGACGTTTACATTTGCGAGTTTCCGTTCACCTCGGGAGTGGGGAGCAAAGTCCGCCCGGCGTTGGTGCTTTTCGATTTGCCGCATGATGCCGTCATCTGCCGAATCACTTCCGTGCTCCGGGCCGGTCCGCTGGATGTGACGCTTAACGACTGGCAAACCGCCGGTTTGCTGAAGCCCTCAGTCGCCCGGCTGGACCGCATTGTGACGGCCGAAAAGACGATTTTCCTACGCAAGCTGGGCCAACTCAGTGCAGCCGACTTGCAAGCCGTCCGTGCAACTTGGAACCAGCACATGACGCTATAGGCAGAAGCCTTTTATGCCCTCCTTAAAGAAGAAACCCACCGCCAAAGCCGAGCCGAAGCTCCCGCCTGACCCACGCCAGTCCAAATCGCGGCTGTGGCTCACCTTCCCCGCCCCACTCATCACGCGGCCGGTGATCTGGGAGCTCGGGCAGAAGTTCAAGGTCGTCTTCAACCTGCGGCAGGTCAGCGTGGGCAAGGACATCGGCATCGTCTGCCTCGAACTCGACGGTGCACGCACGGAAATCAAGAACGCCATCAAGTGGATGGAAAAGCTCGGCATCGAAGTCGAGCCGGTGGAAATAAGCGTGCTCGAAAGCTGATCATTTGGAGTGCGGCGACAGATCACGCGCCACGACCGTCGTGTCTCACAAGTCCCCCAAAATAGCCGCCCTGATCGCCGATCTGCAGGGCCGCGACCTCGACGCGCACTACCTCGGCTACTTCGCGTGCTTCAACCGCGGCCAGTTCTACGAAGCCCACGACGTGCTGGAGGAACTTTGGCTCGCTGACCGCCGCGGGCCGAACGGCAACTTCTACAAGGGTCTCATCCAGTTCGCCGGTGCGTTCGTTCACTTGCAGAAGGACTGCCCCAAGTATCCGCGCCTCCGCCCCGCCGCCGCGCTGTTCACGCTCGCGGAGGACAACTTCCGCGCCTACCCCGCGCTGCACGAGCGGCTGGACTTGGACAACGTGCGCGCGCTCATCGCCGACTGGCGCGGGCGGCTGGTCAAAATGGACTTTGCACGCAACCCGCTCACGCCGGACAACGCGCCCAAGCTAACCTTGGCTGGCTGACACGCGGACCAACGCTTCGGCGCATCACACGTCCACCGCCTGGTGCAGCACGGGCACGGTGATTTCGGACTTCGGCAGCAGGTGTTTGAGCGTGTCCGCAAACGGCAGCGCCTGCTCCTCCTCGCCGTGGACGACGAAGGCCTTCTTGATGTGCCCGGTGTGCGACTTCACGTAATCAGACAGCTCCTGTTTGTCCGCGTGGCCGGAGAAGGCGTCGATTTTTGCCACCCGCGCACGGATGGAATGGGGCTCGCCGAAAATGTTCACCGGGCTGCGGCCGGCGAGTATCTGGGCCCCAAGGGTATGTTCCGCGCAGTAGCCGACGAAGAGGATCAGGCTCTTCGGGTCGTTGCCATGGTTTTTGAGATGGTGCAGCACTCGGCCGGCCTCCGCCATGCCCGAGGCGCTGATGATGATGGCCGGTTCCTTCAGTTCGTTGAGCTTCCGCGACAGCGCGACTTCGCGGATGTAAGTCAGGTTCTCCATGCCAAACGGATTGCCCTTCTCACGGAGGAAGGCATATGTCTGCTCATCGAAGCACTCGGGATGCAGCCGGAAAATTTCCGTGGCATTCACACTCAACGGGCTGTCCACGTAGATGGGCACCGCTGGCAACTTCCCGTCATCGGAAAGCTGGTGCAAGGCGTATACAATCTGCTGGGTGCGCCCCACGGAGAACGCGGGGATGACGACCTTACCACCCTGCTTGACCGTGTCTGCGACCAACCCAAGCAGCTCGCCTCGCGCATCCACCGGGCTGGAATGCAGGCGGTTCCCGTAGGTGCTTTCAATCTGGAGGTAGTCCACGTTCTCGACCGGCTGGGCGTCCCGCAGAATGTCCTGCCCGGGACGGCCGATGTCGCCGCTGAACAGGTAACGGAACTTGCGCCCGCCCTCCCGCACGTCCAGCACCACTTGGGCGGAGCCGAGGATATGCCCGGCGTCCTTGAAAGTGACGGTCACGCCGTCCGCCACCGGCATGGGCCGGTCATAATTGATGGCCACGAACTGCCGGATGGCGCGCTCGGCGTCGGTGGCCGAGTAGAGCGGCTGGACGGGCGGCTTGCCCTGCTTGGCGCGCTTCTTCGAGACGAACTGCGCGTCCGCCTCCTGAATTGAAGCCGAATCCTCCAGCATGATGCTGGCGAGGTCGCGCGTGGCGAAGGTCGCGTAGATGTTCCCGGTAAAGCCCTGTTTGCAGAGGTTGGGTAAATTGCCGCAGTGGTCAATGTGCGCGTGGCTGAGAATGGCGGCGTCAATCGTCCTCGGATCGAACGGAAACCGCGAGTTACGCTCGATGGATTCGTCGCGCCGGCCCTGGTAAAGCCCGCATTCCAGCAGCAGCCGCTGGCCATTGACCTCCAGCAGATACATCGAGCCGGTGGTCGTGCGGGTGGCGCCGTGGAAGTGGATTCGCATGGTTCGAGGATAGCTTCAATACCCCGGGTCGCCAAATCGCAAAATCACGCCCCGGGTAGTAACTAAACTGCCATCGTCCGCGGCAGCATGCCGGAAGGGTCGAAGGGCAATTCCCGCGGCTCGGTGAGAATTTCGAGATCCGCGCGCCCACGTGCTAGCGGCAGAAACGCTTCCCCGCACTCGACTTCCTCCAAGTGCAGGGTGTTCTGGATCCACAGCAGCTTCGCGTGCGGCGGCTCCGTCAGGCCGATGGATGAAAGCGCCACGTCGAGCAGCTCGCGGTCGGTGTCGTAATGCGGCGGGATCATCGCCACCTGCGGGTAGCAGGCGGTGGCAACGTTGATGTAGGTGATGCGCTTGTCCATCGCCTCGACCACGCGGGTGAGGCAATACTCCGACTTGCCCAACCCCGTCGCGTTGCCGTGCGTTTGTTCAGTCAGGCCGCGGACAGCGATGCGTTTGATCTTCGGGAACTCATCATCCGCCGACCAGTGCTCGTAGCGTTTACGGCCGGTGACGTTCGTGTCCATGCCGCAGCCGGAGATCTCCTTGCCGATCTCGTCCACCAGCAGCAGGTCCGCGTGGTCGAACGGCAGGCGCGGCAACCAACGACGCGCGAGTGCGAGCAGCTCCTTGTCCTGTGCCTCCAGCTCGTGCGGCAGCACGGCGCGCAATAGGCCGGTCTCGTCGTAGGCGTTTTCCACGATGCCCAATGCGGCGAGGATGCGGCCCTTCTCGATGACCCGCCGACCGACGCTGCGGACGATGTGGTCGAACGAGTGGTCCACAAATGCCCGGTGATAAATCTTCGCGCCCTCGTGCTTGCCCAGGCCGATGAGCAGCATCTTCATCAAGCCGCTCTGGTGGTCGCCGAACAGCTCCGTATGCGGCTTCACGCGCCCCACCACGACGACGTGGTCTGCCTCCAGCGCATCGCAGCCGAAGTGGACGGGAATGCCCTCCGCCGTGCGGTCAATCACCGCCGTCTCCATGCGCGTGCGCACAGGGCAGCCGCAGAACTCCTCGGTGACGCCGTAGTTGCGGAGAATCTCGCGCTGCCCGTCCGGCGTGCCGCCGCCGTGACTGCCCATCGCCGCGACGATGAACGGATTCGTTCCCGCCGACCGGAAGAACTCGACCGTAGCCTTGAGGATGGCCGCGATGTTCGTGATGCCCCGGCTGCCGGCGGTGATGGCGACGCTTTGCCCGGGCTGCACGCGTTGCGCGACGCCGATGCGGTTGAACTCTTCGCGCACGGTCGCCGCCACGTCCGCCACGCGCGGGCGCTCGAACTTCTGGCGGACGCGAAAGGTTTTGGGATAGCGAGCGGACATGGCCTCGTTTAGTAGGAGACGCCGTGAGGGGGCTCTGGCGTAGAAGACGAAGACCCAAGGCAGTTCAGGAAGCGCAGTCTGGAATATCCAAGCCGTTCTCCCTCACCCCGGCCCTCTCCCGCTGGGAGAGGGAG
>CAZQEW010000187.1:0-6647 GCA_964591495.1 uncultured Klebsiella sp.
CGGCCCCGCTGTGTTCCCAGTTGTTCTGAGGCAGTTCACTCAGCGGTTAAAGTTGCTTTAACCGCTGCAACAGCGTGTTCCTTTGTTGGAAAGCGTGGGTCACCCGCCTGCCAGTGCGGCCTTGGCAACCGCTGCCACAGTTTGCTCCGTGATGCCTCGGTCCTTGCAGTATTTCGTCCTAAGCCAGTCGGTGAGCCGCTTCTGGCCCTTGCTGGAATTGCACGCCGAGCAGCACAGGGCAATGTTCTCCCGGCTGATCAGGCTGGCGTCGTTGACAATGTGTTCCCAGGTCGCCGCGGTTCCACGGGGCTTGCCCTGAGGGACATGCAGCTCCATCTCGATGCCGCAGTAAATGCAGTTCTTGTCTCTTCTCCGCACCTCTGCTTCCAACCACTCTGGGATGTTCCAGCGGTTCATTCAGTCCACCGTGTCCATCTGCGCGCCGGGGCAGAACTCGGCGTTGGCCATGCGGCGGCGGCTGCCGGTCATGCGCGCTTCGTGCGGGGCATTGGGTCGCAGCATGCGCTTCTGGCGCTCGCGGTCGCCGGCCCCTTTGACCACGGGGATGGGCTGGCCGGTGTTGATGTCCAGCCCGGTGACATACATCGCCGCTGAGCCAGTCATGGGCAGCGGGATGAAGTCCTGCACCTGCTGCAAGTTCCACTTCTCCTGCTTCAAAAACTTTTCCACTGCGCCCATCTCCTCCTCGGTGCAGCCGGGGAAGCTGGAGATGAAGTAGGGCACGAGATACTGCTCCTTGCCTACGGCGTCGCTGAGGTCGAAGAACTTCTCCATGAACGCGGGGAAGTCGCCGGCGGGCTTGCGCATGCGCCGGAGCGTGGCGGGGTCCATGTGCTCGGGCGCGACCTTCATGTGGCCGGAGACGTGGTTTTGCACCAGCTCGCGCATGTATTCGGGCGTGCGCAGCGCCACGTCCATGCGGATGCCGGACTGCACGAAGACGTGCTTCACGCCCGGCTGCGACCGCGCGCCGCGGAGCAGGTCGAGGCCGGCCTTTTCATCAATGCCGAAGACGGGGCAGATGGACGGCCAGAGGCAGCTCGGCCGGTGGCACTTCTTGCACTCGGGCGCGTGGCCGTTCTTCGCGCCGTAGAGATTGGCCGTCGGCCCGCCGAGGTCGGAGACGGTGCCCCGGAAGGTGTCGGACTCGGTGAGCTTGCGGATCTCCTTCATGACGGATTCCTGGCTGCGGCTGGAGAGGAACTTCCCTTGATGGAAGCCGAGCCCGCAGAAAGTGCAGCCGCCCGCGCAGCCGCGCGAGACGATGATCGAGTCCTTGATGGTGGCGAAGCCCGGGACTGGCTCAGTGTAGCTCGGGTGCGACGCACGCATGAACGGCAGTTCGTAGAGCGCGTCGAGGTCGGGGCCGTCCACGGGGAAGGCGGGGGCTTCCTGGAGCACCGCGCGGTTGCCGTGCATTTGCACGAGACGCTTGCCGGAGTAGGGCGTCTGCTGGGCCTCGACGACTTTCGTCAGGCGCATCAAGTGCGTCTTGTCGGCCTGCAATTCCTCCCAAGACGGCAGGATGATGCAGTCGGAGAAGTCCGCCGCCGCCGTGGCCTTGCCGCCCAGGAAGAGCGCGGTGCCGCGGATGCCGGAGAAATCCCGCCGGCCTTCGCGCAGGCGCTTCACGATCTCGCGCACCGCGACCTCGCCCATGCCGTAAACGAGCACGTCGGCCTTTGCGTCGGCCATGATGGAGGGCTTGAGCTTGTCCTCCCAGTAGTCGTAATGCGCGACGCGCCGCATGGACGCCTCCATGCCGCCGAGCACGACCGGCACGCCGGGAAACGCGCGCCGCGCCATCTGCGAATACACGACGGCGGCGTGGTTGGGCCGCCGGCCCGGCACGCCGCCTGCACTGTAAACGTCGTCCTTCCGCTTGTGGCGCGCGGCGGTGTAGTTGGAGAGCATCGAGTCGAGGTTGCCCGCCGTGACCCCTACGAACAGCTTCGGCGAACCCATGCCGGTGATGGATTCGATCTTGGTCCAATCCGGTTGGGCGATGATGCCCACGCGGCAACCTTCGGCCTCCAGCACGCGGCCGATCATGGCCGCGCCGAAGGACGGGTGGTCCACGTAGGCGTCGCCGGTGATGATGAGCACGTCCAGTTCCGCCCAGCCCTTCGCCGTCATCTCGGCACGGGTCATGGGCAGGAAGCCGCGCGCATCGGTCTCAGAGAATTTGGTCAAGGCAGCCATTGCAGCGACAAGAGTGCGCCAAGGCGGGCCAATGCGCAAACGCGGCGTGACCGACCGCGGCAGATCAACCGTAAAGCGGCTGCGGGGCGAAGGTGTCGTATTCGAGGTTGCGGACGTGCTGGTTGACCCAGAAGCCCGCGAGGACGGTGCCCAGCCCGGCCGCCGCGAGGAAGCCGATGCCGAACCAGCGTTCGCCCGCCATGATGCTGCCCCAGGTCACGGCGAAGTTGGTGCCGGCAAAGACCAGCGTGGCGATCATGGCGTCGCGGCGCTTGTCCAGATAGTGCAGCACCATCAGCAGGGACATGAAGATCACCAGCAGAAAAGTGCCGACCAGCGCGACCTGAAAGATGCCCGCCTGCACCGCGCCAAGGCCAATCAGCGGCAGCACCCGCTCGGCCCCGAGGATCAGCACGATGGTGAAGAGGCCCTGAATTTTTAGCAGCAGGCCGAAGCCGTCCCGCAGGGCGTCGATCATGGCCTGTTTGCGCTCGGTGATCTGCGCGAGCGTCGCCTTCTTGAGCACATGCTGGAAGAAATGATCGTTGGCGACGGCGAAGTCGGTTTCCAGCTTGAGGAGAAACACCGCCATGCCCGGCACGATGGTCAGGAACGCGAAATACACCACCCGGTCATAGACCGGCGCGGAATGCAGCAGCCCGGCAATCTGCTCCGCCGCCGGGTCCAGCCACCAGAACAGGAACTTGTCGATCCAGATGCCGAGGTTGTAGCCCAGGCCGCACAGCGCGAGCTGCCAATACCGGCGGAAACAGCGGAGGAACTCGGGATCGCCCACCGAGCGGTTGCCCACCTCCTTGTAGATTGCGCGGAACAGCAGCAGCAGCAGCACCGCGTGCCCGAGTGCGAATCCGACCATCGCCCCCGTCACTCCGCGCCAGTAGCCGCAGAACCAGGCTCCGAGGAAGCTCGCCGCACTGCCGATGGCGAAGCCCCACAGCACCTGCGCGTAGTCCTTGATCGCCGTGAGGAAGATGCTCGCCACCCAGATGCCACCCACCAAAGCCGTGAGCATCGCCGCCGCCAGGCGGAAGACCAGCGGCCCGGGCACGAAGCCGACGAAGATCACCAGCCCGACCACTGAGAAGAGCAGCATGCTCCACGCGATGGAAAACACGAACGTCGGGTAAATCTTCTCCGGCTCGCGGGCGTATTCGTGGTCCGCCGCGTGCCGCGTCAGCACCATCTGGATGGGGCCGCTGAGCACCAGGGTGACCGCATACACCAGCGAGATGCTGACGAAGAACGTTTGCAGTTCGTCCGCGTCACTGACCATCGTAAGCACCGCGCCCAACATCCCGAGCGAGAGCACCGATACCAGCCAGGGCCCGCTGCCGATCAGCGCCGCATAGCCGTAGGCCTGCAACAGCCCGGTGTAACCCTGCTTGGCCAGGAGCTTGTTCAGTTCAAAGCCGACGCCTGCCATGTGTCCGCGCAAGAATGCGGTCGCCGTCGGCAAAGCCAAGAACTCATTTGGGCTCCACGAACGCATCCAGCGCGGCCCACGGCCCAGTTGTTGCAACTGGGCGAAACTTTCCTGGAAAAGCCTTGCCCCTACTATTAGCAGGGTGTTACCTAAATTCGTGCCTCAAGCGGCAGTGGTGAGGCCTCTCATATGCGTTGTCCCAAGTGCGGCTGCCTCGATGACAAAGTGATTGATTCCCGCGGGTCGCGGGAAGGCTCCACCATCCGCCGGCGGCGCGAGTGCCTCAAGTGCACCCATCGCTTCACCACCTACGAGGAAATCGAGCATGCGGGCCTCATGGTGGTGAAACGCGACGGGCGCCGGGAGGAGTTCAGCAAGGAAAAGCTCATGGGCAGCGTGAAAGCTGCCTGTGCCAAGCGCCCCGTGCCCTCGCAGGAGATCGAAGCCCTCGCCGAGGCCATCACCGACCGCGTCACCGATGAGTTCGACTCCGAGGTGCCCAGCAAGGCCATCGGCGAGATGGTCATGAGCCGCCTGCGGGAGCTCGACAAGGTCGCCTACGTCCGTTACGCGAGCATCTATCGGCGCTTCGAGGAGGCGGAGGACTTCCTCGACGCGCTCAAACAAGTGGAGGGCAAAAGTGATACAGCTACATTCCCATTGCCTGGTATTTGAGACCGCCACGGGCGAGCACATCCCCTGCGCCGTCGAGGATGTCAGCGTCGAGGTCATCGGCGAAGCTGTCGAGCAGCTTGACCACGAGATCGTCAAAGAGGCCGCCGCCGCCGTGCTCCACTATTTCAAGGTCGAACGCCAGCAGACCGTGGTGACCATCGCGGAGTTCACCGCCGCCCTGGAGTCGGTGCTGCAAAATCTTGGCCTCATCGTCACCAGCACGGAGGCCAAGCCCTTGCCTACGCTGGCCGGCCCCGTGACTGAGACCAGCCTGGCCGCCCTTGCGGCGGAAACTGGCGATGGCGGTGAGCTGCTGTTCTTCCCGCGCTTGCGCCAGGAACTTCGCCAGCAACTCAGCCAGTCTCCCCGCCTCGTGCGCTTCAACGGCCTGCACGACTGCGTGAAGCGCCTCGTGGGCGCACGCCGCTGGTGCGACCGCTGCCGCGCGATGAGCGACCAGATTGTGGGCTACCTCCGCCAGTGCCTCGACGAGAACCACCGCGCGGACTGCGCGCTGGTGGTGAGCTAGGCGCGGTGCTGGTGGGCGGATGCTGGATGCTCGATAAACCAAACGGCGAAGCGGCTCGCGTCGAATGTGCTCATGTCACCTTTGAATCGCATGAAGATGGCCGCTTGGGCCGCGAAGGTTGAAAGGATTATCAGTAAACCGCCGGGCAACGATGAAGGATTTTCCAGCGAATCTATCGCAAGAGAGGCGCAAGCCGATTTCTCAAAGTTCAGCACCTGGAGCATTGTCTGCGAGGAGGTCCTCGATACAACTTTTCCGCGTGTGCACTTCGTCCGTGCTCACGAAGAGCTGAAGCGGCGAGGTATCAGCGATGAGGAAATCTTCGAGATGAGGCGGTTCGCGTGGCTTACGGCAGGCTGGCTCAATTTCGAGATGAAGCTTTGGGATTGGTGTCAACTCGACGAGCAGGACATTTACCGTGCCATAGACTGGCAATTCGCCGACGGTTGGGTTTCTAGCAGGGAAAAAGACAGGAGACTGGAGTTCGCAAAGAGATACGACAAGGCACCTTGACGCCGGGGTAGAATTGCCGGGCATGTTGGCCCATGCTCTCGTCAGCAACAGCACAACACTTCTTCAACCAAACTACATGACTAAAACCCTCTTTGAACGCATCGCCGCGAAGGAGATTCCGGCGAACTTGGTTTACGAAGACGAGCACGTCATCGCCTTCCGCGACATCCATCCGCAGGCACCCACGCACATCCTCATCGTGCCGCGCAAGCCCATCCCCCGCATCGCCGAGGCCACGCCCGCCGACCATGCGCTGATCGGCCATCTGCTGCTGAAAGCGGCGGAAGTCGCCGCGAAGGTCGGGCTCACCAACGGCTACCGCCTCGTCATCAACAACGGCCCCGACGGCGGCGAATCCGTCCCGCATCTCCACTGCCACATCCTCGGCGGCCGCGCGATGGGCTGGCCGCCGGGCTGATTCGCCTCGGGTGGCACCCGCCAGAAGCGGGGGCCACCGGAAAGCCACGCGGCTACTTCTTCTTAAACAAATCGCCGATGCCCTTGGTGACGCTCTTGGCTGCGTCGGCGGCGGCTCCGCCCACGTCTTTGGCCCCGTCGAGCAGGGCCTTGCCGGCACCGCTGAGGAAGCCGCCGACGGCTGAAGTGGTCTTGGTCATGACTTCCTTCAGCACGACCTTGATGACTTCGGCGGGGGTGACGCCCTGCTCGCCTTGGCCGAGGCCGGTGAGCTTGATGTCGGGCAACGGGACGGTGGCGGACTTGCCGCCAAGGATGGTCATGCTGAGGTTGATCTTGGCGTTCGAGATGACGATTTCGTCCACCTGCAGTTTCTTGCCGGGCGCAGCGCTTTTCTTCTCCGTCTTGCCATCCTTGTCGGCGGGTCCAAGCAGCGCGGCGACGTAGGCATCCACGTTCTCCTGGATCTTGCTCAGATTGCTGCCGCTGAGGCTGCCCTCGAAGGTGATCTCCGCGCCGTCGGCCTTGATGGACTGCACGACGATTTTATCGCCAAGGAGCGACATGGGCTTCACTTGCAGGCTGGCGGTGCCGAGCTTGACGGCGTTGGGCGTCTTGAAGCCCTCGGGGTTGCCGATGACCAGGCCGCGAATCTCGCCTGAGCCGGACAGGGCGGAGATGCTCACGCCATCGAGCTGGATGGGGGCCTTGATGACTTCGGGGCCGAAGCTGGTGACGCCCTGCTTCACAATCGAGTTGAGCGAGAGCATCAGCGCGACGACCGCAATGACTGCGACAACGACGAGGCCGATGATGATTTTGACGAGCGTGCTTTTCATAAATGGA
>CAZQEW010000188.1:0-6618 GCA_964591495.1 uncultured Klebsiella sp.
ATCGGGCCCGGGTGACGGTGGAGCCGGCCCTGTTCATCGAAGGCGATGAAAGGCAAATTCAGGTTCGTAGCACCCGCGACGTCTTCGAGTGGAATCGGCGTGTTGGTGATCACGCTGGTGCTGAGATTATGGAAAATGTTGGTCTGGAAAAATGCGCTGTAGGGGATAAAGGCGCCGTCAGGAAGCGAATGCCATTCCGTGAGGTAGCGCGGTGTGCTCTGGCCGGGCTGGTCGCCTACCAACCGCGGCGCATACAAGGCATAACTCGTGAGTTGTCCGCCGACCACGCTGTTGGCGGCTTGGTTTGTCCAGAGGTAGTTCGTCAACCCCGGCGCCAGTGGGCCAAACCAGCTCAGATCCGGCGCAAACACGACATACACTTTGATGCGGCCGCTCATGGCCTTGAGCCGCGCGAAGGCCAGGTCGTCCTGCAACTGCCGGGTGGCGGACTCCAGCGCATTGCCCTTACCCGCATTCTTGAAGGACGGCAGGGTCATCGCCGCCAGCACGCCGATGATGCCCAGCACCACGAGCATCTCGACGAGGGTGAAGGCACGCCGGGCGACGGCCGCAGTGCGGTCGGCAGGCTTAAGCGCCCCGCTCCGGCTCAAGTTGTTCCCGGCGCAGTTCATAAACTCACTTCCAGCTCAGGACGTTGTCCTTGTTCGGCTCCACGTTCGCGGCGGTGGTGGTGCTGAACATGCCATCCGGACCGAAGGAAAAGACCATCACGGAGTCCTTGAGCGCCCAGTTATCCGAGCCTGCCGTGCCCTGCTGGGCCAGCCCCACGCCCGCGGCACTCACACCGTTAAGGCGGTAAACCGAATTGGACACCCAGCCGTCGTAATTCAGATCCAACGCAACGATGTAGGGGCTGCCCCATGGGTCACGCATCACGCCGTCGGTGCCCAAGCCAGGGCCGGCGTTCGCACCCGCATTACCAGAGGACTTGGCGTTGAAGTAGGGATTGCGCCGCGGGTTCTTGGCATTGCCCTGGATTGAGGCGTGGGGCGTGTAGCTCGGGAAGGTCCCGGCCGTGAGGATGACCATGAGTTCGGCGTTGCCGGCCTGGTAGCCCACGCCGAAGTTGTTGAGGATGTTCGTGCCGTAGCCGGTGCCCGTGGTGCCGAAAGTGAAGTCCGTGCCCACGCCCGCCGCGGCGCTGGATGCCGGCAGGCGGCTGTAGTCGTTCTGATACACGCTGATGGCGCCCTTGAGGTCGGCCATGTCTTTCTGCGCCTGCACCACCTTGGCCTTCTTCTTCACGTTGCCCACGGCGGGCAGGAGGAGGCCGGCGAGCACGCCGATGATGCTGATGACCACCAGCAGCTCGATCAGGGACATGGCCTGACGGGAGCTGCGGATGCGGGTGAGATGAGGGTGTGGTTTCATGTGCGATTTCAAAATCAGTTCCGAATTTATCTCCAGTTGCCGTGGACGTTGGTGCCGCCGCCCCGGCGCTTCCACTCCGCCCACAGGTCGTAGGTCTTGGGATTGTGGCCGCCGACGGGGTAAGCGCGATAGCGCCAGACGTTGATGCCGCCATTGGGGTGCTCGGCGGGCACCTGCAGCAACATGACGGCCGGGAGTCCGGGGGTGCCGTTGGTGAGATAGACAAAGGTCGAACTCTTGCCGGAACCGCTGGCCGTGATGAAGGATTTCGCCTTGGAGCCAGAGGTGACATTAACAAAACCCTGCAGCCCGAAATACGCGTTCAACTGCGCCGGTCCTGCCGTGGTGATGGTGTGCGCCGGATCCAGCTCCGAAATGAAGTTTCCCCCGGACCGCCGCACGCCGCCGAGCTCATAGGCGAGCGGATTCCACGCCGCGTTGTTGGAGGCCACGATTGCATTGTCCGGCGGGTAGGCACCGAACTGCTTTTTGTAGTCCTCGATGGCCAGCACCAGCTGGGCGTGCTGCGCCTTCACCGCCGCCTCCTCCTTCTTGCCGCGCGCCGAGGCGATGCCCACCACCGTGAGGCTGGCGATGATGCCGATGATGGAAATCACCATGAGCAATTCCACCAAAGTGAAAGCGCGGGTCTGTCGGCCGTTGTCTGTCTTCATCTTCATCGCATTCCCTTGTCCCGAAGTTCCTGTTCCATCCGTTCACTCAACCACTGTTTGACCATGCTCTGGTAGTTCAAATACCGCGAGCGGGCGAGGCGCTTGATGCGCGAAAGCATCCGCGGATCCATGCGCAGCGTGACCGTCACGGAGTCCGTGGATTCCGCGCCCGCGACGACCGCCGAATCCATCAGCCGCAGGTCCAGCCGGTGCTCCTTCCAGTAATCGGCCTCCTCGACCTCGCTTTGGAAGGCCGGCACCACGTCCCAGTTGGAAATCGCCGTCATCTTAATCCTTCTGCTCCAGCAACTGCGTCACGCGCCGCTTGTAGAAGAACTGCTCTTCCTGCAAAAACTCCCGCGCATAAATCACCCGGACCTGCTTGCCGTTGGTGCGATACACGCTGAACACGCCCACGCCCCGCGCCGAGCGGCCCAAATTGAAATACCGCGCCTGCCCGGCAAACCGCGGCGAGTCTGGCAGCAGCCGCACCACAAACGCATCCTCGAAGGACTCTTCCACGTCCTGCTGCGTCAGCTCACCCGCCGGGGTGAACGATGGATTGTTCCAATCAAAGTCCATGAAGAACGCGTTCTGCGCTGTATGTCCATTGACTATGCCGTGTCACGACAATGTATTTACCGACCCGGACGCTGGTGGTCAAACCGGGTTTTCACTGTAGATCGTAGATTGCGATGCCCGCGAAACACGCCAACCGCACAAAGAATGGCCTTTCCGTCTGCCAGCACAGGCCTGCCGTCCCAGCCCGGCCCAGGGTTTTCAGCCGTTCGCGTCATTTCGCGGGTTTCGCGGGCAGAAACTTTGAGCTTCGCCCCCCTGCCCTTCCAGTCTTCAATCCCCGCCTTGATTTGATATGAGCGGACATCCCGGTTTCGGTGCCCACACCGACCCCAGTTTCAAATCGCAACCGCGCTCGACCGGCGAGGTCGTGCGGCGCGTCGGCGTCTATCTGCGGCCCTACAAGCTGATGGCGCTGGGCACCATCGCCTTCGCGCTGCTGTCGCTGGCGGCCGCCTTCACCTACCCGAAGCTCACCCAGCACGTCATTGACGAGGTCATCACCAAGAAGAATGCCGACAGCCTCACCTTCGTGATGAGTTTGCTCATCGGCGCGTTTTTCCTGCGCGAGCTGTTCACCGGTCTGCGCATCCGCCTCAACAACGAACTGGAGCAACGGGTCATCCTCGACATCCGGCGCGACGTGTATGCGCGCCTGCAACGCCTGCCCGTGGGCTGGTTCGACCAGCGGGCGTCCGGCGACCTGATGACCCGCGTCATCGAGGACGTGAACAGCATGGAGCGCCTGCTCATTGACGGCACGGAGCAAGGCACCGTCGCCATCCTCAGCATCGTTGGCGTGCTCACGATTCTCTTTTGGACCAATCCCGTGCTCGCTGGCGTCGCCCTTGCTCCCCTGCCCCTCCTGATCGGCGGCGCATTGTGGTATACGCTCACCGCCCACAAGCGCTACCGCGCCCAGCGCCAGGCCGCGAGCGCGATGAACGCCCTGCTCATGGACAACCTTCAGGGCATCCGCCAGATCAAGTCTTTCGGGCGCGAACGCCACGAGGATGCCCGCTTTGCCGACCGCGCTGAAGCCCTCCGCCAAGGCACGCTCACCGTCATGCGCGCGTGGTCCATCTATTCGCCGGCCATGGCCTTCGCCTCCTCGCTGGGCATCGGCCTGGTGCTCTGGTTCGGCGGCTCGCAAGTCCTCGCGAACAAGATGACCGTCGGCGAGCTGGTGCAATTCCTCCTCTACCTCGGCCTTTTCTACGAACCGATTGGCCGTCTCCACGGGCTGAATCAAATGCTCCAGTCCGCCCGTGCCGCCAGCGAGCGGGTGTTCGACATCATGGACGCAACGGAGGAGCAACGGAGCGCCGGCCTGGGAGCCCAACGTCCTCCGCCCGTAAGCGTGCGGGGCGAAGTCCGCTACGAGAACGTCGGCTTCCAATACGGAGCCGACCGGGTCGTGCTCAAATCGATTTCCCTCCACGCGCTGCCCGGCCAGATGACCGCCCTCGTCGGCCCGACTGGCGCAGGCAAATCCACGTTGGTCAATCTCCTGCCCGCCTTCTACCAAGCCACCTCCGGCCGCGTGTTCATTGACGGCATGGACATCCGCGAGCTGCCGCTGGAAACGCTCCGCGAACAAATCAGCGTCGTGGCGCAGGAGCCGTTCCTCTTCAACGGCACCATCCGCGAAAACATCCTCTACGGCCGCCTCGACGCCACCGAGGCCGACCTCCACGCCGCCGCGAAGGCCGCCAACTGCCATGACTTCATCACCCGCCTGCCCGACGGCTACGATTCCCGCGTCGGCGAGCGCGGCGTGAAGTTAAGCGTCGGCGAGAAGCAGCGCGTGAGCATCGCCCGCGCGCTGTTGAAGAACGCGCCCATCCTCATCCTCGACGAGGCCACCGCCAGCGTGGACACCCAGACCGAGAAGCTGATTCAAGAAGCACTGGAACGCCTCATGGCCGGGCGCACCAGCTTCGTCATCGCGCACCGGCTCAGCACCATTCGCAAGGCCGACCAAATCCTCGTCCTGCGCCACGGCGAAATCGTCGAGCGCGGCACGCACGACGAACTCCTCGCCACCGACGGCCTCTACGCCAAGCTCGCGCGCATCCAGAACACCACGTTCATCGAGGAGAGCTTCGAGAAGCTGGCGGCGAGCTGAGTTCTTGTCGCACCTGTCTGCCCCGGAGGTGCGGGGACCCATGTCCCTTCCTCTACTCAAGCACTCGTTAGCTCCGCGCTGCTCCACCGCTCGCCCGCCTGCAACACTCGGCATTTTTGACCGAGCTTCGCGCACTCAGCCACGAACTCGTCCGGCGACGCCGTGTTGAACGTGAACATGTCGTAGTGCATTGGAATCGCGAGCTTCGCCCCGATCGCCTTCGCCAGTTGCGCCGCCTCGCGACCGTCGAGATTGCCCGCGACCTTGCGCTCCGGCCTGTCCCCGTTGATGGGCAGCAGCGCCACGTCCACGCGGAACGGGCGCACCCAGTCCTCGATGCCCTCGTAGTGTTTCGTGTCGCCCGCGTGATACACGCGCCACGGGCCGAACTGGAGCAGGTAGCCGAGGAACTTGTGGTTCCCCGCCGCGTCCACCTCCAGCTCGTTGTGCGCGGCCGGAATCCCGTTGAACGTGAACCCGCCCGCGGACTTCACGTCGCCCGCGCGCACGCCAATCAGATTCGCCGCCTTGAGGCCCAGCCCGATGCGGAAGGCCCCCGCACCCTTGTTCGCCTCGGGCAGCACCAGCGGCAGTGTGGGCTTCGCTGCGAGCAACGGCTTGAGCGTGTCCGGGTCGAAGTGGTCGGTGTGGTTGTGGCTGCTCGTCACCACGTCCACGAAGCCCAGCCGCTCCGGCGCGACCACGCGCTCCGTCATGCGCACATGTGGCTTGTCCGTCTGCGCATACTTCACCGTGAGCGAGTCGGAGAGATACGGGTCCAGCAACGCATGCCGGCCATTGAACTGCACGAGAAAGCCACTTTGGCCGAGCCACCACAGGCGGAAGTTGGGCCGGTCGGATTTCGCGGCGTCAACGTCCGCGAGCAGTGCGTCTTCTTGGAGCAATGGCTTAATCATCGCGGCCATTTAGGCACGGAGAAAGCATGGAGGAAATCTCGGAATGCCGAGGGTTCACGCCCGTCATTCGGAAACGCCGTTCTCACGGATGCGCTGAATACATTCTTCAGCCAACTCCTTGCTCATAGCAGTCAAAGCGCATTCAGGTCGAAAGTAGAACTCGTAAAACTCCTGCGCTCTACACGGGAAGCACTCGTAGTCCCAAGCGCAGTCAGAAGAGTAAATAATTCCTTCAGTCAACTCGGCCAGTGCGGCTGCCACGAATCCGTAGGCCACGTTGACGACCGCTGGCTGTCCACCCGACTGACAGAATGACCAGTAATGGCCGGTGCTCAGGCATTCGGAAATGTAGCTGGACATCGTTCTGGACCGCTCCCGAGTGCGGATTTCCTCATCCCAACTTTCCCGCGAGTAGTGTTCATCCACCGAGTAAACACTTACATCGGTGCCACCTATCACCCCATCCAAATAAAACCATGCGTAGTCTTCCTCACTCCAACTCACCGGACTAGCAGGGGTGAAGGCTTGAACCTCATGCGACTTCCAAGCACGGACCTCGAATAAGAGCTTTGGACAGGCTCCTAACTGGTAGCGCTCAAAGTAGGCATGCAAACGAGGCTCCGCCGTTGCTAAGAGCTGCCCAAACTGAGGAAGCGCTTTCGAGTGTGGATAGACCTCGAAGGTCGTGCTCATTGTGATGCTGTTGTTTAGCCGCCAACCAATTTCAACTCTTTCCGCACCATCCCCACCCCCGCCACCATGTTTGCCAGCTTCTGCTTCGCCGCCCAGCGCGCGGTCTGCGAGAGGCCGCAGTCGGGGGCGAAGGCGAGCTTCTCCGGCGGGGCGTGTTTCAGGCAGGCGCGGACGCGCGCGGCGATGTCCTCCGGCGTCTCGATGTAGTAGCTCTTCACGTCCACGATGCCCACGG
>CAZQEW010000189.1:0-6468 GCA_964591495.1 uncultured Klebsiella sp.
GCAACGGCAAGTCCGGCACACGGCATTGTGCCTCGACAGGCATTGAGATTTCGGCCAAGCCTAGTTGGACAGCTGCCAATTATGAATGCCCAGGACCGGGGATTCGTGTCCGGGCACTGTAACCTTTGGGCAACCGCCAAACTCTCAATCCATCATGATGATCAACCGCAGAACTTGGCTTGGCACCATGGGGGCAGGCGTCGGCGCGGCCATCGGTTCCACCCTTTTCCCGTCACTCAGCCAGGCCTCGACCGGGTCATCGGGAGGCCCGAAGCGAGTGGTGTTCTTCCTGCAGAATCAGGGGTTCGATCCGGCGACCTGCATCCCGGTGGGAATGCGCAACAGCGGTTCACTGGCGAGCGCCAAGCTGCCGGAGCCCATTGCCGCGCTGGAACCCTATAAGGAGCGTCTGCACATCATCAACGGGCTGCACGGTCTTCACACCAGCCCCTCGCACAGCGCCTTCTTCGGTGCGCTTGGCGGCTATCGCGGCAGTGACGGCGTTCCGCCCAGCGGGCCGACCATTGACTATGAGTTGAGCAAGGTGCTGCCACCGACACTTCTCCCCCACCTGTGCATCGGGATGGACTCAATGGAGAACATGAAGGCCAAACCCACGGTTGCGAATCTTTCGGCCAGCGGCGCGGGCCAGCCGATCTTCATGCACTCCAATCCAAACCATCTTTACCAGATGCTCTACGGCGGCATTTCGGAGGGCGAAATCCGCCGGCAGCACGAGGCCCGGTCCAGCATGTTTGATCGCATCGAACAGCTCGCCTCCGCCAAGGGTGGGGCCTTGCAGGGCGCGGAGAGGCAGCGTTACGGCCAGTTCGTCCAGGGCTTCAACGACATCAACGGCCTGCGCGATCGCCTGGGCAAAGTTTCCGGCCACTTGCGCAAGTTCGCCCCCCAGGTGGACGACCGTTACACGAAGCCCCAATTCGAAACCGACTGGCACGATGTTTTGCTCGACCTGGGCATCTCGGCCCTCAAGTCCGGCACCACCAGCGTGCTGACCATCGGCTCCGGCCGCGGCGAAATCTTCGGCGCGTGGAAGGGCCTCGGCATCACGGAGCAGGGCCACAACCTCGGCCACATGAAACAGCCGGACAACCCGATCTGGATCAAGATCCGCCAATACAACTGCCGCATGTTGGTCCGATTGATGGAGCAGTTGGAGAGCGTGCCCGAGGGCAGCGGCACCATGATGGACAACACGCTGATCGTTTACACCAGCAACAACGCCGACAAACAGCACACCAACGGCGCCACCTGGCCGGTGATGCTGCTCGGCAACTGCCACGGCGCCTTCAAGTCCGGCCGGTTTACCCAACTCGACGGCACGCGTCCGATCAACGCCCTCTACACGACCATCCTCCGATCCGCCGGCGTCCAGTCCGACCGGTTCAACATGAGCGAGCAGTTCGCCAAGAAGTTCGACTCCGGCAGCGGCCCGCTCAAAGAAGTCCTGGCGTGAACCACCTGGCCCTCACCCTTGCGGTGGCGGTCGTGGTTCTGCTCGCCCCGGCAGCCCGGTCGGCCGAATCCTACATACCCGGCGCGCCCGTCCAGAAAAGGTTCAAGGACTTTGCCCAGCCATTTCTGAAGCAGCATTGTTTCGATTGTCACGACGCGGACACAAAGAAGGGCGATCTCTCGCTCAGTGACTTGGGCCAGGTGGACGAGACCAATGCCGCGCTCTGGAAGTCGATCTGGGCCCAGGTCACGTTGCAGGAAATGCCCCCGAAGAAGAAGTCGCGCGTGGACATCGTCGAGCGGCTGCGTTTCTCCGACTGGATCATCGGTGAACTCCAGCGGGTCATGAAGGACAAGGGCGGCTTTCATGCCCATCGGGACCCGAAGAAGGGAAACTACGTCGCGCACGAACTTCTCTTCGGCCCGCTACCAGCTGGCATCCAACTCCAGCCCCCCTCCTCGCCCGCGCGCATCTGGCGCGTGACGCCGCAAGAACACATCACCCGGCTCAACGAGCTGATCAACATCGAGCCGAAATACGACCCCGCGAGGCCCGGGCTCCGCACGCATGGCGACGCGGTTCCCATCAACCACGGCGGCGAACTCAAACTCTACTTCGGCACGGACCAGATCCTTCGCTGGGAAGGCGGCACCGTGGCCTACGCCACGGCGGTGAAGAGCGTGCCCGTGGTGCTCTCATCGGCGCGCAAGACCGGTTTGAAGAACTACCCCGACTTCTACACGGTCAACAGTGCCGAGGCGACGCAGGTCCTCGGCAAGGCGGAGGACATCCTGAAATACATGGCCTACGGACCGCTCAGCCTCGTCGGCATGCCGGAGCAGATCACGGACGATCCGAAGACCTACGACCGGGTCAAACCCAAGGGCGATCTCCGAGGACTGCCCACGGCCATTGTCTATAGCACGAAAGTCCTCCGGCCGTTGACCCCGGTCCTCGACCTGATGAAAAATGACACCGTCTCAGACACAAGCCTGCGCGCTGCGGTGGACTATTTGTTCGAGGCCCTGACCTTCCGCCCGCCCGCCCGGAAGGAATCCGACAATTACCTGCAGATCGTGAAGGACGCCATTGCCAAGGTCGGCAAGAAGGACGGCGTGATCATGGGCTTGTCCTCCATCTTTCTGGATCGCGACGCCCTGTTTCGTCCGGAACTGGTGGAAACCGGCCGGCCGGACCAGCACGGCCGGGTGATGCTACAGGATTGGGAGCTGGGTCTGGCCGTGAACCATGCGCTGCGCTACCTCAAGCCCGACGAATCACTGCGCCAGGCGATCATCGCCGGGCGCATGCGGACACGAGAAGATGTGAGCCGCGAGGTAACCCGGATGCTCGCCGATGACAGCATTCGCAAGCCACGCGTCCTGCAGTTCTTCCGCGACTTCTTCGACTACGACCAGGCCGGCTACATTTGCAAGGACACCAAGGCGCTCGCCGCGACGGGTGTTTCCAGCCGAGGCGAGGCGCACTACCGAGCCATGTTTGACGCCACGGCCAGCACGGACCGCCTGATCGAGATCATCCTTCAGGAAGACAAGGACGTTCTCAAACAACTGCTGACCACCCAGCGGGTGGTGGCCACCAAGACGGACAACAGCTACTTCGGCCGGAAACTCACCAAACAGGAGCGGGCGAGCAAAGCGGCGGCCGAACCGCGGAGCGACAACCCCAAGAAGGATGGGAAACGCGGAAACGGCGCGAACTTGGAAGTCGCCGAGGCTAACTTACAAGGTCCGGTGACCTTCGCCCGCGTCAGCCGCCCCTCGTTCGGAGCCGGCTCGATGAAGCCCGAACGCATCCTGGCCACCGCCCCCGCGGGCCAGCGGCTTGGCATCCTCACCCATCCCGCCTGGTTGGTCTCCCAATCCGACGCCATGGACAATCATGCCATCCATCGCGGCATTTGGATTCGTGAGCGCTTGCTCGGCGGCGGCATTCCCGATGTGCCGATCACCGTTGACGCCCAGCTCCCGGCCGAGCCGGAAAACACCCTGCGCGAGCGCATGCGCGTGACGAGGGCGCAATACTGCTGGACCTGCCACCAGAAAATGGACCCGCTCGGACTGCCCTTCGAGATGTATAACCACGCCGGCCTCTTCCGCACCACCGAGCTCGACCAACCCGTGAACACCACGGGCGAGATCATTGACAGCGGCGATCCCAAACTGGATGGCCCGGTCAGCAATGCCTTGGAGATGATCCAGAAACTCGCCGAGAGCGAGCGCGTAGAGCAGGTCTTCGTCCGCCACGCCTTTCGCTTCTGGATGGGCCGCAACGAAACCCTCAATGATGCGCCAGTCCTCCAGGCCGCCCACCGCGCCTACCGCGACAGCGGCGGCAGCATGAGGGCGCTCATCAAGTCGCTCGTCACCTCCGACGCCTTTCTCTACCGCAAGGCTGGCCGGGACGAGCCGGCACGCGCGTCAGGCCGTTAGTCCGTCCGGGCATCAACTCGATCCCTCAACCGCCCTGCGAGCACCCGAGCGATGAACTCCGCCAGCCGCCGCCGTGTTCTCCTGCTCGGGGTTGTCTCACTTCACGCCCTGGCCGGCTTTCTGGGCGATCGCGCGCGCGCCGAGGACTGGCCGCAGGCCGCAGGCCCCAACGGCAATTTCGCCGTGAAGGGAACCGCACCGGCGGATTTCAGCGTGACCCACGGCCGAAACATTCTCTGGCGCACCCCGCTCCCCAGCACAGGGCAAGGAACGCCCATCATCAGCAACGGCCGGGTGTTCGTCACCAGCCACGAACCCATCACCGCGGACACGCAATACGGCTCAAACATCGTCGGCCTGTGCTTCGATGCCGGTTCCGGCAAGGAACTCTGGCGGCGCACGATCCCGGGCGTTCGGGAAACCGACCTCTCCAGCCTCTTCAGCGACAACACGGCAGCATCGCCGGTGGCGGACGGTCGCCGGATTTGTTTTGTGAACGTGGGCGGCAGCCTCAAATGCTTCGACTTCGAGGGCCGGGAGCTGTGGTCCTACGACTGGGTGCCGTTCGGTCGGCATCATGCGCGGTTGCACGAGCCAATCCTCCATGATGGCAACATCATCACCGTCCAGTATCCGCATCGGGACTTGAAGCTGGTCCACACCACCAAGACGGGGGCTCAAGCCCTGGGACGCGAACGCCGGTATTGGACCCATCTCCAGGCGTTTGACCTGGAAACCGGCCGCCGGAAGTGGATCGCCGAAACCGGGACATCCGTCCATCAGACTTCGATCTTCGGTCGGACAGCCGGTGGCGTGAGCGCCGTGCTGACGGGACGGGGCGGCGGACATCAACCGCCGGAGGAACCCTACGGGCTGTCCTTGGTCAACGCGGACACCGGCAAGACCATTTGGGATTTGCCGATTCAAGGTTATCCGTCGGCACAGAACGCGTGCTGGAATGCCACGCACGCCTACGCCTTTGCCGGGAAGGAACACCTTGCCATCGAAGTCGCCACGGGCCGCATTGTCCGCCGGTCTTCGCTGGTGGAAGGAGTGACGATCACCCGTCGCGCGGGCGGTGGCTACGCCCGGCTTACAAACGCGACGTTGCCCGGATTCCGACAGCCCCTGACCAAGAACTCAAACGTGCTCGCCGGGCGCTTTCACTATTTCCGCGCCGCCGACTCCTTCATGATCGGCCGGGTCAATCTCGACACCGGCGCGGTGGAATACCTGCAAGTGCCGGTGCAAGTCGTCCGCCGCGCCGGCCAGAAAGACGAGGTGCTGTGGGAGAAAGCCCTGCCGAACGACATGAAGAACGCCGCCGGGTTCATCGCCTCAGAGGACCGGCGCAATGCCGGCAACGGCTGGGGGCACGTATCCGCAGCCAGCGGCACGGTGGTCGGCGGGAAACTTTATCTCCCCACGATGCTCGGCATGGTCTACGTCGTGGATTGGAACGCGGAACGACTCGACGAACGCGCACTGCTTTCCATCAGCGATCTCGGCCCCGCCACGGAAACCTGGAGTCTATCCAGCCTCTCATTTTCCGATGGCCGAATCTACGCCCGCACCCTGAAGGAACTGATTTGCATCGGCACGCCGTAGACGTCTGCGCACGTCTCATCACAGGGCATGGGCACATCACCTGTGCCATCGTGGACACTGCAGCTAGGCTGCGTGATCTCAATTTCAAATAATTGGCCGAAGGCAAAGGCGCGACCGTCACCGCGCGCTTTGACCCAGAAGGCATCGCCTTATGCGACCCGAGTCGCGCGGGCCGAGGAGCGGACGAGGTGTTTCAGAGAATTTGCGGTCGGTTTGGGTTTCCGGTTACGCTCTGGCTGTGTCGTCTCCATCGGCCAATTCTACAAAGAGTGTCGTCATCGTCGGAGCAGGAGTCATCGGGCTCGCGCACGCGCTGACGGCGCGCGAGGCGGGCTGGGCAGTAACGGTGTTGGAGCGAGATGGCCGGCCGCTCGGGGCATCGGTGCGGAATTTCGGCACGCTCTGGCCCATCGGGTGCGCGGCTGGGGCGGAGCGGGAGCAGGCGCTGTTCGGGGTGCGGCGTTGGCGGGAACTGGCGGCAGAAGCGGGTTTTTGGCTGAAGCCGCAGGGGTCGCTGAGTTTGGCGTATCGGGAGGAGGCGTGGGCGGTGTTGCGGGAGTTCACGGCGGGCGGCGGGGGCGAGGGGGAGTTTCAACTGCTGGAGCCGGAGGAGGTGTTGCGCCGTTTTCCGGCGGCGAATCCGGAGGGCTTGCGGGGCGCGTTGTTCAGTCCGGCGGAGACGGTGGTGCATCCGCCTTCGGCCATTGCGGCGCTCGCGCGGCTTGTGGTGGAGCGCGGGGCGGAGGTGCATTTCGGCACGCCGGTGGTGAAGGTGCATGAGGACGCGGTGGAGACGAGTGACGGGCGGCGGTTTCCGTTCGACCAACTGGTCATCGCGGCGGGGGACGAGATGCGGCTGTTGTTCCCGGCGGAGCTGGCGGCGGCCCAGCTCAGGCGTTGCCAGCTGCAGATGATGCGCTCGGTGCCGCA
>CAZQEW010000190.1:0-6438 GCA_964591495.1 uncultured Klebsiella sp.
GGCACCACGCCATAGTCGGCCTGCTGACGCGACACCTCGTTGAAGACGTCGGCGATGGTCCGCTGCGGCGCATAGGCCAGCGAGGCGCCGAAGCGACGCAGGGCGGCCTGGTGGGTGAAGGTGGCCTCGGGCCCGAGGTAGGCGATGGTCAGGCTGCGTTCCAATGAGAGGGCGCAGGACATGATCTCGCGGTAGATGGCCCGGAGCCCTTCGTTGGTGATCGGCCCCTGGTTGTGGCGGAAGACCTTCTGGAACACGGCGCGCTCGCGGTGGGGAGCGTAGATCTCCTGGCCGTGACGGGTCTTGATGGCTCCGATCTCCAGCACGTGACGCGTGCGTTCGTTGAGCAGTCGCACGATCTCGGCGTCCAGCGCATCGATGGCTTGGCGGTGTTCCTGCAGCGACATGACTCCCGGCACGATGCCGCAACTCCGCCGCGGGGCGAAGGAGGTTTTTCCGACCGGCAAGGATTTTCCGGACATGCAGGACAAGGGGTGGGGCGGGAGGGCCAAACGACGTGTGGCCGCGCGATCCCCAGGAACTACCTGTCGTTCCGGGCGTGATCGCGCCCAGAAACCCACCCTTCTCCATCATGAAGATCACCCGCTCCGCCCCCGCCCGACGTCTCGCCCTGACCTGCCTTGCGGGTCTGCTGCTAGGATCCGCCACCGGACTCGCCCAGGACCGTTTCCGCTGGCCCGGCACGGGAGGCTGGTCGGCGACCTCACCCTACGTCCGTCAATTCGACACCAACTCGCTGGTCAGCCTGCGGGGATGGGTCATCCGGTCGGAATCCTTCCGGCCGGGGGGCGGCGCGTCGCCGGGCGTCCGGGCCATCGTGCAGTCGGGGGCCGACAAGGTGACGGTGCATCTCGGCCCGCGTTGGTTCATGGAACGTCAGGAGTTGCAGCTGCAGCCCAAGGATCCGCTCGCCATCGAAGGGTCGCGGGTGCCCATGGGCGGCGAATCGGTGATCATCGCCCGCGCGATCAGCGTCGGAGAACGGTCGTTGGTGCTGAGGGACGCGGTCGGCTCGCCGGTCTGGTCGGCCGATCAGATCCGACTCCCGGGAACCCGCCCCACGGTGCTCGCCCCCGACAGCGGTTCCACCTGGACCCTGCAATTGCCCGAGGGGAAGGCGGATCGCGGACGGGCGGCCTTCAACATGCTCTGGTGCCACGGGTGCCACGTGGTGAAGGGGTACGAGAAGGAGTTCGAGGCGCCCCACGCCCAACCGGCGGTTCCGGTCGTGCTGGGGATGGAGACCCGGAAACCCAGCCGGATGGAGCTGGTGAACTCGATCATCAATCCCTCCCACCGGATCGAACCGGGATTCCAGAGGAACCTGGTGACCCAGGGGAAGTTCTCGCGGATGGGCGATTACAACGAGACCCTGACACTCCAGCAACTGAGCGACCTCGTGGCCTTTCTGGAGTCGCTGCAGCGGTGACCGAACGGCGGGGCCGCCAAGGACCACCCCGCAACGAAAACGGCCCGCCGGATCGTCGGATCCGGAGGGCCGTTGCGCCTGCGGGGCTGCTTCTCAGTCGAAGGCGTGACCGGCGCAGCAGAGGACGTTGCGCAGCTTGTGGCGCACCAGTTCCTTCACGGCCTTCCGGGCGGGCCCGAGGTACTTGCGGGGATCGAACTCCTTGGGCTTGGTGACGAGCACCTCGCGGATCGCCGCCGTCATGGCAAGGCGCAGGTCGGTGTCGATGTTGACCTTGGTGCAACCCACGCGGCGGGCCACCTCGATGTCGGCCTCGGACACGCCGGCGGTCTCCTCGCCGAGATCACCTCCGTACTTGTTGATCTTCTGGGCGAGATCCTTGGGAACCGAGGAGGCTCCGTGCAGCACCAGCGGGTAGTCGCCCATGCCGGCGTCGAGCAGGGCCTTCTTGATGGCCTTGAGGCGCTCCAGGTCGAGGTGCTGTTCGCCCTTGAACTTGTAGGCGCCGTGGCTGTTGCCGATGGCGACGGCCAGCGAGTCCACGCCGGACTGCCGGACGAACTCCACCGCCTCCTCGGGGTGCGTGTAGCAGCCGCCCTTGGAATAGGAGCCGCCCTCTTCGCCGTCGTCATGCTGCGCGCCGACCAGCATGCCGAGCTCGCCCTCGACGACGCAGTTGTGCTTGTGGGCGTATTCCACGACTTTCCGGCAGACCTCAACGTTCTTTTCAAAGGGGTCGTGCGAGGCGTCAATCATCACGCTGGTGAAGCCCTCATCAATGCACTGCTTGCAGAGCTCGAAGCTGTCGCCATGGTCCAAGTGGACGGCGATGGGAATGTTGCTGAGGCTGACCGCAGCCTCGATGAGCTTCTTCAGATAGACGGGATGCGCGTAATCGCGCGCGCCCTTGGAAATCTGGAGCATGAGCGGGGCCTTCTCCTCCTCGGCGGCCTCGACGATCGCCTGGATGAACTCCATGTTGTTCACGTTGAACGCGCCGAGGGCGTATTTGCCCTTCAGGGCCTTGGCGAACAGGTTGGTGGTGTGTGTCAGTGGCATAGTTCAGTTCGGTTCAAGTTTGAGCGCCCCAAGGCGCGACGAACAAGCCGGCACAGTAGGTGAGCGCGGAGGAAAGGGAATCAAATTTTGCGGCCGGCGGCCGCAGTCATGCCGCCTTCCTTCCCGGCAAAGGTCCTGCCGTTGCCGCTAGACCTCGCCGGCCTCTTCCACGGCTTCCCGGATCAGCGCCTTGAACTTGGGGATGCCCTCGTCAAAAGCCGCCGCAATGGGCAGCACCGGGGTGCGGGGGATGCGGCGCTTAAATTTTTTCAGATTCGCCTCGGCTATGGGCTCGTCCATTTTGTTCGCCACCACCAGGCGCGGCTTGTCGAGCAATGCGGGGTCATAAAGTTCCAGCTCGCTCAGCAGCTGTTTGTAATCGTCCCACGGCTCGCGGCCGTCCGTGCCGGCGATGTCCAGCAGGATGACCAGAACCTTGCAGCGCGTGATATGGCGCAGGAAGGCGTGCCCCAGGCCGACATTTTCATGTGCCCCCTCGATGAGCCCCGGCACATCGCAAATCGTCAGCCGTTTGAAGTCGGAGTATTCCACAATCCCGACTTGCGGCGTGAGCGTGGTAAACGGATAGGCGGCAATCTTGGGCCGCGCGCGAGAGATGGTGGTGAGAAGGGTGGACTTGCCCGCGTTCGGGTAGCCCACGAGCCCCACTTCAGCCATCATGCAAAGCTCGAAGCGATAGAAGCCTTCTTCGCCCGGTTCGCCAGGCTGGGCGAATCGCGGGGTCTGGCGCCGGGCCGTGGCGAAATTGCGGTTGCCCAGACCGCCGCGGCCGCCCTTGCACAGCACGAACTGCTGGCCGTGTTGGGTGAGGTCAGCGACCAATTCCGCTTGATCCGGGCCGGTTTCTCCATGTGCCGCCTCTTCGGCAGCCAAATCAACCTCCTCCGCCACGGCTCCGCCAGCCCACCGCATCAGCGCACGTTTGGGAGTCGGAATCAGGACCGTCTCCGCAGGTGCGGATTTCTTTTTCAACTCAACCGGTTCCGAGGGCTCCGGTTCCTCCTGAGGCAATTCCTCGGCTGGCGTGGGCAGCTTCCAAATCAAGGTGCCGCAGGGGACTTTGACGACCAGATCCTTGCCCGCGTGGCCGTCCATGCCCTTGCCCATGCCATGCTCGCCTTTCTGAGCAATCAGACGCGGGACGTAGAACTGGTTGATGAGGTTGTTCAGGTCGTGGTCGGCTTGGAGGATGACGCTGCCGCCCCGACCGCCGTTGCCGCCATCAGGCCCTCCCTTCGGCCGGTAGGCTTCCCGGCAAAACGCGACGCAGCCCTTCCCGCCGTGTCCGGCGCGAGCAAAGATTTTGACCTCATCGACAAACATGTGAACTAGGTGGCTGGCAAAGGTGAAGGGTAGATAATAAAAAAGGCGAGGCCGAAGCCTCGCCGAGAGTTCAAGCGAGCGGGCGTCAGTTCTGCGCCACAGCCTGCGGGACAGCGGCCGGAACGACGTTCACGCGGCGGCGGGCCTTCTCGAACTTGACCTGCCCGTCCACGAGGGCGAACAGGGTCCAGTCCCGGCCGGTGCCGACATTCTGGCCGGCATTGAATTTGGAGCCGCGCTGGCGGACGATGATGCTGCCGGCGGTGACGGATTCGCCACCAAATGCCTTTACACCGAGGCGCTTTGCATTTGAGTCGCGCCCGTTACGGCTGCTGCCTTGACCTTTCTTGTGTGCCATAAATGTCTTTCTGGCGGGCGGGATTCTCCCGCTCGCGATTAAGCCTTGATTTCTTTGATTTTGACGACGGTGAGTTCCTGCCGATGGCCGACGGTGCGATGGTAGCCCTTGCGGCGCTTCATCTTGAAGGCGATGACCTTGTCGCCGCGTTTGTGCTCGACGACATCCGCGATGACCGAGGCGGACGCGACGGTCGGGGTGCCGACACTCAATTTGCCATCGGCATTGATCAACAGCACGCGATCGAAGGTGACCGGTTGCCCGGCCTCAACCGTGAGGCGTTCGACTTCCAAAGTGTCACCGGCGGTCACGCGATACTGCTTCCCGCCCGTTTCCAGAACAGCATACATAAGTTTTCTTCCCAAAAGGGACGGGGATAGCACCAGAAAGCCGTCGGGGTGTCAACAGGGCATTTCCAGTCCAGACCCGTCCGCCATTATTTGGCGTTCTCCTTGACGAACTTGATTGCGCCCGCGACGAACTCGCTGGGTTCCTTGGCGAAGGTTGCGTTGTCCGTTTCGATCGCCATCACTCCGGGCCATTTGGCTTTCTTCAGCTCGGCGAGCAAACCTTTGTAGTTCGCCGCACCGGTGCCGACCATCACGTCGGTGATGACCTGCTTGCCGTCAATGGTGTCCACCTTCTTGTCCTTCAGGTGGATGTCATACACGCGGCCCTTGTAGTCCACGAACGCCTTGCCGGCGTCGAAGCCGGCACCGGTGATGTGGCCGACGTCCATGCACACGCCAATGCGCGCGTCGCGTCCGTTGAGCACCGACCACACTTTCTCGGGGGTGCCGTAGACTGAGTCTTTGCCGTGGTTGTGGATGGCGAGCTTGATGTCGTATTCCTTCACCAGTTCTTCGAGCCCATCCCACAGGGCCTTGTCGTTCTTGGGCTCGACGATGATGACCTTGATGCCCATGGCCTTCGCGAAGTCGAACAGCTTCCGGTTTTTCTCCTTCTCCGGGAAGGTGCCGGCCACGCCGAACGTGTAGAAACTCATGCCTTTCGCATCGAGGACGGCCTTCTTCTTCTTGGCGTCGTCGAGCGAGCCCATCGGGTCAATGTGCTTGCCGATGGCCTGGATGTGCTTGAGCCCGTTCTTCTCGGCGAAGGCGACCATTTCCTCGAAGCTCATGTTGCGGCACGTCCAGGTCTGGAGGCCAACTTGCGGCACATAATCTGCCGCGTGGGTGGAAGTGAGGACGAGGCTGGCCAATGCCAGCATGAGGAGCAGTTTTTGTTTCATGAGTGGGTAAAGTTTGTGGAAAAACCGGGCAAAAGGCACGGACAAACCGGCGCAGGGTTACGGCTGTTTCGCAGGGGTCACCACCAGGTCGTCGAACTGGATCGGCGTGCCCGAAAAGGGCAATCCCCAGATGGACGGCCGACCGGGGGCAGGCTCGGCAGTCTCGGTAAAAGTGATTTGCCAAGCAGCCGGTTCAGGCGCGCCTTCCACCCAGACCTTGCCCTCCGCGAGCCATTCGCCAGCCTTGCCCGAAGGGCGAAGCTGGAACTTTAGCGTTGCCCACTTGCCGCTTTGCCAGTCGAAGGGGACGCTGGCCTTGACGTCCTCGCCCTTGTAAATCTCCAGCGCCTTTTTTGCGGGAGTGATCTGCAGCTTGTAGCCCCCCACACCGTTGAGCCCCACGGCGAGCACGGGGAAGCGACGGCCTTTGCCGGTGCCCGAGATGCGCGCCTGCACACAGAGGCCATCTTTCTCCGATGGACCAAACAGCACGCCGAAAGTTTCCAGCGGGTCGCCCGGCAGCTCCAGCGCCTTGCCGCTGGCGGCGGCCTTCACGGCGAAGCCGCCGTCCAGCACCAGCATTCCTTCGGGAACCTTGTCCAGCTCGGCTTGGTCGAAGTTCTGTGAGTAAACGGCCTTTGCGGCGGGGGCGGCGTTCTTGGCTCCGCCGGCCTGCGCCAGTTTGTCCTTCTCCAGATTGGCGTTGATCCAGTTGCGCATCGTGGAGCTGCCCTTGCCATAGCCGCCGGGCAGATCAATGAGGTCGCGCGTCTGGATGCGCGGCGGTTCTCCCCAGTGCGCCGGAAAGGGCTTCTCGGCGGCGGCCACGGTCAAAACAGCCCCGGCGAACCAAATGAGCAAGGCGGATTTCATACGTGTGCTTAATTTCGTTGTCAGACCAGACGGACGCAATCCCGGAAATGTTTCGAGCCTGCGGGCAGGGTGAAGTGGACGGCTCACCCTTTCTGCACTTCC
>CAZQEW010000191.1:0-4355 GCA_964591495.1 uncultured Klebsiella sp.
GGTAGGTCGGGAAGTAGCTGTGCGCGTGGCGCTGGCAGTTGTAGCCGAAGAAGTGATCGAAGCCGACCTTCAACGGACTGCCGGTCGAGTCGAACATGCCCATGCCCCATTTGCCGATGGCGGCGGTCGCGTAGCCTTCACTCTTCAGCAGTTTGGCCACGGTAAACGTGCCCGCGGGGAGCGGCTTCTGGCCTTCCGGCTGCACCTCGCGGTTCGCGCGAATGGGCGAATGGCCCATGTGCAATCCAGTCATCAAAGACGTGCGGCTCGGCGCGCAGACGGTCGTGCCGCAATACCCCTGCGTGTAGCGCGTGCCCTCGCGCGCCATGCGGTCGAGGTTCGGCGTCTGGATGAGCTTCTGCCCGTAAACCCCAAGATCACCCTGCGCGAGATCGTCGCTGAGGATGAAGATGAAGTTGGGCTTGGCAGCGAACAAAGGGCTCGCAACCGCAAGCAAAGCGCACAATCGGATAATGGTCTTCATAGCCGGTATATGGATGGGCATCTCGCCAAGAAGGTTATCGCAACGGCGCGGGCAGGAAATCCCAGTCCAAGACCATCTTCTCGGTAAGCGCGCGTTTGAGGGCGAGTTCGTGCTCCTTGAACTCGGGCTTGCCGGCAAGGTTGTTCAACTCGCCCGGATCGGCGTCGAGGTCGTAAAGCTCAAAGGTCGGGCGTGGCGCGGTGAAGTAGGCCTTCACAAACTGCGGCTTGAGGGTGCCGGCCTTGTGCGCCGCGAGCATGTCCTGCCAGCCGGGGTCGCGCTGGCTGTCCACCGGCGCGACGGCCCCGTGCGGCGTGCAGTTGTAGATGAGCTTGAAGCGGTCGCTGCGCGCGCAGCGGGCGAGATCAAAGGTGGACGCGAGAATGTCCGGCTTCATGCCGCCGTCGCCGCCGTGCGGGCCGCGCTCGGCAAAGATGAACTGGCGGGGCGTGAACGGTTCACCGCGCAGGAGCTTGAGGAAGCTCACACCGCTCATGTCCTTGGGCGGCTTCACGCCGGCGGCCTCGAGCATGGTGGGCGCGAAGTCCTCGCCCGAAATGAGCGCGCGCGTGGTTTGACCGGGCTTCAGCACGCCGGGCCAGCGGACGATGAGGGGGACATTGATGCCGGGGTCGTGGAGCGCGCCTTTCCCGTGCGGCATGGCCATGCCGTTATCGCCCATGAAAACGACGAGCGTGTTCTGGTGGAGGCCGCGCGCCTTGAGCGTGTCGAGGACGGTTTGCACGTCGTCATCGAGGTGCTCGATCTCGGCGAGGTAGCGGGCGAGGTCGCCGCGCACGCCGGGCAGATCGGGCAGGTGCGGCGGGAGCGTGAGCTTCTTGGGGTCGAGCGCGCCGCGTTTGCCCTGCGTGGTCCAGACATGGTGCGGGTCGGAGAAGCCGAGCCAGAAGAACCAGGGCTTGTCCTTGGGCGCCTTGTCGAGGAATGCCGCCAGCTTGCCACCGAAGTTTTGCATTCCGCCACCCTTCTCCACGTAGTCGACGCGCTGCGTGAAGGTGCGCAGATTGTGCCGGTCCATGACGCCGCCCAACTCGGGTGCCGCCCGCTGGCCGCCGGTGGCCGGACCGTCGAGATGGTAGCTGCGCCCCGCGACCCCGGTGAAATAACCGCCCGTATCCCGCAGCAAATCCGGCAGTGCGGGAATGTCACTTGGGAGCGGCGAGGTGAAGCGCACCATCCGCACGGCGACGGGCGAGCGGCCGGTCATGAGCGCCGCGCGGGAGGGCACGCACTGCGGACAGGAAACAAACATGCGATCGAAACGCATGCCCTCCGCGGCAAGGCGGTCGAGGTTGGGCGTGCGCACATCGGGATTCCCGTAGCACGAAAGGTAGGGATAACTGTGATCATCGCTCAGGAGGAACAGGATGTTGGGCTTCGCGGGCGCGGCAGCAACCGTGGCGGCGAAGGCACCGGCGATGAGAGCGACGAGGGCGCTGAGTTTCATGGTCTGGGGTTTGAGCCTGGGGTAAACCGGCCGGAGAGTCGAGCGCCCGTGAGCCCGGTGCGGAACGGACTTGGGCTTTGGGAATTTTCGGGCTAACTATGGCCTGTGGCAGACGAATCATTTAACGACGCGGCCTTGGTGCTGGTGGGACACGGCTCAACCTTAAACGCTGAGTCCGCAGCCCCAACCCTTCAACACGCCGATGCGTTGCGGCGGCGGGGAATCTTTTCGCAGGTTGTCACATGCTTCTGGAAGGAGGAGCCGATGCTGTGCGGCGTGTTGCGCGGTGTCTTTGCGCCCCGCGTGTTCATCGTGCCCCTGTTCATCAGCGATGGCTACTTCACCGAGCAGGTCATCCCCCGCGAACTGGGACTGTGCCGCAACGGGGAAAAGGACTTTCCCCGGATTCAACGGCGGGGATCACAGACCCTGCACTACTGCGGCCCGGTTGGCACCCACCACAGCATGACGGAGGTCCTGCTCGCCCGGGCCCGGGCGGTGCTGGAGAAGCATCCATTCCCTACGCTGCCCAAACCTTCGGATACTGCGCTCTTTATCGCCGGGCACGGGACAGGCAACAACGAAAACTCCCGCAAAGCGATTGAGCGTCAGGTGGACTTGATCCGCGCTCGGGGTGCCTACTCCGAGGTCCATGCGGCATTCATGGAGGAAGAGCCCCGGATCGAAGGGGTGTGGGAAAGAACACCCGCCAAGAACCTGGTCATGGTGCCGTTCTTCATCAGCGATGGACTGCATTCTTACGAGGATATTCCGGTCATGCTGGGCGAACCGGCACCGAGCGTGCAGGCACGCTTCCGTGCCGGCCAACCGACTTGGCGCAACCCCACGGAACGGCACGGACGGCGGTTGTGGTATTCGCCCAGCATCGGCAGCGACCCCCTCATGGCGGACGTAATTTTGGAGCGGGCGCGCGAGGGAGCAAAGGCGGCCGCACCCGCCTGATTTCCTGCCCCAAACAGGGTGGCCGACGGGTAGAATAGCGTTGACACTTCGTAACCCATTGCCTTACGAAGAACCCGTAATTTCAACGGGAAACGCGGACACCAAAGGTCTTATGAAACGTATTCTTGCGACGACCGGCATCGCGGCTCTGGGCGCGGCGGTCATGCAGCCCGCTCTGGCTCAGGAAACCAAGCCGTGGAATGTGTCCACGACGGTGCGCAGCTTCTACGACGACAACTATTTCACACTGCCCTCCCGTGCCGCCGCAGGCAGCCCGACCAAGCGCAGCAGCTGGGGTTTTGAGTTCAGCCCGTCGGCTTCCTACCGGATCTCCCGAGATCAAACCGATCTGGATCTCTCGTCGCGCTACGGCATGCGTTACTTTGAAGACCGCCGGACCGGCACAGCGGACCATAGCGTCGACTTCGGGGTAAATCTCACCCACCGCCTGTCGGAAAAGCAGAAGTTCACGTTCAGCGACTCGTTTGCGATCGCACAGGAACCGGGCGTGTTGGACTCAGGCGCGCAGACCCTCTTCGGGCGCACCTCCGGCAACAACCTTCGCAATAACGTCGAGCTGAAGTATTCAATCGACGACATCATCGAACGCTGGTCCGGGGAAGTGAGCTACGCGAACACGTTTTTTGACTACCAACAGGACTTTGAGGCCAGCGGTGCCGGGGCTCGCTCGGCGCTGCTTGACCGTGTGGAGCACCTTTTCACGCTTGCCGGTCGGTATCGTATCTTCGATGAGACTTCGACCGAACTGCTCATGGGCTACTCCTATGGCCTGGCCGATATGACGAGCAAGGACCCGCTGGATGGTGCAGGCAACCTGCCCTCCACGCGCGACCGCAGCACCCACTACTTCTTCACCGGCATGGGCAGCCGCCTAACGCCCGAGTTCCGTGTCAATGGCCGGGTTGGCGTCCAATATGTGGAGTATCCCAATGCCCGCGCGGCCGTTCCTGCCTTCCGGACTTCGAACACGAGCCCCTATGCGGATGCGAACGCGTCTTGGGAATACCTGCAAAACAGCACTGTCCAGCTGGGTGTTCGCCATGTGCGAACCACCACCGACGTGGCAACGTCCGTGGACGCCGAAGCAACCTCGGTTTACAGCTCGCTCAACCACGAGTTCAACCCCGACCTGCGTGGATCGCTGCTGGCCAACTACCAGCTCTCCCAGTATCGCCAGACCGTGGGCACACCCAACGTGGCGGATAACATTTTCGGGGTCGGGATCAATCTCGAGTGGCGCTTCCACCAGTTCTTGTCGCTTGAGGGTGGCTACAACTATGACCGCCAGGATGCCGATCTCGCTGGCCGTAGTTACTACCGTAACCGGATTTACCTTGGCTTGAAGGCCTCTTGGTAAGCCCCGGCCGCGTGCGGTATCTTACTGATTGACGGCTTGGCAATTCGCGAGGGAGGCTGGAG
>CAZQEW010000191.1:4455-6409 GCA_964591495.1 uncultured Klebsiella sp.
CCGCGTGCGGTATCTTACTGATTGACGGCTTGGCAATTCGCGAGGGAGGCTGGAGCCAACAAACTCTGGCCTCTTTTGCTTTTCTAACCCATGGACGCTGCGTCTTCCGCCGCTGACTCCGCCGACCAGCGGCTCCACTTCCTCGATTACTGGCGCATCATCCGGATGCGCAAGCTGATCATCTTCACGGTGTTCCTGCTCGTGGTGGTCACCACCACGCTCATCACCCGCTGGATCGAGCCCACCTACATGAGCTCCGTCCGGATGGACGTGCAAAAGGACGCCGGCGACATCGCCACACTTGCACCACAGCAGTTGCAGATGGGCCACGATCCTTACTTTGTGATGACCCAGTTCGAGATCCTCCAGTCCAAGGAGGTGCTATACAAGGTCATCGACGACCTCAAGCTGGTGCAGCGGTGGAACCAGAAATACCTGCTCGGAGAATCACGGCCCAAAGCTTTCCAAGTCCTGAGCAAGCTCATTGACCCCCGCAACGTCCGCAACACCTCCATCATCGAGGTCAACGTCTACAGCAAGGACAAGGCGGAAGCGGCCGAGATCGCCAACAAGATTGCCGAGGTCTACAAGGGCAACCGCGACGAACTGCGCAAGCGCCTCGCCGAACAGGGCATCAAGGTCCTCAAGGAGAAACTGGCCGAGCATGACGCCCTCGTCAACATGGCGGAAAGCAACGTCAACCGCATCCTGAAAGACCAGGGCCTGAATGTCATTCACGAGAATCAGGCCGGGATTGTTTCGCTGGAAACCGACACGATCCGAGCGCTGGAGCAGCAGCTCATCGAGATCCGGGGCATCTACACCAAGCAGCAGAAGCGCTTCGACGAACTCAAGCAGGTGCCGCCCGAACTGCTCCGCAACGCGCTGGGCCCGGTCATCAACGACGAGTTGCTATCCCGCCGGCTGGAGGAACTCAGCGTCGCGGAAAAGGAGTTCGTATCCAAGAGCCGCGACCTTGGCCCGCAGAACCCGGTGTATCTCAGCATGCAGGCCGTCATTCAGAAGCTGAATCAGCAGGTGGACGACCGGGTGAAGGGCATTATGCTGGGCTTGGAAACGGACTTGAAGGCCCAGTCCGCCGCACTCACCGCCACGGAGGCCAAGCTGGAGGAAGCCAAACAGCGCAACCGCACAGCTGCCGAAAAGAACAGGTCCTACCTGCTGGCCCTCAACCAGCTTGAGCAAGCGCAGCGACTGCAGCAGACCGTCAAGACCAAGATCCTTGTCGAGGAGAATGACGCCGCGATTCCCCGCACGACTGCCGTCCGCATCGTGGATCCAGCCGAGCCGGCGGTTAAGGCTGCCTATCCGAAGCTGCCCCTCAACATCGCCCTCGGCTGCTTTGTGGGCTTGGTCATGGGCATCGGGCTGGCGTTCTTCATCGAGTATCTTGACACCAGCGTGAAAACGATCGACGACGTCGAGCGTGCCCTTTCCGCGCCGGTGCTGGCCGTGATACCGCAAAACGTCGGCGCCCTGCTGGACGAGGGCCTCGACAGCCCCCACGCCGAAGCCTACCGCGTGCTGCGCACCAACGTCCTCTTCACCCGCAAGGACGAGAAGGCCAACTGCATCACCGTCGTCAGCGGCGGCGCGGGCGAGGGCAAGTCCACCACCATCCTCAACCTCGCCACCGTCTTCGCCCAGAATGGCAACAAGGTGCTGCTGGTGGACTCCGACCTCCGCCGTCCCAGTCTCCACAAGCGCCTCGGCCTGACCAACTCACTTGGCCTCACCAACTACCTGCTCGGCCAAAACAAGCTCGAGGAGGTGGTGCAGACCACGTCGCTCGAGAACCTGCACTTCCTCCCCAGCGGCCGCCTGCCCAGCAGCGCGCTCGGCATTCTCAACTCGCCGCAGATGAAGGACTTCATCAAGGAGGCCAAGAGCCGCTACGACTTCGTCTTCTTCGACGCCCCGCCCATCATGGGCG
>CAZQEW010000192.1:0-6348 GCA_964591495.1 uncultured Klebsiella sp.
CAGCGCATCGGTTGGAATGACTTCCGCGTGGATTACTCCGAGTTCAGCGACAAAATTTCCGACGCGCACTTCCCGCGCGGCGGCGCGTGGCTGATGATGGGCCCCACCGGCCCCCGCCGCCTCCGCCTCGCCATCGAGCACCTCGCCAACGTGCGCGGCAGCTCCTGCTACTTCATTGACCTCGATCCGCGCTTCGTGAAGAAGCTCATCTCGAACAAGCAGTTCGACGTGGCCAAGCAATACATGGCCCACGTTGTGGACCAGGCGGCCGTCATCCTCCAGCATCGCAAAGTTACCGGCCTGTTCACCACGCCCAAGCTCCTCGAAGCCCTCGGCGAGAAGGTCAACCTCTGGGAGGCCGGCATCCGCGGCGTCTTCTGCGGCGGCACCTCCATGAAGCCGCAGGAAATCCGCTTCATCGTCGAGGAGCTGCTGGAGAATCGCATCGGCTTCTATCCGACCTATGGCAACACCCTCATGGGTTTGGCCGCCAGTGTGCCGCTCCAGCCCGAGGATAACTTCAGCGCCACCTACTACGCCCCGCAGCCCCGCGCCGTGTTGCGCGTGGTGAACCCGAACAAAACCGAAGAAACCGTCGGCTACGGCGAATGGGGTCGGGTGGAACTCACCACGCTCACGCAGGAGTTCTTCATGCCGCGCTTCCTTGAACGCGACGAAACCATCCGCCGCGCCCCGCGCCCGCCCTACGCTTGGGACGGCGTCGGCGACGTGCGCCCGTTCGGTGCGATGGAGAAGAACATCGTCGAGGGCGTTTACTGACCCGTCACTCGAATTCCTTCAACGAATGCGGCAGACCGGTTTTGACCGGCTGCCGCATTCGGTTTTGTGGGGGCATCCGATTCGCAAGGCAGATAGGGCCGGCGGCACTTCGGGCTTGGGATTTCCCCCGGCTTCACGCGTAATCCCGGCATGGAAGAATCCGTGGCCACCCGGCTGTTGAAAGTTGAATCCGCCCTTGCGCACTTGGAGCGCCAGCACGAGGAATTGAACGGCGTGGTGGTGGAGCAGTCTCGCATCATCGCGCGGCTGCAAAAGGAACTGGGCCGCGCCACGCAGGCCCTGGAGTCTGCCGAACTGGAGCGCATCCGCGCCAACAATCAGAAGCCGCCGCACTACCAGTAGTCCTTGCCGGCGACTTGGACTCGCCGTTCAGCGGCGATTTCGGACTGGGACTTCGGGTTTCCGGGTTTCGGGCGGCGACTGCAAATCGCCGGCACGGTCACTCAGTAAAACCGCGGGGGCGGGGCCTTTACGAAGGTCGTCTCGCGCAGATAAATCGGTTCCAACTTTTCGCCGGGTAGAAAATCGGTGCGCCGGCCGGCCAGTCTTCCAAGCTCGCCCGCCGATGGCCGGAGCAGGATGGCGGCGCCAAAGGGAGATTGCCCATCTGGCGTGACGAGTTGGTCGCCGTGCGCCACGAGACGCTCGACTTCGCTGCGTTGCAGCAGGCGAAGCGGGGAAACTTCCTTCCGGCTTTCACCCGTGAGTTCGTAACTTGCCGAGTAAAACTCTCCGCGCAGCGCGTCAATCACCACGGCAACCCGGCCGCTCAGCCCGGTTACTTGCGCCGTCGCCGCCAGCACCTCCGCACTGCTGGCCCCCACCAGCTTGACCCCGAGCGCGAGCTGCCAGCCTTGCGCCAGCGCGATGGCCGAGCGCACGCCGGTGTAGGAACCCGGTCCCAGCCCGACCGCGATGCATTCGATCTGCTCGCGTTCGGTCTGCGCCGACTTCAGGGCCGACTCCACCAAGGCCAGCGGCCCCGGTGTGATGCCCGCCGCCTCGGCCACGCCGAGCACACGGTCCTCCTCGAGGACTGCCACGCCGCGCCGGGCGGACGAGAATTCAAGCGCCAAAATCTTCATGCTCGATGCGGCGTCGCGTTTCGCTTTCCGCCGTTAACTTCACCCAGCGCAGCCGGCTGACACGACCCGTGACTGCAAACCCGGCCCCGGGCATCGGGCCAAACCAGCGCTCCGCCCATTCCACGACCGTCACCCCGCGCGACGTGAAGAAGTATTCGTCCAGCCCGGCACCGGCAATTTGCGCGCGAGTGTCGAGCCGATAGAGATCCAGGTGGAAGAGGGGCAGCCGGCCGCCGCCGTATTCGTTGACCAGTGCAAACGTGGGCGAAGCGATCCGGTCCGTGACACCCAGCCCGCGCGCGAGCCCCTTCACGAGCTGCGTCTTGCCCGCGCCGAGGTCGCCGCAAAGGGCAATGGTCCAGCCCGGCGCGACTTCCTGCGCCCAAGCCTCGCCGAGCGCAGCGGTTTCCTCTGGGGAGTTGGTGACGACGGGTTTCATCCGCGGTTGCTCAGGAGGCAAAGTGTTCGTAGCCGCGCAAGTTGAACTCCCGCAGCCCGCGTTCATCGCGCAGCCGCAGGCCGGGCGTGGCGGTGATCTTGCCGACACACGAGAGTTTCACGTCTGGAAACTGCCCTTTCCACGCGTCCAGCAGGGGCACGGCGGATCGGCTGGCGACGGTGAAGAGCAGTTCAAAATCCTCGCCGTCCGTGAGTGCGGCCAGCAGCGGCGGCTTGGCCGAGGACTCCTCCCGCGCAAGCTGTTTCGCGGCGCGGCTGACGGGCACGGCGCTCGCGAGCAGCTCCGCGCCCACGCCGCTGGCTTCGAGGATGTGCCGCAGGTCGCCCGCGAGGCCGTCGCTCAGGTCAATCATCGCGTGGACGGTGAAGCGTTCGGCCAGCCAGCGCGCCTCGGCCAGGCGCGGCTCGAAATCAAGGTGCCGGCCGCCCAACGAACCGCCCAGCATGCCGGTCACGAAGATGGCATCGCCCGCCTTCGCACCGGAGCGGAGCACCTGGCGGCTGCGCGGCACGGTGCCAAGCAGGGCGATGGACAGCAGCAGGCGGTCGGGATTCGTGGTGGTCTCGCCGCCCACGATGGCGACACCGTGCTCGCGAGCGAGCGCGGTCAACCCGGCGTAGATGGCCTCGATGCGGGCGGATTCAAATTTCGCGGGCAGCGCCAGCGTGACGACGGCGTGCGTGGGTGTGCCCGCCATCGCGGCAATGTCGCTGAGGCAGCGGGCGAGCGCCTTGCGGCCAACTTTCTCCGGCGGTGCGTCGGCGGTGAAGTGGATGCCCTCGACCACGGCGTCGGTCTTGAAGAGCACGAGGTGGTGCGGCAGGCCGAGGTCCAGCACGGCGCAATCGTCACCCGCGCCGGCCAGCACGGAGTCGTGCGTGGGCAGCGTGGCCGCGAGGCGGGCGATGAGGTCGAATTCCTTCATGGCTGGGCAGGGGAGATCCGCCTAAGCAGATCCATCAGCTCGCTTTGGTAGACCAGGGCGAAGTAATTGGCCGCGTTGAACAGGCTGTGCGTCAGGATGGGGGCGAGCAGATTGCCGGTGCGCTCGTAGAGGAACACCAGGAGCATGGCCAGAAAGCTGAGTGGCAGGAAAGTCGCCGCGTTCGCGTGCGTCAGCGCGAAAAGCAGCGACGTGCCCCACAGCGCGAGCCGCGGCCAGCCGTGCTGCTTCAACGCCGGGTAAAGGATCCCACGAAAGATGATCTCCTCAACCACCGGCGCGCCAGCGATGGCCACGAAGGCAAAGAACATCCGCTGTTGGAGGGTCTGCGTCTCCTGCAGGGTCTGCACCACCACCTGGACCTCGGGCTCCACGCTGACGGTTTTCATTCCCAGTGCAGAGAGCTGCTGGAGCACAAGCGCGATGGGCAGTGCCACCAGCACGCCGGCCACGGCCAGGCCGATTGTCCGGGCGAGGCCTGGCTGGGCGAAACCAAAGGCCGCGCGCCAGCCTAAACCGTGAGCGCGCAGCAGGACTGACACCAGCAGCAGGGTGCCACCATGCAGCACGAGCGAGTTGGTGACGAACAGGAAGAACTTCCCCTCCTGCGTGGCGAAAGCCGCCCGGGGCAGCACCGCGCTGCTGGCCAGTGAGCCCAGTGACAGGCAGAAGCACACGCCCGCGACAAAGCGCAGGAGCGGTTCCGTTTCCCATTTGTGTTCCGGCAACACGGGCGCAGGCTAGTCGTGCGACAGCAGCGAGAGAATGGAAAAGATGAGCCGCAAGCCGTTGAGAATCGCCAGCAAACTGGAAGTCACAATCCCGCCGCCGTCGCCATCATCGGTCTGGGAAGCTGCTCATAGGTTGGCCAAATGGTTCGGCTGATGCCAGCGGATGCGTGAGAGCAGCAGATCACCTCGCCAACCTTGCTTGGGCATCATTTCTCCGTCGGTCACCCAAGATTCCTCCGGGCTGACGTTGACCGGGTGGAAGTTGCCGCTGTAGGCCACCTCATCGGGCCGGTTTACGCCATCGCCGACCAGCGGCAGCACCACGCGCTCTGTGTCCCGGTAAAGCCGCAAACTGCGCGGATTCACCTGCGCCAGCCAGAGCGGTGCGCGCCAGCGGGGGACCTTGAGATTGCTGGCATCCTTGCGCGTGTAAACCAGGAACAAGGCCCCTGAGTGCGTGAGCCAATGCTGCTGTGTGGTGGACATGTCGAGCGGCGTGCCGTCTTCCCAGCACCATGGCTCTTTGGCTGACCACTTCAGCCCGTCGTCTCCGACACACACGTAGCCGCGGCCGTCCTCTGCGCGGATGGTCAGGAAGAACCGGCCTTGGAACCGCGTTACCGATGGCTCCAGCAAGCCGCGGCCCTTCGGGTTGAAGATGGGTTCGCCCACTTGCTTGACCGTGAGCGTCTCGCCGTCGAAGCCGCAAATCACGCCGGCCACGGCGCGCGCCTCGCCCTTGGTCGCGCCGAAAGTGAAGGACATTTGGATGTCGCCGTTGGGCAGCACGACGCGCTGGCCGCAGTTGTTCGAGTAAATGTAAGCGCCGCGCGGGTCGGCCCATTCCAGCTTGCGACGCGGACCCCACTGGCCGTCGCGCCAGACCGCGTAGATTGGCCAGCGCGGCGGCTGGTCGGCAGAGAATTTCGGACCGGAGTAAAACACGTTGTGGCCGAGCGCGAGCACAGACTTCGTCTGCGGGTGCCACTCGGGCACGACATCGCAGACGCCTTCTTCAGTCGGGCCGTTGCCCAGCTTCACGCGGCCCAGCGGCGGGACGGGTTGCGGGTCGGTCCAAGTCTTGCCGAGGTCGCGCGTGGTCATCCAATGCACGGGACCGAAGTAGTCCGAGCCGGCGATGGGCTGGAGCGTCATCAGCACCATCGGCCCGCCCGCACCCGGCACGACGCAGCAACGGGGATGAAACCACGTCGGCCCGCTGCCATCGCGGCCCCGGCGGAGCGTGACCTTCTCGATGCTCGCGATGAACTCGGCGCGCTTGGCCGGGGCTTGGGGAAAACCGTTCACGGCGGAAGCGGCGAGGGCGGTCCCGGATTGGACAAATTGGCGTCGGTTCATTTCTTGGTCTCGTTTCCATGGCCGGCCGGCGTGCCCAGCAGTCCGATGCTCTGCATCCACTCGCCGCAGCGCGCGGGCCAGTCGCTGATGGGATCCTTGCTCTTCCTCATGCCGAAGCCGTGGCCGCCCTTGGCGCAGATGTGCAGCTCGGCGGAGAGGTTTTGCCGCTTGTATTCGAGGTAAAGCATGGCGGCCTCGATGGGGTTGGATTTGTCGTCGTGAGCGACAAGGAAGAACGCGGGCGGCGCATCCGGCGGCACGCTGAAGCCGGCGCCGAACTTTGTCTTGTCCGTCGCGTCGAGAAAACCGCCGCCGTAGATGAACACGAGGAAGTCCGGACCGCGCGGGTCGTCGAGGTCCGCCTTTTGCGGGTAGGTGCGCGGGGTCCGGTCCCACGCGGCGTGGCCGGCGAGATTTGCCCCGGCGGAGAAGCCCAGCAGGCCGACGCGCTTCGGATCCAGCTTCCACTCGGCGGCGCGATGACGCACGAGTCCCAGCGCGCGCTGCGCGTCCTGCACGGGCAGCGTGAACATTTCCGCCTCATCGCGCGTGGGCGTGCGGTATTTGAGCAACACGGCCGTCACGCCGAGGGAGTTCAGCCACTCGCAAACCTGCGTGCCCTCGTGCGCGTAGGAGAGGAACATGAACCCGCCGCCCGGCGCGACGACGACGGATGTGCCGTTGGGCCGCTCGGGCCGGAACACGGTAAGGGTCGGCTCCGTGATGTCGCTGAGGCGGTTGGCGTTCGTGCCGCCGTAGGACTGGATAAGCTTCGTCGTCGCTTCGGACTTGGGCTTCATCGCGGAGGGCGGTCCCTCGGGCCAAAGCTGCAATGTGACTGGCTCGGCCGCAGTCGCGCACCACGCCGAAACGGCGAGGCAAAGGAGTAGTCCGTGTTTCATGGTGTGTCGGGCGGGCGTTGGACGCGGGCAGGGAAAGCGCAGTTCAAGCGGAACTGTGGCCGCGGAA
>CAZQEW010000193.1:0-2047 GCA_964591495.1 uncultured Klebsiella sp.
CAGACGAAGCGGAACTGGAGCGGGTGAAGGGAATCGAACCCTCGTCTCAGGCTTGGGAAGCCCACATTCTACCATTGAACCACACCCGCGCCGAAGTGATTACGCTGTCCTTGCTACCAAACCGTGTCCCGCCCGGCAACTGGGATTTGCGCGCCCGGCCAGATCAATGAAATTCACGTGCATCAGCGAGGCTGTCGACGTAAGGTCTGCTCATGTCCCCGGCTGTTGAAACCAAAAGCCCGGCTGCAGTAATGGAAGCCGTGAAGGCGATTCACGCCGCGATGTTCAGCCGGGGAAGCCAGGAGTTTGTCGCGCGGGTTTTTGAGTGGACGGTGGAGGCGTTTGAGGGTCGCTACCGGGATTACCAAGCCGTTGATGCCCGTTATCACGATCTGGAACACACCCTCCAGGGAACGCTGTGCTACGCTAGGATTCTACAGGGACGCCAGCGAGCAGGCGCGACGCCCGTCGTCCCACAACGGCTGTTCGAACTCGGCTTGATGGCCGTCCTGCTCCATGACACCGGCTATCTCAAGGTGCGCGGCGACAACGAGGGCACGGGCGCAAAATACACCCTGATCCACGTGAGCCGCAGCGCGAACTTCGCCCAGCAGATCCTGGCGGAAAAGGGCTTCAGCACCGAGGACGCCGGCATCATCATGCGCATGATCCGCTGCACCGGCGTGAACGTGAAGATCGCGGCCATTCCGTTCCAAAGCGATCTGGAGCGCACCATCGGTTTCTGCATTGGCACCGCCGACTTGGTGGGGCAGATGGCCGCGGCTGACTACGTGGAGAAGCTGCCGATCCTCTTCGAGGAGTTCGCCGAGTCGGCGCGTTACAGCGGGACGAAGATGATGTTCGAAAGCGCCGGGCATCTGCTGAAGATGACGCCCGGCTTCTGGGAGAAATACGTCGTGCCCAAGATCGAAAAGGATTTCCAGGGAGTTTACCGCTTCCTGGCCGATCCGTATCCCGACGGCCCCAACACCTATCTGGCGGCGATTGAGGCCAACATCGCCCGCACCAAACGCCTGTCAGCGGAACCGGCGGGCACCGCTGCCCAATAGCCACCTTGGGCGGCAGCTCCGCCATTGGCCATGCCGCAGCCGCGCCCTTTTTCCTTCTCCCACATCCGGTCAGCCCGTTGAATCCCCGCCGTGTCGCGCGACTATCAGCTCCACCGCTTCTCCGCTCCCGCCGAGCTGCGGATTGACTACGCGCGCGAGCTGAACGCGCAGCAGCTCGCCGCCGTCACCGCGCCGGAGGGGCCGGCACTGGTCATCGCGGGCGCGGGCGCGGGCAAGACCCGCACGCTCACCTACCGCGTGGCCTGGCTCATCGAGCACGGCGTCCCACCCGACCGCATCCTGCTGCTCACGTTCACCAACAAGGCCGCGAAGGAAATGATGCGGCGCGTCGAGGACCTGCTCGGCAGCGATGTGTCGCAGATTTGGGGCGGCACCTTTCACTCCGTCGGCGCGCGTATCCTCCGCCGGCATGCCGAAGTGCTCGGCTGGCGGCCGGACTTCACCATCCTCGACCGCGAGGACGCGAAGGATCTGATCCAGGCGTGCGTGGACGAGGCGGACATTGACGTGAAGGAGACGCGCTTCCCGAAGCCCGACGTGCTCGGGGACATCTTCTCGATGGCAGTGAACACCGGCCGGCCGCTCGCCGAGACGCTCGCGGCGGACTACGACCACTTCGCTCCGCTCGCCGCCAAGATCGAGGACATCGCCGCGCGCTACCTCGCGCGCAAGCAGGCCACCAACGGCATGGACTTCGATGACCTGCTCACCCAATGGCTGCGCGTGCTGAAGGAATTCCCGGACCTGCGCGACTTCTACCAGCGCCGCTACCAGTTCATCCTCGTGGACGAGTATCAGGACACCAACACGCTGCAGGGCGAGCTGATTGACCGGCTGGCGGCCACCCACAAGAACCTCATGGTCGTGGGCGACGACGCGCAGAGCATCTACGCGTGGCGCGGCGCGCTGTGGATGGCGGCGGACCAACCCTTGTCGTTGAGCGAGGGGTTGCAAAA
>CAZQEW010000193.1:2057-6339 GCA_964591495.1 uncultured Klebsiella sp.
TCTACGCGTGGCGCGGCGCGAACTTCCGCAACATCCTCGAATTTCCGCAGCGCTGGTTTGGCGCGCAGACCTACAAGATCGAGGTGAACTACCGCAGCACGCCGGAGATTCTCGCCTTCGCCAATGCCGCCATTGCGCCGAACCTCCAGCAGTTCCAGAAGCAGCTCGCCGCCGCCCGCCCGTCCGGCGTGAAGCCGGTCGAGGTCGCGTGCATGGACGCGGGCGAACAGGCGGCCTTTGTCGCCCAACGCGCCCTGGAGCTGCGCGACGAGGGAATCCCGCTGGGCGAAATGGCCGTGCTTTACCGCTCGCACTTCCACGCCCTCGAGCTCCAGCTGGAGCTCACGCGGCGCAACATCCCCTTCAGCATCACCAGCGGCATCCGCTTCTTCGAACAGGCGCACGTGAAGGACGTGGCCGCCTATCTCAAACTCGTCCACAACCCCCGCGACGAAATCTCCTTCAAGCGGCTGGTGCGGCTCATGCCCGGCATCGGCGGCAAGAGCGCCGACAAGTTATGGCAGAAGTTTAGTGGCGAGTGGCTAACGGCGGCACAGTCGCCATCGGCGCAAGCTGCTCCTCTCCCTCCCCCCGGCCTTCTCCCGCCGGGCGAAAGGCGGGGGGAGGGAGAACAGCTCGCGAAGACTTTGGCGCGCATCTCCTCAGCAGTTCCCAAAAAAGCCGCCGCCGCGTGGGCGCAGTTCACGGCCACCATTGCCCAGCTCGGCGCACCGGAGATTCGCGCCAAGACGGACGCCATGATCCGCCTCGTGCTGGAGGCGGGCTACGAAGATTACCTCAAGGCCACCTACCCGAACTTCCGCCAGCGCCTTGAGGACTTGGAGCAGCTCGCCACCTTTGCGCGGCAGTTCCCGACGATGGAAGATTTCCTCACCCAGCTCGCGCTCTTGACCAACGTGGAGGCGGACGACCAGCAGGCACGCGAAGCCGATGATGAACGCATCCGGCTCTCGACGATTCACCAGGCCAAGGGCCTCGAGTTCCGCGTCGTGTTCGTCATCATGTTGTGCGACGGCCTGTTCCCCTCCGCGCGGTCGATTGACCACCCCGAGGGCGAGGAGGAGGAGCGCCGGCTTTTCTACGTGGCCGTCACACGCGCCAAGGACGAACTGTATCTCGCCCACCCATTGATGCGCTACATGCAGGGCGGCGGCGACATGATGCAGCAGCCCTCGCGTTTCCTGGCCGAAATCCCGCCCGAACTGCGCGAGGAGTGGAACCTCCGTCCGCCGCTGCCCAAAACCGACTTCAGCGACATGGGCGAAACGCATGAGGATGGTGAAGAGCCGCCCTTTTGATGGTGCGCAATCCATGCGTTCAGAGCGGGCGAAGAACTTGTTGTCAGGGAACGGCACTCCCATATGATAAAAGCATGATTTCCAACCCAGATTCCAACTCGCCCACGGTCCTTCCCGCACTGCTGGCAGCGCTCGCCCTCTCCTTGCCGACCGCCATCGGGGCGGATTCCCCCGCCAAGCTGAATGTGCTGCCCTCAGGTGCCGCCGCGAAGATGGGTGGCTACTTTCCGCTTCGCCTGGCCGTTTCGGCGGACAAGCCCGCCGGCCTCGGCAAAGTCCCCGGGGACCTCGCTGCCCCCCTGTTTGGTGTGTTCAAGCTGGGCCCGGCCGAGGCACCCCAGTCGTTTGCGGTGATTCTCGACGAGCCGGAAGGCAAGCCCTCCCGACTGATGGTGGATGCCAACGGGAACGGCGACCTCACTGACGACCCCGCGCCCGAGTGGACTTCGCGGCCGGTCAAGGGCAGCGATGGGAAGGAATACACGCAGTTATCCGGCTCCACCAAGCTTGCGCTCCGCATGGGCGGAGAGACCAGCCAGATCACCATGCGGGTCTACCGCTTTGACAAGCGTGATCCGGCACGCGCGGCGCAGGCTGGCTTTCTCTTCCATTATCCCGATTACGCCCGGGAAGGAGAGGTCATGGTCGGCGACAAGACCTACAAGGCACTGCTGGCCGACCGTCAGGCCACCGGTGACTTTCGTGGCAAGGAGGGCACCAACTCCGGCGTGCAGCTTTTCCTCGATGTGAACGGCAACGGCCGCTTTGAAGCGGGCACGGAGGCCTTTGACGTGCGGCAGCCGTTTAACATCGCCGGACAGACCTACGAGCTTGCCGGTCTTACGGCGGGCGGCGAGTCCTTCCGCGTCCAGAAGTCGGCCAAGGTGGTCGCGGAAAGGAAAGCACCCCCCGCTGCTCCCCGTCCCGAACTGATTGCTGCCGGCAAGCCGGCAAAAGTCTTCAAGGCCAATACGACCGGGGGAACTGCGATCGACTTCCCCGCCAGCTTCAAGGGCAAGGTCGTGCTCCTGGACTTCTGGGCTACCTGGTGCGGCCCGTGCATCGGCGAATTGCCCCACCTGACGGCAGCCTATCAGAAGTTTCATGGCAAGGGCTTTGAGGTGTTAGGTATCAGCCTCGACCGGCCGGGGGACGACAAGAAGCTCGCCAACTTTACCAAGGAGAAAAACATGCCGTGGCCGCAGGTCTTCGATGGCAAATACTGGCAGGCTGAGGTGGCGCAACTTTACGGCGTGCGCTCCATCCCGACCGCCTATCTGGTGGACGGTGATACCGGTTTGGTGATTGCGAACAGCGGCCTGCGCGGCTCCCAGCTGGAAAAGACCATCGAGGCCGCCCTCGAAAAGAAGGGGCTGACCGGCAAGTAAGCAGCACCGGTTTTTCGCTTGAGCTTTGAGCGGTGAACTTTGAGCGTCGCCGCGATGTCCGCGCCCGCGCACCGTCTTTCGCCCTTCTGGGCTTCGCTTGCCGTCGTCGCGGGGCTGTATCTCCTGTTCCTCGTGGCGATGCTGGTGGCCACCGCCGGCTACACCACGCCGGACAAGCTCGTGGCCGCGCTGGGCAAGCGGGAAATCCAATACTCCATCAGCCTGAGCCTCGTCACCTGCACGGTCACGGCGCTGCTCTCGCTGCTCCTGGCGGTGCCGGTGGGTTATCTGCTGGCGCGCGCGCGCTTTCCCGGCAAGCACCTGGTCGAGGCTGCGCTCGACATCCCGATTGTCCTGCCGCCGATGGTGATGGGCCTGTGCCTGCTGATCCTGTTTCAAACAGGCTTCGGCAAGTTCATCGAGTCCGCCAGCGTCACGTTCACCTACACGGTTTATGGCGTTGTGCTCGCACAATTCACCATCGGCGCAGCCTTTGCGGTGCGGACGATGCGGCACACGTTCGACCATATCTCCGCGCGGCCCGAGGACGTGGCCATGACGCTGGGCTGCACCCGGGCGCAGGCCGTCTGGCTGGTCACGCTGCCCGCCGCGCGGCGCGGCATGTTCGCCGCCGCGAGCGTGGCGTGGGCGCGGAGCCTCGGCGAATTCGGCCCCATCCTTGTCTTTGCCGGCGCGACGCGCATGAAGACCGAGGTGCTGCCCACCACGGTCTGGCTCGAACTCAGCGTGGGCAATCTCGAGGCCGCCGTGGCCGTGAGCCTGCTCATGGTGCTGTGCGCAATGGGTGTGCTCGCGGCGGTGAAGTGGCTGGGGGAAGAGGTATGAGGAAGGGTTCAACCTCCAAGTTTCAGGGTTCGGTCTGGGCTGGTGACGCTTGGGCGCACGCGCTGGATGGTGAACGCGGGACACTGACTGCTTCGGGAGGTCGGCGATGATCCGCTTCGACGGCGTCTCCTGGCACGCCGGCGCGTTCCGGCTTGATGCCGTCTCCTTCACTGTGCCGGCCGGGAGCTACGGCGTGCTCATGGGCCGCACGGGCTGCGGCAAGACAACCTTGCTGGAAATCCTCTGCGGTCTGCGGCGGCCGGCCGGCGGAAGGGTGTTCATCGGCGAACGCGACGTGACGGACCTGCCCCCGGGCGAGCGCGGCATCGGCTACGTGCCGCAAGACGGGGCGATGTTCCCCACCATGACCGTGCGCGAGCAGCTCGGGTTCGCGCTGGCCATCCGCAAGCGCCCCGCGGCGGAGATCGCCGCACGGGTGAAGGAACTATCCGAAGCCCTCGGAATTTCGGCCTTGTTGGACCGCCGGCCGCAGCACCTGTCCGGCGGCGAACGTCAACGCGTCGCCCTCGGCCGCGCGCTGGCGGCCAAGCCCAGCGTGCTCCTGCTGGATGAACCGCTCTCCGCCCTGGATGAAGAGCTGCGCGACGATTTGGCGATTCTGCTCAAGCGCCTGCAACGGGAGCTGGCCCTGACCGCCCTGCACATCACGCACAGCCGCCACGAGGCGGAGCAACTGGCGGATGTGCGCCTGCGGATGGAGGCGGGCCG
>CAZQEW010000194.1:0-6200 GCA_964591495.1 uncultured Klebsiella sp.
CGTATTGGCGGCACAGCCGCCCGGCCAACTCCGCCTCCCGCGTGGGGTTGATCCGGCGGTGGTCTTGTGAGAGTGCAACCAACTCCGGGCCATGCCCGCGCTGGCGGATGACGTGGGCGGTCATCGCCAAGACGGAGGTCGAGTCCATGCCCCCGCTGACGGTGAAGCACAGTCGCTTCGAGCGCAGCCGGTCGCGGATGGCGCGGGCAAATAGCTCGCGGAACCGCTCCACAACCTCTTCCTCCCGCCGATAATGGAACGGCTCCACCTCTGACGGACAAACCCAGTAGCGGCGCAGCTTCACCTTGCCCTGCTCTGCGACGAGACATTCAGCATGCCGGACCTTGCGAACGGCCTCATAGCTGGTGCCGCCTTGGTCCAGATAGGTGGTGGAACCGAGCGCCAGAAAACAACCAACGTGAAAATCCGACAGCCGGGCCGGCACACCCAAATCCTGCATCAGCCCATCCAGGGAATTGGCCAGCACCAGCCGCTGGCCGACGTGGGCGTAGTAAAGCGCGCGGTTGCCAAAGTGGTCCCGTGCCGCCAGCACCCGCTGCTTCGCGCCATCCCACAGGATGAAGGCGAAGTAACCGAGTAGCCGATCCAAACAGGCGTCGCCCCACGCGTGATAGGCATGGAGAATCAACTCGGAGTCAGGCCGGTTCAGGGCAGCCTCCCGGCCCACGGCGCGCAGCGCGTCCACCAGTTCCTCGCGCCCAGTCAGGAAGGCATCCGCCGTGATCCACACCTTTCCGTCGAGTGAACAAGGCGCCACCTCCGACTGGGATTCGCTGGTCGCGCGAAACAGGCCGTTCCCCAAGCCCACCGGCCCCGCGACGTGGTAGCTGATCCCGTCCGGCCCCTGCGGACGGAGGAACTCCATAATGCGCTCCAGCGGCGCCCGCTCCACGGGCGAACCATCAAGGTGAAAAATAGCGGCGATTGCACTCATGAATTTCGAACTGGGATCACGCCGCCCACCTGCATCAGCCGCTGGAAACAGCTGCCGGCTTGCTCGGCCAGCATGGCCGGGTTACCGCTTTCGACCACGCGCCCCTGATCCAGCACGATAACATGGTCGGCGCTTTGGACGGTGGACAGCCGGTGCGCGATGACGACAATGGTGAGTTCACCCTGCAACTTTTCGATGGCCGATTGCACCAGACGCTCGTTCTCGTGGTCGAGCGCGCTGGTCGCCTCGTCGAGCAGCAGCAGCGTGGGGCGGCGCAGCAGCGCGCGGGCGAGCGTGAGCCGCTGGCGTTCACCACCCGAGAGCCGCACGCCCCGGTCGCCCACCACGGTGTCAAGGCCCTGCGGCAGACGGGCAACGAACTCCTCGGCGGCGGCCGCGCGCAAGGCGGCCTGCAAGTCCGCTGCCGTGGCATCCGGCCGTGCCCAAAGCAGATTGGCGCGGATGGTGTCGTGGAAGAGAAACGGCTCCTGCGGCACGTAACCGATGGAGTTGCGCCAAGCGGCGAGGCGCGCGGCAGCGAGCGGCTCCCCGTCCACGAGCACGCGCCCTGCGGTGGGCGCGAGCAAACCCAGCACGAGATCCGCGACCGTGCTCTTGCCAGCGCCGGACGCACCGACCAGCGCGGTCATGCGGCGGGCGGGAATGACGAGACTGACGCTCCGCACCGCAGCACGTTCCCCGACGGAGTCGTAGCGGAAGGAGACATTCTCCAAACGCACTTCGCGACGGAGTTCCAGCGCGGGAGCCACGTCGGCCACCGCTTCGCGCGCGGCGTCGAGTTCGGCCTGGAGCTTTTCCACGGCGGCAAACGCGGGCTGATAGTGAAGGATGTGCTGCCAGGTGCTCTGAATCGCGCCGATGCGCGGCAGCAGGCGCGTGAAGACGAAGACCATCAGGACGAGCTGGGCCAGTTCGAGGCGGAACCCTTTGACCGCGACATAGAGAAAGGCCATCAGCGAGGTCCAGCCGGCGAGCTCGAAGAACACCCGCGAGGCGGAAAACGTGTGCCGCGCGGCGACGAAGTGCGCCGCAATGGCGTGCGTGGCGCGGCGGAACAGCTCCAGATGATGGCCGCCGCGTCCGTGGCTCTTGGCCACCTTGAAGCCGGCCAGATGCTCCGTGATGGCGGCGTTCAGCTCGGCCCGGCATTGCTGGCTGGCCTTGCCGGCCTCGTGCACGCGGCGGTTCAAGGGACGCAGCGCGAGCGCCACGCCGACGCCACAGGCCAGCGCCAGCGCGGTGAGCGGCGGCGAGAGCATGAGGGCCACGGCCAGATGCACCAACGCCAGCCCGATCAGACCGGCCAACGCGAGGCCCTGCTGGGCGGCGAAGCCCGCGTGGTCCACCTCCTGGGTGAGCGCGCGCGTGAGATCCGCCGCACGCAGGCGGGTGAAGGCGAGCCAGCGCGCGTTCACGAGGGAGGCGTAAAGCCGGTCGCGCAGATGCGCGGCGTAGCCGGCCTCGATGCGGGCGTTGTGGTGGTCGGAGACACGCCGCAGCGCCGCCTGCAACACCAGCAGCCCGACAAAGCTGCCCAGCACCAGCTCGAAACCCGGCGCGAGGCCGAGCGCGGCGAAGACTTTCCGCCACACGTTCGCCGCACCGGCCGCCGCCTGCACCTGCCCGAGACCGAGCAGTTCCACCAGCGGCATGAGCAGCAGCAGGCCCGCCACCTCCAGCAGCGCGACCGCGACCAGCAACGCAGCGGACCCCGCCACGCGCCAGCGCGCGTGTTCCAGAAAGCTGCGGAGGAAAGGCGGCAACACGACGGCGGAGTCTGTTCCGCCGGGCCGGGCGGGAAAAGAAAAAGCGCACCGGTCGGGTGCGCTTGCGTCTGGCGGCCAGGAGCCGCGTTCAGAAGAGCGTGTAGATGAAGGGCGCCGCGGCCGTGCCACCGAGGATGAGCAGCGCGCCAATGCCCAGAAGCGCGAGCAGCAGCGGGATCAGCCAGAACTTCTTGTTTTCGCCGAGGAAGGCGATGAACTCCTTCACGATGCCAGCCTGCGGTTCCTGATTGGCCTGCTCGAACTCGTTGGGTTGGTCGTCGCTCATGGTGGTTTAAAATTGTCGATAATAGCGGTTTGGCTCCGGCGCAGGGGGGGCGTCAATCCAGTAGGTGGCCGCCTGGCGGTCGGGAACCTTGCGAATTGGCTGGCGGCCACCGAGCCGCTTCAGCAGGCCGATGCCCGTGACCAGCACGTAGAAAACCAGCGCCAGCACGACGTTACCGACGACGAGGCCAACGCAGCACGCCAGCGCATACCAAACGACATAGAACGGCCGCGCGATGGCTGGCACGGCGTAGAACAGCGCGCCCGCCGCCGCGCCAATGCCGCCGAGCTTTAGCGCGAATGACACATTCCAGCCCTTCCCCGCGAGCCACCCGGCGAGCAGGAAAACCAGCGCCACGCAAGGGAAGCCGATGACGAGACTCTTCGCGAACGTGCGGCGGGCGGCCGTGTCCGGGTTCCAGTTAACTTCTTTGAACGGGTTGAGCATGAAAGCCAGCGAGTCAGTTCTGTGAAGGGGCAGACGCGGACTTAGAGTGTTCGGTGCGATACCGAACCGCTGCCGACCATCTTTGCGCGGGCAATTCCACCCAGCGATGAAAGAGCCACGCCGCCCCGAGGCTGGCGGCAACCGCCAGCATCAGGACTGCCAGCTTCTCCACCGGCCCGTCCGCAAAGCGGCTCCCGAGATTGATGACCCGCCCGCCAATGGGCACATGCAGCAGGTAGACTGAGTAGGAAATCTGGCCCAGAAACAACAACGGGCGGGCCTTCAAGCGCCCATGAACGATCAGCAGACCCGTGACTACTCCCGCACAAGTGGCCTGAGAACCCTGCATAAAGTAGAGCCCCACCGACAGCAGCACCCAGCCAATTGCCTGTAATGAAACGCTGGGAAGCATGCCAGCCCTGATTTGGAACGCCCAGATGCCCAACATAAACAGAAAGAGGTGACGGAAGACTAGGGTTCCCGAGGGAAGGAGAAAGGCCGCCACAGCCAGTCCGGCAAACATAGCGAAGCGAACCATCAGCAGCGGATGGCTCACCAGCGGGAACAGGAGAGCAATTAGCAGGTAGAATTGGAACTCAATCGCAAGGGTCCAGAAAACGGGGTTCAACCAGTCATAGCCAACCAAGCCGTTCAAGTATCCGAGATGAAGCAGCACCTGTTTCAGGTCGAACTGGAATGGTGGACCACGAAAACCAGGGGCAAGGGTCGAAGCGAAGTTCAAAGCAATTACGAGAGCTATGCAGGCGAGATAGGGGGGATCAAGCCGGAGAATCCGCTTCCAGACAAACCGGAAATAATTGGCCGGGCGATAGCCAGCACGCTGAAGCGCATAGGGAAGTATGAATCCAGAAATGACAAAGAAGACCTCGACCCCGAGCCAGCCGTGGACGCCGGAAGACTTGAGGATGCCTTCAGGGAGAAACCCCGTATTTCCGTTGGTGAGATGGAACCAGAGCACCGCGAAGGCGGCGATACCGCGGAGGCAATCAAGGGTCAGTAGCCGCCCAGAATCCTGCTGCCCAGCCGCCTCCGATGTTTCGCTTGATGGAATATGGTCTACGGTGCTGCTCTGCATGAGGTTAGCCTGCCGCTAATGACCTGTTAGTCGAGCTTGAAGCTTTCGATGTATTTCTTCCGCACCGACTCGTCTTGCTGCGGCTGCTCCGTGCGGCGGAGGACGCAGTTCTCCAGCACGAGCACGTCCATGTCCGACGCCATGAAGCAGCGGTAGGCGTCGTCGGGCGTGCAGACAATCGGCTCGCCGCGGATGTTGAAGCTGGTGTTGATGATGACGCCGCAGCCGGTCTGGCGCTTGAACTCCTTCATCAACCGCCAGTAGCGCCCGTGCCGCTCCTCGTCCACGGTCTGGATGCGCGCGCTCATGTCCACATGCGTGATGGCCGGCAGCGTCGAGCGCGGGACGTTCACCCGCTTGCGCAGGTCGGGGTCCTTCATCAACTGCACCTGCTCGGGCGTAAGCGGCAGCCACTGGTCCTTTTTCACGTCCGCCACCATCAGCATGTAGGGCGATTCGCGGTCATGGTCGAAATACTTCTGCACGTCCTCAAGGAGCACGCACGGGGCGAAGGGCCGGAAGCTTTCGCGGAACTTGATGCGCAGGTTCATCTGCGACTGCATCGCGGGACTGCGCGGGTCGCCGATGATGCTGCGGGCACCCAGTGCCCGCGGGCCGAACTCCATGCGCCCGCTGAACCAGCCGATGACCTTTTCTGAAGCCATCTCCTTGGCGACGGCTTCAAGCAAGGCCGGCTCCTGCTCGTAGAACGTGTAACGGACTTGCTTGCCGTCGAGGAAGGCGCGGATTTCCTCGTTCGAAAACTTCGGACCCAGCAGCGAGCCTTTGAGCGAATCCTTCTTCGCGGCGACATGCTTGCGGGGATGGTCGAGGAGCTGGTGATGAACGAACAGCGCCGCGCCGAGCGCACCGCCGGCATCGCCGGACGCGGGCGTGGCGAACACGTCATCAAAGATGCCCGCGCGGAGGAGCTTGCCGTTGGCCACGCAGTTGAGCGCGACGCCGCCGGCGAGGCAGAGGTTTTTGCTACCGGTGAGCTCCTTAGCATGCCGGGCCATGCGCAGGACGACTTCCTCCGTGACCTTCTGGATCGAGGCGGCGAGGTCCATCTCCCGCTGGGTGATGGCGGTCTCGGGATTGCGGGCGGGACCGCCGAAGAGCGACGCGAACTTGTCGTTCGTCATCGTGAGCCCCTGGCAGTAGTTGAAGTAGCTCATGTCCATCGCCAGCGAGCCGTCGGGCTTCACGTCAACGAGGTGCTGGAGGATGATGTCCACGTAGCGCGGCTCGCCATAGGGAGCGAGGCCCATGAGCTTGTATTCGCCGGAATTGACCTTGAAGCCGCAGAAGTAGGTGATGGCACTGTAGAGCAGACCGAGCGAGTGCGGGAAGTGGAGGGTCTTGAGGATTTTGATTTTGTTCCCCTGGCCGTGGCCGATGGTGGCGGTGTCCCACTCGCCCACACCGTCGAGCGTGAGGATGGCGGCGTCCTCGTAGCGTGACGGGAAGAACGTGCTGGCCGCGTGGGACTCGTGGTGACCGGTGAAGGCGATGCGTTTCGCGTAACGGCCGCCCAGCGCCTGTCGGATTTCGCGCGGCAGTTGCAGCTTGGTCTTGAGCCACAGCGGCATCGCCATCATGAACGACCGGAGGCCGACGGGTGCGAAG
>CAZQEW010000195.1:0-6132 GCA_964591495.1 uncultured Klebsiella sp.
CAGCGTCGCGCCCAGCAGCACGCCCAGATGCGCGCGCAGATGAAAGCGCAGGCTGCGGAGGATGAGTGACCAGAAAGTCATAAGCTCCAAATCCCAAGCTCCAAGTTCCAAAGAAATCCCAAGCTCCAAACCTCAAACTTCAAGCGGCGGCGCGCGAACGTCGCCTTGGAGCTTGGGGTTTGGAGCTTCTTTGGGATTTGGAGCTTGGTCATTGGAGCTTTGCCTCCAGCTGTCCATCCCGCAGTTCCAGCACGCGCCCCATGCGCTTCGCCAATTCGGGCGCGTGGGTGACGACGATGAGGGCGGTGTCTTGCTCGCGGTTAAGGTCGAGGAGGAGCGCGGCGAGCCCGTCGGCGGTGGCGCGGTCGAGCGCGCCGGTGGGTTCGTCGGCGAGCAGGAGCTTGGGCTGGTTGATGAGCGCGCGGACGACGGCGCAACGCTGGCGTTCGCCGCCGGAGAGCTGGCCGGGGCGGTAGTGCATCCGCTCGCCGAGGCCGACGCGGGTGAGGAGCTGCTTGGCGCGGTCCATCGCCTGCGCGCGGCTGGCGGTGTCACCGGAGGCGAGCGTGGGGACGAGGACATTTTCCAGCACGGTGCATTGCGGGAGCAGGTGGTGGGACTGGAAGATGAAGCCAATCTGCCGGTTGCGCGTGGCGGCGAGGGCGAGTTCGTCGAGCGTGTCGAGGCGCTGGCCGTCGAGGATGAGTTCGCCGGAGTCCGGCAGGTCGAGCGTGCCGATGAGGTTCAGCAGCGTGCTCTTGCCGCAGCCGCTCGGCCCGACGATGGCGACGGTCTCGCCGCGCGCGACTTCGAGGGAGAGGCCGCGCAGCACGGGCAGGTCGCCGCCCGCCGCGCCGGGGTAGCGCTTGGTGACGTTCGCGAGGCGGAGCAAGGGAGCGGGCGCGGACATGGCTGAACAATGGAGCGGTTTCCTGGTGCTGACAATCTCCGGAAGCGCCCCGAAGGCCTCGGGTGAACAGCTTGTCCACCCAGCTCAAGCGACATCAGGCCGATCACTTGAACTGCGCGCGGGCCCGCTTTTCGATGGCGGACTTGGCGTCAGCCAGCAGCTTTTCCGCCGCCAGCTTGCGTTCGACCTGCTGGGCTACCTGGGTTTCCGCCGACTGCATGGCGCGCCGGCGCGAGGCGGCGTCGGACGCGGCCCGGTCCGCATGGCCGTTGGCGGTGAGCGCAGCCGTCTTCAACTGGTCGCGCTCGCGGGCGAGCTTCTGCACCTCGGCCCACAGATCGCCCATCTCCTTGTCCGCCTGCTTGCGCGCCTGCTCGGCGGCAGCGACCTTCGTTGCCAGCTCGGCCAGCTGCTTTTCCTTGGCCGCCTTCGCCTCGGCCAGCCGCCGCTCGGCCGATTGCAGCTGTTCCTCGGCCTTGCTACGCGCCTCCTGCGTCTCGCGAACGACTTTTTCCTGCGTGGCTTGGGCGGTCTTGGCGGCGGCGGACTTCACAGTCACGTCGCCGGCAAGACGGTCCATATCGCGCTTCTTCGCGGTCTCGTCCGACTGCGCCCGGTCGCGGCGCCCGCGGGCCTCCTCGGCGGAACGCGTCTTGGCGGCGAAATCGGCGCCGGCCTTCTCCGCGGCGGATTTCGCCTCGGCAACTTTCTGCGGGGTGATGGCCTTGTCGGACGCGGCTTTACGGGCCAGCTCTGCGTGGGCGGCGGCCAGCTTGTCGGCGGATTGCTTGGCGAGGTCCACGGCCTTCTTGGCCTCCTCGCGGGCGGCCATCGCCTTCTGCAAGTCACCCTGCGCGGCCTTCCACGCAGCCTCGGCCCGGACGCGTGCGGCCTCGGCCTGTTCGGCGGCGAGCGTGGCGGCCTTGCGGTTGGCCTCGGCGCTCTTGATGCGGTTGGCCTCATCCTGCTTGGCCGACGCGAGCCGGTTGCGCGCCGCGCCAAGTGCGTTTTCACCGCTGGCAACATCCTGATTGAGCTTCGTGTGGGTCGCGTCCCGCGTGCGGGTGGCGGAGGCGAGCTCCTGACCGCGCTGGGCAACTGCCGACTTGGCTTTGTCGTGCTGCGCCTTGAGCTTGTCGGTCTCAGCGAGCTTGGCGTCATAGGCAACGGTGGCCTTCTTGGCGTCAGCGCGCGCGGCGTCAGCCTTGGCCTCCGCGTCCTTCAGTTCGGCCCGCGCGCGGTTGAGCGACTCCTGGTAATCCGCAAGCTTGGCCGTGACCGACTTGAGCGCACGCTCGGCCTCCGTGACCGCGTCCAATTCGGTGCGGATTTTGCGCTCCTCCTCGGCGTCCATCCGGGCGCGCTTGTCGTTTTCGGCGAGGACGAGGTTGCGCACGGCGTCGGCCTTGGCCTTCCAGTCGCGCTCAGCGGCGGCGTCCGCCTTGGCCGCTTCGGCGTGCAGCGAGTTCGGGCCAAGACGCAGGGCACCGGAAAAGAGATTCGTGCCGCTGCCCTGCTTCAGCTCGACCAACTCCTGCGCCGGCACCTTGTAGCCGCGCAAGGTCGCGTCCTCCATCGTCAGCCCGTCGGCGGCGATGGCGAACTTCTTCACCAGCAGCACCGAGCCGTCGCTGGCCTTCACGCGGAACGTCGGCGCGCCGGGCGCGGGGTCGCGCAGGATGACGGCGACGACCTCGTAGGTGGCGTCGAAAAACTTCAGGCCGAAGAGCACCGAGCTGAGTTTCACGCGGCCCCGATCAAGGCCCTTGAACTCGCCGTCCACGAAATCGCCGTTCACCAGCAGCACGCCGGCGCGGCCCGGCTCGATTTTTGCCGCGCGCTGGGCGGAGAGGTTTTGGAAGACGATGCGCGCGGCGTTGACGGTGGAGAGGGAAAAGTCCTTCTGCGCGCCGCCGAATTGCAACGACGTGTCGTCCGCCGAGACGAGCGGTGCGGCGAGGAACGAGCCGTCCCACGTCACGACGCCGCGGTCGAGGCCGAGGCGCCGTTCGCCGGGCGTGGGCGCGCTCGGGGCGTTCGGTGGATGGAGGCGGCTCGCGGGGATGACGCCGAGCGGCGTGGACGGGCTGCTCCACTTGAGCTTCGCCATCGCGGGCGGCTTGGCGGAGTAATACTCGATCGTCAGCGGGTAGAACTGCCCGGCGTTGAGCGCGACCGGTTGGCTCACGACGGTGGTGGACTGCTGCCGCCACTCGTCAATGATCTGCCGGTCGCCCAGCCAGACGCGCACTCCGTCGTCGGTCTCGACATGGAAGGTGTAGTTCTCCGCGTGCTGCGCCTGCACCTGGCCGTTCCAGCGCACGGAAAAATCCTCCGTGGGCACGCCGGGCGCAGCAGGCTTGTCGGCCCAGTCGAAGTTCACCTGTGCATCGAGGCGCTTAAGCACTTCCCCGGAGCAATCGGGGCGGGAGAAGTAAGTGCCGAGCAGGCCGTGCTGCGGCTTGCGCGTGCCCGCGTCAGCCGGCCGCGATGGCGTGAGCGCGTCGGCGGGGATGGGCGACTTGCGCTGCGATGCGCTGCTCCAGAGCAGGCGGAGCTTCGCGTCCTTGCTCGTGTTGAAGTGTTCGAGGCGCAGGTCGTATTTCTGCCCGGCGGTGAGCGGGATGACGGTGCTGTAGAACTCACCCGGCTTGTCATTCCACTGGTTGAGAATCAGCTGCCCATCGAGCCACAGCTTCGCGCCGCCGCCAGCCTCGACGTGGAAGGTGTAGCTCTCCGTAAACTGCGCGGCGACCTGCCCGCTCCACCGCGCGCTGAACGCCTCGGCGGGGACTTCGGAGACCGGCGCGTTGCCGCCCCAGTTGAAGTCGAGCTGCGGGTCAATGCGCGTGACGGCGCTGCTGCTGTCGAGTTCCGTGCGGCGATAATAGGCGGCGAGCAGGCCGCGCGTGGCCGGGGTCTCGGCGGGCTTGCCGCCGATGGCCGCGTGAAGCTGGCTGCGCGGGACGACGCTCTTCGGGATGCCGGGGCCGGTCCACGAGAGGCGCAGGCGGGCGGGGCCGAGGTTGTCGTAGTATTCGAGGCGGAGGTCGTAGCGCTGGCCGGCGGTCAGCTCGATGTCGCCGGAGATTTCCGTGCTGTCAGCCACGCGCCAGGCATCGCAGATGAGGCGGTCAGCGAGCCAGAGGCGCGCGCCGTCATCGGCATCGAGGTGGAAGGTGAACTTGCCGGACACGGGCGCTTCGAGCTGCCCGGCCCAGCGCGCGCTGAAATAATCCTTTTGCACGCCGGCAATCGGCTCGGCGGTCTCCCAGTCGAAGTTGACCGTCTCGTCGAGGCGATGCACCGCGCGCCCGCTCAAGTCCACGCGCTCGTAGTAAGTGCCGAGCAGGCCGTTGCCGCGGCCCTTCATCAGCGCGGCCACCTCCGGTGGCAAACTGCTGGCCGCGCCGCTGGTGAAGACCGCCTGCTCGACGCTTGCGAGCGGGAACTTCTGCTGCTCGCCGCTGGGCAGCGTGATTTTGATGCCGCCGGGGGCGTCGAGCTGGACGCTGCCTTCGAGGAACTTGCCCTCGCGGGTGCGGAGGGAACCGGCGTGGGCGGTGAACGCGAGGGCGAGGCAAAGGAGAAGTGCCCGCGAAACACGCGAATGGACGCGAAAAGGATAGGGACTGGTCACAAGCTTTAGAGCCAGAAGTTATGCCGAAAGAAGGGGACGAGAAAGCCGAAGAAGAGGACCACCGCCGCCGACCCTATGAGCGAAAGCCGCACTTTCCAAGGCAGTCCACTCGCAGCGAGCCACCATGTGGCGAGCACGGTCCCCAGCGACGCAAAGCCAATGGTCTTTGTGAGTTCGTTCGTATTGAAGCCAGGCTTACAGCCGCAGCCTAGGGCATCCACAAACATCCGCTGATTGATGTTTAAATCGGTGTAGGCGAAGCCGACGCCCGCCAATCCGAACAACGGCACCGTGACGAGCAACGATCGCAAGACGCGGCCCAGCGAAACTCTCCCTTCGGCTGGGCTGACTGGCAGATTGGCCGGCTCGGCATTCACGGAGGATTAGGATTGGGATTAGGATTAAGAGTAAGAGCAGGAGGAGGCGTTGGCTTCGTAATCTGAATCCAGCTCTCTACCCTTCCTCACCGCTGATACAGCGGAATGTAGTGATACGGCATCGCCAGGATCATCGTGTAGACCGCCGTGCAGAAGGTCGGGCCGACGCCGCCGCGGCCGCGCGCTTCCCAGTAGGCCACGTCGCCCTGCTTCACGACCTGCGACATCAGGATGTCCTTCGTCTTCGGATACCACTTCTGCCAGGTGTCGCCGCCGATCATGTATTGGGCGCAGGCGGCGTAGAAGTTGCCGTAGGTGAACCACTCGTGGTCCTCGCGCTGGTTCTCGAACAGGTAGGCGGAACCTTTTTTGACCATCGGGTCGTCGTAGAGGCCGCAGACTTGCAGGGAGTAAATCGCCGCCGCCGTGCGGGCGAAGCCGGGGTCGCGGTTGGGCTGGTAGCAGAAGCCGCCGGTGCGCTCGTCCTGGCAGCGCTTCACGTAGAGGACCGCCTCGTCAATGGTGCGCTGCGGGACTTCCAGCCCGCCGTTCTTCGCCGCGCGGATGGCCACGAGCGAGAGCACGGTCACGGAGATGTCGGCGTCCTTGGCGATGGGCCGGTAGCGCCAGCCGCCTTCGTGGCCCGGTTCGGTGGCCTGCGCGCTGATGATGACCTTCACCGCCTTGGTGAGCTTCGGCAGCATGAGCGGGGACTTGGTCTGCCCGTAAAGTTCCGCGAGCGCGATGGTGGCGATGCCGTGCGAATACATGTATTGGCCGTCGCTGCGCATGTTGTAGAGGCCGTCGGGTCCGATGGAATCAAGGAGGTAATTCATCCCCGCCGTGACGTTCTTGCCGAACTCGCCCTCACCAGGAAGATGCCCGGCGGCCTGGAAAGCCATGAGGGTGTAGCCGGTCATCGCAACCTGCCGCCGCTGCTCGTCGCCGCTGAAGCCCCATGCGCCGGAGGCCTGCTGCTTCGAGGCGAGGTATTTCAGGCCGCCCTTGATGACCGCCTCGGTCTTGGCGTCCACGATGACGGTGTCCTTGGGCCGGGCGGCGGAACCGGGCGCGCCTGCGGCGTGAACGAGCGGCATGATGGCGCCAAGGCAGCAGGTGGCGAGAGCGACGAAAAGCGGCGGTTTCACAATGCGATGACCGTAGCAGCCGACGCTGGGCGGTTCACGGGAAATTCATCCAAAGGC
>CAZQEW010000196.1:0-6118 GCA_964591495.1 uncultured Klebsiella sp.
CAATGGAATTCATGGCCCGACCATAGGAACCACACCGCACCGTGTCCACGTTTTACCGGGTCGGGGAATCACCAGGAAGCATCGGCATGCAGAACCCCTTCATCACCGAAACCATGCCAGCCAGCCCAGCGGCCTGTCCTTCCCATCAAGGCAGCATGAATGGGAACGAAAACGCCGCGAGCACCCCGAACCAAACCAACCACGCCAGACGACCGGCGCGACGAAGCGCCAAGATGGCGAATCCGCCTAGTAGCCAGATTCCCCAGATGGACAGAAAGATTAGGAGTTCCCAACTCGACTCGCCTTGAGTCGCCACGCGATCAAACCACCACGTCAGGAGTCCCCAGCAGAACAGAAACAGGGCACCGAGTCCCCACTGCCGCCACTCTCGGCCCAGCCGCACCGCCGGCCACACAGTTGAAGCCGCCAGCAGCAGGCCGACCAACAATAGCGGACCGTTGAGCAGCAACGAACCGAACAAGAGTTTCGCCACCGGCACTTCCGGCCCCGTCGGGTCGCCCAATTCCATCAGGGCGGCGAGGCCGAGAATCCAGCTCCACACCCCCACCAACCACCCGGCGCACGTCAGCAGCATCCCCGCCGCGAGGTAGCCGCGCGCCGGGTTCCACTCCACCTTTCGCCGGCTTGCCTGCAGGAACCTCCGCACTGCGGGAAACACATAGGCCACGCCCACCAGCGGTATGCACGACAGCCACCCGTAGGCGAAACACCGCAGCGAGTCCTCAATCACCGCGATGCGTTCCTCCACCGCGTTGGGAGCCGATGCCGCGCGCCGTGCCAACTCCGCCTGCCACGCCTCGGGCAGCGACGTGCTGAAATCGTCGGTGGAGGTGGTCCCGGGCTGGTTCATGGCTGGACGGCCTTGGCGGGTTTCGGCGGCGCTTGGAACTTCTTCAACTGCTTCGCTTCCAGCAACCGCAGCTCCCGCTTCGCGCTGTGCAACGCCAGTTGGTTCCCGTTCATGTAAACCACGAGAATCGCGACCAGGGCGAAGACGAGGATTGTCGCCGACCCACGTTCGCTTCGGCGATGTTCCGCGCTCCGCGTTCCGCATTCCGCATTTGAACTGAGTTTCACGGTTGTTTCTCCGGTTGTGTCGCGGCGGGCGCGACGCTGAGGAAGGTGAATAGCGGGCGGGTCTTCTTGCGCTCGTCCTTCACGGCCAGCTCCAGCTCCCAACGCCACGCGGTCACGTGCGCGCGGGCGTCCGGTTCCATCCGCGAGGCGCGCACGCCGGCCAGCGCGCGTGACCACGGCGCGTTCGTGTCCGCCTGCCGCCAAACGGAGTCCTTGAAGTGCGTGTAGACCACCGTGTTCGTGCCGCGCGGGATGGCCAGCCACGTCTGGCCATTCTCCGTCACCACGCGCGGCGACGCGGTGGCGGCGCGGACGTCGTCGCGCCACAACTCGCCCGCGTGCAACGCGCGCGTGAGGCCGTCCGCGCTGCGCCGAAAGCGGTCCGCGCTGTCCCGCGTCTGGAAGAAAAGCTGCATGGCGAGAAACATGACGAGCGCGAAGACACTGATGTAAACGAGGCACTCGATGAGGGAGAAGCCCCGAGAGTGATTAGTAATTAGTGAGCCGCGGCCACCAGCCAAAACGCGCCCACCTTGGACCTCGAACTTTGAACCTTGAACCTTCATCTCGCCACCGCCTCTCTCACCACGGCCCCGCCGCTGCCGCCCTTTTCGGGCGCCCACTCCAGCCGCAGCGTTTTGCCCGTGCGGGTGAGCGTGAACTTGCCCGGCGGCAGGTTCTTCGCCGCGTCGGCCTTCACGAGATACGGCTGCGTGCCCTCCGGCCGCGCGCGCCACTCGCCCGCGACAAGGATTTCCATTTCACCGTCCACAATCTCCATCGCCACCGCGCGCCAGTAGTGCGAGCGCAGCACCTTCTGCTCGGCGAAGAAACCCGCGCTCAACGGCAGCATCGCCACCGCGAGGATGGCCATCGCCACCAGCAAGTCCGCCTGCAACGCCGCGCGCTCGCGGATGCGGAACTGCCCTTCTCCCTTCGCGCAGCGAGGGGAGAAGGTGGCCGCAGGCCGGTTGAGGGGTGCGGCCACCAACGCCGACGCGCCCAACCCCTCACCCCGTTTCTCTCCCCCTGCTGCGAAAAGGCAGCATGAGCGGAACACGCGGCCAAGCAGCGTCGCCGTTCGCTTTGCGCCCTTTGCGTTCTCTCGCGGCAAGTTCATTCAGGCAGTCAGTTTGATGTTTACCATTCGCCGGCCACGCCAATGAGGGAGATGAGCATCTGCATCGTGCCGGCGCAGACGAGGGCGACGAGCGCGCCGTTGGCGATCACGAAGGCCGCGCTCATCACGTGCGCGGCGGTTTGCTCGGCTTGAAAGGCCTTCGCGTCCAGCGCGGCAATCCAGCCGGCTAGCGCGGTTTGGAAATCACTGCGCGGCTCGGCCGGAGACCCGCTCGACCGCACGGATTGCGCCGCCGTGTCCAGCCGCCAACGCAACTCACGGCTCTCGTCGAGCAAGGCCAGCGCGTCGGGTAACTTCGTGCCGCGCGCGAGGGCGTCGGCCGCGCGGGCGGCGCGGGCGATGAAGGCAGAATTCGCCGTGCTCTCAGCGGCGAGGCGCACAGCGCGTTCCTCGGGCAGGCGCAGGTCGAGCAGTTGTGCCAGCACGCGGGCGAAGTCGCGTTCCAGCCGACGGCGGTTCCACGGCAGCCGCAGCGCAAGCGCGTCCGGCAGGCGGGGGAGCCAAGCGCAGCGCGTCACCAACCACGAGCCGAGCGCGGGGAACACGACGGGTGCCCACGTCCAAGCGCGCGGGCCGGTAACGTGACCGAACAAGCCCAGCAGCACCGGCCCGCCGAAGACCGCGAACACCAGCGGCCATAGCCAGGTGAAGTGCTCCATCGCCAACTCCAGCACAGTGAGATCCGCGCCCATGTCCAAGCCGATTTCGCGGAACTTCGGCCAAACTACGACCCGCATCATCGTGAACACGAGCAGTTGCAGCGGCAGCACGCCGCACAGGAGCATCAGCATCCGGCCCTGCGCCACGCGCACCGCGCCACCGGGGTCCCGCAACCGATCGCGGCACAACGGCAGCACGGCGGCGAACTGCCCAGTCTCGCGCCCCACGCGCAGCAGCGCGACGGCGTCCGGCGGCAACAGGCGCGGCACCTTGGCGAGCGCTTCGTCCAGCGGGACGCCCTTGGCGAGCCACGCGGCGAGCAGGTGAAAGCGCGTGCCCAGCGAGCTTTCGCGCGCCTCGGCCACGCGCTCGAGGAAGCGCTCGACGTTGCCGGCCCGAGCGCCTTCTTCGAGCAGTTCCAGAAACATCCGCGCCCGCTCCGCGCGCCGGAAGGGGAGGCTGAGGAGGAAGTAGAGGGTGAAGAATACCGCATTGAGGACGAGTAGCACGAGCAGCAGCCCTAGGACGCTGGAAACCGAAAAGTCGCGAGCGGTGCGCATCTCCAAAGCCACTGCCACTACAAGGAACACAAGAACGCCGATGACCCAGCTTACGGATGGAAAACGCGGTGTCATGACGTGGTGTGGAAGGTCTTCTGACTCATGGCCGCTAATCCCCACCGATGTAATCGAACAACTGCGTTATCGCATAGAATGGGCCGAACAGTTGAGCGAGCAGCAAGCTGCCGAGGACGAGCACAGCCACGGGCAACGCGGCGTGCAGGAGCATCTCGGCGCGGGCCGTGGCGCGGGCTTGATACGCTTCTGCTGCCCGGGCAAAGCCGCGCGCGAGGTCGTCGCCGGCCTCGACCAGCAGCACGCGGAAGAGCGGCGGAAACTGGCTGTCGGCGGGCAAGAAATCGCCGGGCTTGCCGTGGCCTTCGCCGAGCGCTCGTTGCCAGCCGGCGAGTTCGGGCGCGAGCGCGGAGCCGGCTTCGAGCTGTTGCGCGAGCGCGATGGCTTCCGGCAACGGGCAGCCGTGGCGCAGCATGATTTGAAACGCCCCGGCCAGCCGGGCGAACGACGCTTCGCGGAACGGCGGCAAGTGCCACGTTGCCCAGCGGCGCAGGCCTGGAACGAGAAACAACGCGAGTGACAATGCGCTTAGTGTCATGAGCAAGCCGACCGGAAACCAAACGAAGAGCGCGAGGGTGTGAGGCATGGCCGAGATTCGTTCCTGCAAGTTGTGTCCGAACATATCCGCAATCATCCCGTGCTCTCCCAGTGCAAGATTTGAAATTCCCAGCGCCAGTGCCACGGACAGCACGCACAGGCAGCCGAGCACGATGGCGGGATAAACCATCAAGCCTTTGAGCCGCGTCCAGAGCGTGTCCATGCGGCCGTAGTAATCCGCGAGCATGATGAGCACGCCGGGGAGGTCGCCGGACTTCACGCCCACAAGCATCATGCGGCGATACAGGTCGGGCAGGTCGCGCCGCGCGAGCGCGTCGGGCAGGGGCGTGCCCTTGGCGAGGTCGGCTTCGAGGGCGGTGAGTTCGGTCTTGAGGTCGCCGCGCTCAAGGCTGGCGGCGAGCTGGCGCAGCGCGCCTTCGAGCGGCAGGCCGCTCTTGAGCATCCCGGCGAGCTGCTGGTTCACGAAGGCGAATTCGTCGAGTTTCATGGGAAGATTGTTTGAGCCACAGATGAACACTGATCGAACACAGATGCGGGAAAAGGCAGGCAAGATGGTGGGTGCGGTGGCTTGCTGATGCGCTCAATGGGGGCGCGATTCGCCGGGAAAAATCCCATCTGTGTTGCATCAGTGTTCATCTGTGGCCTAAGAGCCAAGGGCGCGGTGGAGTTCGGCTTCGGTTGTAAACTTTTCGGCCACGAGCGCAAGGGCGCGGGCGCTCAGGTCTTTGCATGAGGGGGCGATGGCGGCGGGGCCGCGCTCGGTCAACGCGGCGCGGAGTTCGGCGGTCACGCGCACCCACTCGGCCACGGGCAGGCGGCCGCGATAACCGGTGCGGAGGCAGGTGTCGCAGCCGGCTCCGGCGCACGCGGCGCACACGCGGCGGAGGAGACGTTGGTTCAGCACGAGCGACACGGCGGCGGCCACGGCGGAGCGGTCGGGCACCATCACGGCAAGCCGTTCAAACACGCCGCGACACGAGCCGGCGGGCAGGGTGGAGATGACTTGATGCCCGGTCAGCGCGGTGCGGACGGCGAGGGCGGCGGTTTCGTCGTCGCGGATTTCGCCGAGCACGAGGACTTGCGGGTCTTGGCGGAGCAGGTGGCGCGCGGCGGTGGCGTAGTTGAGGCCGCGCGGTTCGTTGACTTCGGTCTGCATGACGCCGGGGAGGATTTGCTCGACGGGGTCTTCGACCGTGATGATGTGCCGGCCACCGAGCGCGAGCAGGCCACGCAGGCAGGCGTAAATGGTCGTGGTCTTGCCGCTGCCAGCGGGACCGGTGAGCAGGAGCAGGCCGGCGGGCTGGCGGAGAAAGGCTTCGAGTTCGGCAAGCACATCGGCGGAAAGGCCAAGTTCCGCGAGGGCGGGCGGCGTGGTTTGCGTGAAGAGGCGGAGGACGATTTTCTCGCCGGTGACGGTCGGGTAAGTGGCGACGCGCACGTCATTTTGCGCGGCGAGTTCGGCGCGTTCGATGCGGCCGTCCTGCGGGAGCGAATCCTGCCAGGTCTGGAGCTTGGCGAGGTATTTGATGCGGCCAAAGACGCGTTCCGCGAGGCCGGCGGGCAGGGTGACGATGGGCGCGAGCAAGCCATCGAGGCGGAAGCTCACCTGTGCGCTGCGGTCGGTGGCGGTCTGGAGATGGATGTCGCTCGCACCAGCGGCTTCTGCACGGTGCACGAGATCCGCTACAACGGACGGGGCTTCGGCGTCAGGTGCGGGGGAGGTCATTGGATGAGGATAACCTGCCTGAAACCGGAGCGCGTGGCAATGCGGCAGGAGCAAGCGGTGCAGAGCGCGCTCGTCCCCGTTGAGCGCGCCCAGCCGCCCTTCGGTCACCCGGCCACAGGTGACGGGGATTTCGCCCTTGCGGCCGGTCCGGAGAGCCGGCGTGCTCCTACTCGCGCAGCCACGCGATTAGGTCGGCCATCGCGGCCGGCGGGAGCGCGGCTTCCAGGCCCTCGGGCATGAGGCTCAGGGGTGACGGTCGCAAGGTCTTCACGTTGGGGCGAAGCAATTTGTCCTTCACGC
>CAZQEW010000197.1:0-6112 GCA_964591495.1 uncultured Klebsiella sp.
GTCCGGTCAAGGACTGGGAGTGCTCCTGCGGCAAGTACAAGCGCATCAAGCACCGGGGCGTGGTCTGCGACCGCTGCGGCGTCGAGGTCACCCTCGCCCGCGTGCGCCGCGAACGCATGGGTCACATTGAGTTGTCCGTGCCGGTATCGCACATCTGGTTCTTCAAGTGCATGCCTTCGCGCCTGGGGCTCATGCTGGACATGACCGCCCGCAACCTCGAGCGCGTGATCTACTACGAGGACTACCTCGTCATTGACCCCGGTAACACGCCCCTCAAGCAGCATCAGCTGCTGAGCGAGCACGAGTATCGGGAAGCGAAGGAAACTTACGGAGCCGACGCCTTTCAGGCGAAAATCGGCGCCGAAGGTGTCCGCGACGCGCTCGCCAAGCTCGACCTGCAGAAGACCGTGGACGAGCTGCAGATCGCGATGACCGAGACCAAGTCCAAGCAAATCCGCAAGAAGCTCGCCAAACGCATCAAGCTTCATCAGGGCTTCATCAGCTCCAAGTCGCGGCCTGAGTGGATGATCCTCACCGTGCTGCCGGTCATCCCTCCGGACCTGCGTCCTCTCGTGCCGCTCGAAGGCGGCCGCTTTGCGACCTCCGACCTCAACGATCTCTATCGCCGCGTCATCAACCGGAACAACCGGTTGAAGAACCTGCTCCAGCTCAAGACGCCCGAGGTCATCATCCGCAACGAAAAGCGCATGCTCCAGGAAGCCGTGGACGCGCTCTTCGACAATGGCCGTCACGGTCGTGCGGTCACTGGCGCGGGCAACCGTTCGCTGAAATCGCTCTCCGACATGCTCAAGGGCAAGTCGGGCCGTTTCCGCCAGAACCTGCTCGGCAAGCGCGTTGACTACTCCGGCCGCTCGGTCATCGTCATCGGTCCGGAACTCAAGCTCAACCAGTGCGGTCTGCCCAAGAAGATGGCGCTCGTGCTGTTCGAGCCGTTCATCATCCGCAAGCTCAAGGAACGTGGCTACGTCCACACCGTGCGCTCGGCCAAGAAGATGATCGAGCGGCAGTCGCCCGAAGTGTGGGACATCTTGGAAGAAGTCACCAAGGGCCACCCGGTGCTGCTGAACCGTGCCCCAACGTTGCACCGCCTCTCGATCCAGGCCTTCGAGCCGACGCTGATTGAAGGCGAGGCCATCCGCATTCACCCCTTGGTCTGCACCGCTTACAACGCGGACTTCGACGGTGACCAGATGGCCGTGCACGTGCCCCTCTCCGTCGAGGCGCAAATGGAGGCCCGCATGTTGATGATGGCCCCGCTGAACGTGTTCAGCCCGTCGTCCGGCAAGCCCATCATGACGCCTACCCAGGACATCACGCTGGGCTGTTACTACCTCACGGCCGAGCCGCGTGCGGGCAAGAGCAAGAAGGTGCCGATGCTGTTCGGGTCCAAGGACGAGGTCATCTTCGCTTACCAGGAAGGCGACGTGAAGACGCATGATCGCATCGTCATCGCGAACCCCGATCTTGGCCGCAAGACCGTTTATGGTTCTGCGGACAAGAAGACCGTCGAGACCACGGTGGGACGCGTGATCTTCTCGGAGATCTGGCCTGAGGGCATGGGTTTCCCGAACATCGTGGTCAACAAGAGCAAGATCGGCGAGCTGATCTGGAACTGCTACAAGACCTGCGGTCACGAAAAGACCATTGAGGCGCTCGACCGGCTCAAGGAGCTCGGCTTCCGTGAGGCCACCAAGGCAGGCGTGTCAATCGGCATTGACGACATGATCATTCCTCACGCCAAGAAGGAGGAGATCGATGCCGCGCTCAAGCAGATCGGCCAGGTGGACAAGCAGCACCGCGCCGGCGCCATCACGGGTGGCGAGCGCTACAACAAGGTCATCGACATCTGGACTCACTGCACTGACCAGATCGCGAACGTCATGCTCAAGACGTTGCAGGAGAACCAGGGCAAAAAGGAGTTCAACCCGGTCTATCTGATGGTGGACTCCGGTGCGCGCGGCAACAAGGCACAGGTCCGGCAGCTCGCCGGTCTCCGCGGCCTGATGGCCAAGCCCTCCGGTGAAATCATCGAGAAGCCGATTCTCTCGAACTTCCGCGAAGGCCTCACGGTCGTCGAATACTTCATGTCGACGCACGGTGCCCGCAAAGGCCTCGCCGACACGGCACTCAAGACGGCGGACTCCGGTTACATGACCCGCAAGCTCGTTGACGTGGCGCAGGACGTGATCATCCGCATGGAAGATTGCGGCACCACCAACGGCATCTGGGTTTCCGAAATCCGTGAGGGCGAGGAAGTGGTGGTCAAGCTCAGCGAGCGCCTCATCGGCCGGCATGCCGCCGAGGACATCGTGGATCCGACCAGCCCGAAGACCAAGCTGGTCAAGGCCAACGAAGAGATCGACGAACTCAAGGCGAAGGCCGTCGAGGCCGCGAATGTTGACCGTGTCAAGATCCGGTCCGTGCTCACCTGCGAGGCGAAGGTCGGTTGCTGCATGCTCTGCTACGGCCGTCATCTCGGCACCGGCTTGACGGTCAAGCTTGGCGAGGCCGTCGGCATCATTGCCGCGCAGTCCATCGGCGAACCCGGCACGCAGCTGACCATGCGCACGTTCCACCTTGGTGGCACCGCGCAGGGCACGTTCAAGCAGCCGCAGATCAAGACGAAGGTCGACGCCACCGTCCGATTCAACGATCTCCGCATCGTCGAACTGGAAGATGGCAACTGCATCGTCCTGAACAAGAATGGTTCACTCACGCTGCTGGCCGACGATGGCCGCGAGCTGGAGACCCACAACATCGTCATCGGCTCCGTCATCTCCGTGAAGAACGGGGGCAAGGTCAAGAAGGGCGAGACGTTCGTGCAGTGGGATCCCTACAACGTCCCCGTGCTCTCCGAGAAGGCCGGCACGATTGTCTTCAACGACATCATCGAGGGCGTGACCATGAAGCAGGAGCTCGAGGAATCCACCGGCCAGGAGGCCATGGTCGTCATCGAACATAAGGAAGACCTGCATCCGCAGATCATCATCGAGGACAAGAACGGCGAGCCGCTCGCGCAGTATCCCATTCCCGCGGGGGCGCACATCGTTGTCAACGAAGGGGATCACATCGTTGCCGGCTCCCTCCTCGCCAAGACGCCGCGCAAATCCTCCAAGACCAAGGACATCACCGGTGGTCTTCCGCGTGTGGCCGAGCTGTTCGAAGCCCGCCGCCCGAAGGACGCCGCCGAGATCGCCAAGATTGACGGTATCGTCGATTTCGGTCCGAGCGTGCGGGGCAAGCGCTGCATCCTGGTCAAGGACGCTGCGACCGGCCTCGAAGAGGAGCACCTCATCGCGATCGGCAAGCACGTCATCGTCTTCAAGGGTGACTTCGTGAAGAAGGGCCAGCAGCTCACCGAGGGCCCGGTGGTCCCGCACGAAATCCTTGATGTCTGCGGCACCCAAGAGCTGCAGGAGCACCTCGTGAATGAGATTCAGGAGGTCTATCGCGTGCAGGGCGTGACGATTAACGACAAGCACATCGAGATCATCATCCGGCAGATGCTCCGCAAGGTCCGCATCACCGAACCCGGCGACACCACGTTCCTTTGGGGCGAGCAGATCGACAAGATTGCCTTCGATGAGGAGAATGCACGCGTCGAGAAGATGGGTGGCAAGCCCGCCGAGGGCGCTCCCGTGCTGCTCGGTATCACCAAGGCCTCGCTTGAGACCGAGTCGTTCCTCAGCGCCGCATCCTTCCAGGACACCACCCGTGTTCTCACCGAGGCCGCGACGATGGGCAAGAGCGACTACCTGCGCGGCTTCAAGGAAAACGTCATCATGGGCCACATCATCCCGGCAGGCACGGGATTCCCGATGCACCGCAACGTGACCCTCAAGCCCACCGTCGAGGAGTTGCCCATTGAGGAACCTCCCGCGGCTGAAGCCCCGGCTCCGGCCCCCCTGCTGGCTTGAGTTGAAATGTTTCCGTCAATCCAAAAAACAGGTTGCCACGAAAAAACCGTTCGCTAACAATCCGCGCTCCTTTCCCCAAGACGGGGTTGGGGTGCACAACTGAAGGCTGATAAGCAATGCCGACCATCAACCAGCTCGTCCGCAAGGGCCGCAGCAAGATCCGTTACAAGTCGAAGTCACCGGCGCTCGAAGGCGCATCCTTCCGCCGTGGTGTGTGCGTGCAGGTCATGACCCGCACGCCCAAGAAGCCGAACTCCGCGCTCCGCAAGGTCGCCAAGGTTCGTCTCACCAATGGCTATGAGGTCATCGCCTACATTCCCGATGAAGGCCACAACCTTCAGGAACACTCCATCGTGCTGGTGCGCGGCGGTCGTGTGAAGGATCTTCCCGGCGTCCGCTACCACATTGTCCGCGGCACGTTCGATGCCGCCGGCGTGGAAAAGCGCCGTGTCAGCCGCTCGAAATACGGCGTCAAGCGCCCGAAGGAAGCCAAGAAAGCCGCATAATCTCCACCCACCCGTTTTGCCATGTCTCGTCGTCGTCAAGCAGTCAAACGTGAAATCACCCCGGACGGCCGCTTCAACAGCGCGCTCGTCGGCCGGCTCATCAACACCGTCATGAAGTGCGGCAAGAAGAGCGTCGCCCAGCGCATCGTTTACGGTGCCTTTAACTCGCTCACCGAAAAGGTGCCGGATGCCAGCCCGGTGGATGTTCTCCAGCGCGCGGTGGACAACGCCAAGCCGCGCCTCGAAGTGAAGCCCCGCCGCGTTGGCGGTGCCACCTATCAGGTGCCCCTTGAAGTCCCCGCTGACCGTCAGGCCTCCCTCGCGGTCCGCTGGATTGTCACTTTCGCCGACGCGCGCAAGGGCGTCCCCATGAGTCAGGCGCTCGCCTCCGAAATCATGGATGCCTACCAGGGCCAGGGCAATGCCATCCGCAAGCGCGACGAAGTCCACAAGACGGCGCAGGCGAACAAGGCTTTCGCGCACTTCCGCTGGTAGTCGCAACCACCTTTTTTGCCGCCCCGAAGGCGCACCACGCATCGGGGCGTTTTTTTTACCAAGACCCATCCTGAATTCCTATGAGCACCCTCGCCGAAAACAAGGCCATCAACTCGCCCAACCGGCAATACACGCTGGAACGCACCCGTAACATTGGCATTGCCGCACACATCGACGCCGGCAAGACCACCACGACCGAGCGCATTCTGTTTTACACCGGCCTGATTCATAAGATCGGTGACGTGGATGATGGCAACACCGTCACCGACTGGATGGAGCAGGAGAAGGAGCGCGGCTTCACCATCACATCGGCCGCCGTGACCGGCTTCTGGACCCAGAAGTCCACCAAGCCCGGCGAGGACGGCATCTACAAGGCCTATAGGGACGTGCCGCATCGCATCAACATCATCGACACGCCCGGCCACGTGGACTTCACCGCCGAGGTGGAGCGCTCGATGCGCGTGCTGGATGGCGCGGTCGCCGTTTTCTGCGGTGTGGCGGGCGTGCAGCCCCAGTCCGAGACGGTCTGGCGCCAGGCGACCAAATACAAGGTTCCGCGCATTGCGTTCGTCAACAAAATGGACCGCACCGGCGCGAATTTTGACAACGCCCTCGCGGACATGCGCAACAAGCTGAAGGCATACGCCTTCCCCGTCTTCCTCCCCATCGGTGCGGAAGACAAGTTCGCCGGTTTGATTGACGTGGTGAACCAGAAGGCCTTTATCTGGGGCGAAGGTGACGTGGTCAACGAGGGTCTTAACTACGAGGTCAAGGAAATCCCCGACGCCCTCAAGGAAAAGGCCAAGGCCGCCTTGGCCGACCTGATCGACGCCGTGTCCAACAAGGACGACGTCATCGCCGATTTGGTGCTCGAGGAAAAGCCCATCTCGCCCGAGGTGCTCAAGGCCGCCATCCGCCGGCTCACCTGCAAGATTGAACTCATCCCCGTCCTCTGCGGGTCCGCCTTCAAGAAGAAGGGCGTGCAGGTGCTCGTGGACACCGTGATCGACTATCTCCCGAGCCCCATCGACATCCCTCAGGCTGAGGGCCATGAACCCGGCACGGAGAACAAGGTGGTCGCCGGATCGGATGACAACGCCAAGTTCTGCTCGCTCGCGTTCAAGCTCTGGACCGATCCCTACGCCGGCAAGCTCGTCTTCTTCCGCGTCTATT
>CAZQEW010000198.1:0-6093 GCA_964591495.1 uncultured Klebsiella sp.
GAGCGGCCTACCTACCACATCGTTCCGAGTCACGAAGTTGCCAAGCATACCCGTGAGTCACACGACGAGTGGCTACAGACTCCGGGACGAGGCGGCCGCAAGCACGTTGATAATCCCGTGCGGAAATTCTCGGACCAGAACGATACCTATTTGGAGCGATGGGATTTGCTTGGATTATGACGCCGCCGCCGGACCATGCGCTAAAGCGCACCCGGTCTTCGCGCCGCGGTTGCATTCGTGGCGTCCCGCCGGCCGAGTCGCGGAGCTTGGGTCGCTAATTCTTCCCCACCCGGTTCAGCGTGTAATACGCCGCCGTGTGCAGCGGGGCGGTGCCGTCAGCGGCGCGGAGGTTGGCGTGGTGCAGCTCGTAGATTTTTCCCGCGCGCAGTTCCGGCAGCTTCAGCCGCACGGTGCGGCCGTCGGCGGAGACGGTGGCGGAGGTGACTTTCACGGGCGTGATGTCCTGCTGCGGGGAGCCGTAGGCGGCGCGGTAGAGGTAGTGGTAGTGCGAGAGGGACCAGTTGGCCGGCGTGGCGGCGGCGGACTGGTCCACGGGCCGCGTGAAGCGCACGTCGAAGCCGTCGGCGGTAAGTTGCAGGGTCTCGATCTCGAAGGGCACCTCGCCGGTCCACGCGAGGCGTTGCAGGCCGAAGGATTTCCCGCCGGTGCTGCCCCAGCCGCGGTCGGTCTGGCCGAGGTAGAGGCTGCCGTCGGGCGCGAAGGCGGCGCGGTTGTTGCCGCCCTGGAAGCCGCTGCGGAAGGGCAGGCACGCACCCTGCCATTCGCCGGCCACCTTCTCCAGCGCCACCCGCACGACGATGCATTTGCTCTCGTCGGCCACGAACATCTGCCCGGCGAAGGGGCCGAACTTCCCGCCGGTCGTGTCCACCACCGGCTCGGCGAGGGACTGGCCCATGGTGCCGTAGGGGAACTGGATGGCGGGGAGCTTGCGAATCTTCGCGAGGTCCTCGGCCTTGTTCGCGTCGCCCTTGAAGTTCGCGTCCCACTTGAGCGACGCCGGGTGCCCATGGAACGTGCCGGGGCTGACGTGATGCAGCGGCGAGGTGCCGACCCATTCGCCCTGGTTGTCGGTGATGAAGAGGTCGCCGTCGGGGGTCATGCACAGGCCGTTGGGCGAGCGCAGTCCGCTGCTGACGGGGATGAACTCGCCCTTGGGCGTGACCTTGAAGCTCCAGCCGAAATACTTGCCCGGCCCGCTGATGCCGATGCCGGAAATTGCGCCCCACAAGTTGCCCGCCTTGTCCCGCACGGGGCCGAAGATGTAGGCGTGCTGACTGGCGGAGACGCCGCAGTTCTGGTCGAGCGTCTCGAACAAGTCCGCCTTCCCGTCGCCGTCGGTGTCCGCGATGCGCGTCAGCTCGGAGCGTTGCACGACGAAGACTTCGCCGGGCTTGCCGGTGAGCAGGCCGAGCGGTTCATGCAGACCCGTGGCGAAGAGTTCCCAGCGGTCGCCGAATGCCGCGCTGGCAGACGGTGTCTTGCCGGCGAGCATTGCGGCGCGATTGAGTCCCGGCTTGGCGCACTCGGCTTGGAGCGCGGCGTTCACGTAACGCCAGATTTCCCCGCGTCGCGTGCAGATCATCAGCGAGCCGTCGGGGTTAAAGGCCATGCCGCCGACTTCGAGCGCGATGCCGCCGGGGATGGCGACGGTTTCAATCTTGTAGTAACGCGCCTCGCCGGTCGGCGGGAAATCGGCGGTGAGCCGGGCGTTCAACTGCTCGCGCAAGTCGCGCCCGAGCGGGTCCAGCTCGAAGTAGAACGGCACCGTCTCGGTGAAGGTCACGGCGAGGAAGTTGTCGCCCGCCCGCAGCTTGACGTGGAACGGCACGGGGTCGGCGATGTTGCCAATCTGGCCGGCGAGCCAGCCCGGCGGGCCGAGGTCGGAAGGCATCGGGCCGTTGTTGAACTTGGTCTGCACGGGCCGCTTGCAGCCGAGGCGGATGGACACATCGCGCTCGGCGTCGGCGTGCAGAACAAACAGGAGCGACTTCACCGCCGGGTCCAGCGTGGTCCATTGGGCGTTGGGGATGGTGATGGTTTTCGCACCGGTCACGTCGGCGGAACCGTCGGGCTTGATGGTGGGCGCGGCGGGAAGCGCGTGGACGGCGGCCAGGCGAGCAGCGGGGAGTTGCTTGAGCGTGGCAGCGGTCGTGGCCTGCTCGGTGGCTTCGCGCGTGGGGAGCTTGGTGTAGAGGAGTTGAGGCTTCGTGGTAGGGACGCGTTGCTGCGCGTCCACAACCGGGCCGGCGGTTTGCAACCGCCGCTCTGACGGGCTGGCCGCCACGGACGGCGATTTGAAATCGCCGGCACGGCGGTCATCGAAGTTCCACAGGCCGATGGTCTGCGCGTCTGCCTTGAGCGGCTCCTTGGACACGCCGGTGATTTCCCGCACGCCCCGTGAGATGCGGACGTCATCCAGCAAGCCGTCGCAGCCGAGGCCGCCCTCCACGAGCCGACCGATCGCGAGGCCGCCGGGCTTCGCCGTGCCGGTAAGCGGCTTGGCGGGCGCGTCAAGCACCTGCTTGCCATCCACGTAGAGCCGCACGCGCTTTTCCTCAATGACCGCCGCGAGCGCGTGCCATTGGCCGTCGCAGATGTTCGCCGCCGACTTGAACTCCCCGCCGCGCCCCGGCATGTAGAGGCTGAACACGCCGCTGCCGGAGTAGCTGTAAAGCTCCCAGTGCTGCGCGGAGGACTTTGGATCGCTGGCGACAAGGATGTTGAAGCCATTCTTGGAATGAACCTGTGCCCGCAATTCGACGGTGATGGGCAACTCGCGGTAAGCCGCCTTGCCCTCCTCGACGAAGCCGCCGGCGAGAGCGTGGCCAAATTCCTTGGCGAGAGACGGCGGGGCGTCTTGTCCCGTGCCGGCGGTTTGCAACCGCCGCTCTGGCGTGCTGGTAGCCACCGACGGCGATTTCAAATCGCCGGCACGGGCGAGCGTGCGATACTTCGGTTTCGCGCCTGCGGGCTTGCCGTCGAGCTGCGGCAGGAGCCAGTCGAGCCCGTCGAGGTTGTCGCGGAGGCGCTGCTCCACGTCGTCCTGCGTGTGGCCGATGATGCCGATGGGACCGCGGTAGCCGGACACGGCGATTGTTTTGAGCAGCGGCAAATCCAATTCGCCCGAGCCGAGCGGGAGAATCTTCTGCCCGCGCTTGTCGCCGTCGCGGGTCATGCCGTTGAGGTTGAGGCAGAGCAGGTGCGGCTTCATCGCGGCGAGCGCGCCGGGGAAGCGGTCCACATGGTCATGGCCGTGGTGCTGGTTGTAGATGATGCCGACGTTGGTTGCGCCGTGCTTGGTGCGGAGGAGTTCGCAGAGGGCGACCATGTTCTCCGGTTCGCCGCCCCAGCCGCCGTGGTTGTAGAGGCCGAACTGGCTGCCGGCCTTGGCCGCGCGCTGGACCGCCGGGAGCAGTTGCGCGGCGGCCTTCTCCACGCGCTCGGCCTGCGTTGCGCCCGCCGGACTCGGCACAGTCATCCAAATCTGCGGGTGGAGGTTGTGCTTGGCGAACTGCTTGAACGCCTCCTCGTGCGTGGACCAGAAGGCGAAATAGTTCAGCCCGCGCTTACGGTATTCCAGAATCTCCGTCTCGAACTCGGCCACGTGCTCCTGCCGCCAGTCGTAGGCGATGTGTTTGAAGCCGAGCTTGGCCGCCATCTCCGCGCGCTCGGCGGGACCGCGCTTCTTCGCGTCGAACGGCACGATGCACCAGGCGACGAGGTTGGTGCGGGCGAAGATGGCCGGCGCGGCAGAAGCGGACGAGAGGATGGTGCTCGCAAGGGCAAGGGAGAGGAGCGTCCGCAAAAGTCGTTTCATGGCTGCTGGAAGCTTAGGCAGGCGAACGCGGCGGCGGTAGGAGATTCTTCGCGGGCGCAGCTTACAGCAGCGCGCTCAAGCGCTTCAGCAGCGCCGCCGTCGCCTCCATCCACCAGCCCAGCACCGTGAGCAATCGTCCCTGACCCGTCAGCAGCGGAATGCCCAGCAGCAGCACGAGCACATTGCCGAGCCAGATGACCACGCCGGAAAACAGGTAGCCTTGCCCGGTGATGTCCGACTGCCGTGTCTTGAGAATCTCCCACGTGAGCGTGAGGTGGAAGGCGTAGGCCGCCCCCAGCAGCAGGTGAAAGAGGGGCGTCCACCGCGCCCACCCCCAGATGAGGTGCCCGACGAGGAAGACCAGCACCACCAGCACTGCGTAGAGCGGAAAGAAATACGGAGCCAGCGCGACCAGGAAGTTCGACTTCGTCACCACCACCTCGCCCCCCGAAGCGGAAGCGCGGAACTTCTTCACCTTGCCGCCGAAGAGCCAGGACCACACGACATGGGTCAGCTCATGGCCGACCACGTAAACCCACATGGGCTTGGGCAGCAGTGCGAAGATGACCAGCCAGCACGCCGCGCCCGCACCGAGCGGCACCCAGACGTCGGATGCCCCGCCGCTGGCGCGCACGACCTTGGCCAGTGCCGGCAGCGCCCCTGCGCAGACTGGCAGCAGGAGCAGGCCGAGAAACAGCTTGAGCCACTTGGGCACGGCGCAAAGTGCCGGGAAGGGCAGGGGAGAATCCAGTGCAAAGGATCATCAGAAAAGCGTGATTTGACAAACCAGTCTGATGAGCGCGATAAATGGACGTCACCAGTCGCTTATGAAGTTCGTCACCTCAAGCCGCCGCAAAGCTTTTACCCTCATTGAACTGCTGGTCGTCATCGCCATCATCGCAATTCTCGCGGGGATGCTGCTGCCGGCGTTGTCCAAGGCAAAGCTCAAGGCTCAGTCGACGAAGATGATGAACAATGCGCGCCAACTTGCTTTTGGCTCGAAGCTGTATCTTGACGACCAAGACGGACGAATCACGCCGTTGCAAATGGACGGGGTTCGGGTAACCCATGACCCTGTCATGCCGACCAACGCCGTGCCGGAAGGGAGGGTGTATTGGACGGACTTCATTTTCCCCTATGTGAAGTCTTACAAGCTATTTGAAACCCCCGGCATCACGGCCGGTGATGGTCGAACCCCACCGCTTACTCCTGGCAACAAGTTGGGAATCGGCATGAACCACCCGGATTTGGGCCTTTACATTCCGGTAAATGGAGCCTGCGTGCGCGAGATAAAGGTTCTTCAGCCTAGCGATACGATCATCTTCGGTGACGCGGCCACGGTCCAACAAGCTTACAGCCCTACCGTGAAACCGGACGAGTGGAAGGCCGTGGACCCGAAGGCGGGGCGTTATCTCTGGCGCACACCAGGCAATACCATCTATTGGGAGAGCGTGGACCCAGCCCGAATGATCAACCGCTGGAACGGAAAAGCGAACGCGATCTTCATCGACGGCCACGCGGATTTGATGCCAGTCAGCAAGATGGGCTTCCAAGACCCTGTGACTGGCGTGAAAATCAATCGGCTCGACCCGCGAGCCATGTGGGATACGGGTTCTGATCCCTAGTTAGGTTCCATCGATCATCGCTTTCGGTTGATGCGGTCAGCGACCTGGCGTGAGTTCGATGCGGCGTCGGCTAGCGTTATATGTGAAACGCATACCGGGAGGCGTATTGGGGAGCTTGGAAATAAGTCCGGCTTTCACAAAATCTTCCGGGCTAGTTAGCGGCTTCCCTTGTGATTGGTCCCAAACCATCAACAGTTCGTTCAGAACCCGCAAGTGAGCTTGCGGGTCGTTACTCCTGAGCGCTTTCGCGACGGGGTCATCTGAATTCGGGTCCATTCCCTTGAGCGCAGGCGTCGCTTGGTTTGCCGATGGAGTGTTTGGGGCCGGCGAACTTTGGTTTTGGGGCGTTGCGCTGGATTCTACCGGAGGGGCGGACGGTTGCGCATCTGTTGGTTTGGCGCGACGGCGACAGCCGATCGGGGCAGCCATAACAAGACACAGGAGGGAGGCGAGAAGGGCGGTCTGCGACATGGTGAGGCGACTGTAAGTGTTCGCTCCGCCGGTGTCAAAGCGACCATCACTCAGTTCAATTTAGAACAATTCTAAATCTTGACGTCGGCGGGGAGCGCCCTAACTTGCCGCCATGAATGCGGGAGCGACCAAATCGCCGCCGGAATCCGACCTCAACGA
>CAZQEW010000199.1:0-6015 GCA_964591495.1 uncultured Klebsiella sp.
GCCTTGACGCCGTGCACGGCGAAGAGCGCGGCGCCCACGATGCCCGCGTCGTTGCCCATTGTGGCGGGGACGATCTTGGCCTCCACGTTTTCGAGGTAGCGGAAGAACTGCTCGGGGTCGCTGCTCACGCCGCCGCCGATGATGAAGAGGTCGGGCGCGAGCATGTATTCGAGCGTGGTGAGGTAGCGGTCCACGTTCCGGCCCCACTGTTCCCAGGTCCACTTGTTGCGCTCGCGGGCGACGGTGGAGGCAAACTTCTCCGCGTCCTGCCCGCCGACTTCGAGGTGGCCCAGCTCGGTGTCCGGCAGCAGGGAACCGTTGTGCAGCACGGCGGAGCCAATGCCGGTGCCGAGCGTGACGAGGACCACGGTGCCACGCACGCCGCGCCCCGCCCCGAAGCGCGCCTCGGCCAGTCCGGCGGCATCGGCGTCATTGCCCACGGCAACGAATGACACACCCAGTGCGCGCCGCAGGTGATCCACGATCTCATGGCGCACCCACGCGGCATCGAGGTTGGGCGCGCGGCGGACGACGCCGTGCTTGATGAGGCCGGGGAAGCCGACGCCCACGGGCCCGTTCCACTTGAGCTTCTTCGCCAGTTCACCGATGGCGGCGACGACGCCCTTGGGCGTGGCGGGCTGCGGCGTTTTCGCGCGGATGACGTCGGTGGTGAGCGTGCCTTTGCGCGTGTCCACCACGGCGGCCTTGATGCTGGTGCCGCCGATGTCCACGCCGAGGATGAGATGCGGGTCGTTCATGCGCGTGGCCGATGAGAGGCCGGCGGGATGTAACGGCTTTTCGGCGGAAGGCTCAAGCCCGGGCGCGGCTCACTTGGACAGCGCCACGATGTAGCGCTGGAAGCGGGTGGTTTCCTCCGCGAGGCCGAGGTCGCTGTAAATGTGGTGCAGGTTTGCGCAGATGCGCTGGAGGATGCGACGTGGCGTGACGGGGGAGAGGAAGCCGTCGTGAAAGTCGTGGCCGGAGTTGATGAGGAACTTGATGCAGTCGCCCTTGGTGAGCAGCTTGCCCTTGCGGAAGGGGTCGATGTAGACCTCGCCCTTGGAGGTTTGCAGCCGGCAGACGAAATGTCCGGGCATGCCAATGCCGGTCACAGGAAGGCGCAGCCGGCGCGCTACGGCGAGATAGACGACGCACAGGCTGATGGGGTTGCCGGTCCGGCGGTCCACCACGCGGTTGAGGTAGCTGTTGTCCGGGTCGTAATAGGCGGCCTCGTTGCCGGCGAAGCCCAGCTCGTTGAACAGGTAGTGGTTGATCGTGCCGATGATGCGGTCCAGCGGCGCACCGAAATCAATCCGCACCCGCAGGTCGGCCGCGTAGCTGTCGAAGAGCGCGGTATAGGCCAGCGGGTTGATGTTCGGATATTGGGTCTGGCAGAGCAACCAGATGGCCTGCTCCAGGTCCATGTCCTCGCCCCGGCTGAGGCAGAAGGCGAGGAAGCGGTTGTCCGCCGCGCCGCGCTCGAAGTAATCCACGATTTCCTGCGCGCGCCGACGCAGGACCGGATCGCTGCTCAACGTGTGGCCGCGCAACCAGTCCCGGGCGGGCTGGCCCTGCTCGATGATCTTGCCGCGGATGAGCTGGTAGATGGCGGGGTCGTCATCCGTGAGCAGCGTGAGGAAGGCAGTGCGTTGACCCTCGGTGAGGGCCACCGGGGCAGAAGCGCTGGTGGCAGACGGATTCACGGCTGACGGCGAAAGGGTGGCGCACGCCTCCCCCCGAGTTCAACCCAGAAACCGACTGTGCTTGAGCGTAGCGCATTCATGGCGCGCGACTGAGTGAAGGTCAGCTCATTCAGCCCCCGAGCCCCAACCGTGTAGCTGCTCGCCGCAGCGTGCCAGCTGACGGTTCTGGCGGTTGGACAGGACCGTGCCCCCAGCTGCATTTCTGCGATCCGTGCAGCTTGGGTTTGACCGAAAGGCAGCCGCGAAGTCAGAAGCTTAAAGGCCCGGGCACAATGCTCACTCCGTCGCCGCGCGGGCACGGCGATCAGGGGGATGACATCGTGCTTCCGCAGGGGCGGCGACTGACGGATGCGGCCTATCGCGACCGTGAGAAGCCAGAGAGCGGTGTTGCCTGTCAGTGTCCCGGCTGCGCGGAGAGGGTCTGCGCCTTAAGTTACGGCGCAACACTGGGAGTGGCCGGACTGGGCTGCGCACCAAGCCCCGCGAACAGTTGCCCGAGGCAGTCGCGATGTGTGGTGGGGAGATGGTCAAAGTCCCGGTAGCCTCGCTCTACTACTTCCCAGAATTCCTCCTGAACATTTCGCGATAACGAGTCACGCACCGCCTGTAGCTGGCTAAACGGCTCTTTGAACAAATGCTCACGGATGACGGCTGCCCGATGGGGCTTTTGTTCGAACAAGTAAAAGACGCCAAGTTTAGCCCGGGCTTTGAGCACGCCGAGCGGGGTGGGTTTGGAGCTAGTAACGAGCTGCTCCTGACCGAGCAGTATTCCAATCAGCCGGACTTCCTCGGGAAAGTTGATTCGGTTGGCCCGCTGGCAGAGGGCTCCCAGGTCGTGGGCGACGGTCTCCGTCACGAAGGGGAGATCCATGTTCAACGCGATGGTCCCGTAGTAGCTCATTTGGCGGGCCATTGCGAGGGCATCGTCGTTGCGCCGCAGGTTCAGCAGCGTTTCCACGAGCAGGCGGATTTGATTCATCACATTGCAGGCCATGCGAATGTCCCGTGCGTTCAGCGCAGCCCGGACGTAGCTGTTTAGAAATCGCCCCGTCAGGCGCAACAGTTGGACGTCGTTGGCAAAAGCACCCGCTTCGGCGATGTAGCGCGTATCGATCGCAATCAGGTAATTGAGTTCCTGACTCCCGATGAGTGCCTGGCGATAGATGCGAAGATACTGCTGCATCACCTGCCACTCGACCCATACTTGCCGATCCTCCAGAACAAACTTCGTCTCGCTGTCGAGCGCGACAAAGCTGGGTGCTCGCCGGAGGCCTGCTCCGAGCGTGAACCACGCTTGCGGCTGTTCCGCTTTCATGGGGAGATAATCCGACACGACGTCCCGGAGCGCGTCAACTGCCTGGCTTGCCATTACCACGTCTCGACTCGCGACTGCACCGCTGGCCAGATCGGTGATGTTCTCAAAAGCCATCGCCATGCGGGATTGCAAGGCGCTGATGGCAGCCTCGTCCGTCGTGTTCCTGGCGGCGCGGGCGGCAGCGAGCGCCTCCTCTCGAATCCGGGCGATAATGCTGCTGGGCTCCAGCAGCCGGAAAACGAAACTGAAATAAGGGGCCACGAGAGCTATTCCCGCGGTGGTCAAAAGAATCATTACCGCGATTCCCAGACGCGGAGCGAAATCTCGGCGGGCTGCGAAGGAAATCCACACCCCGAAAATGCAGGCCACAATGTAGAACCCGAGCACCAAGATGTTGGTCCGCTCCCTGAGAAACATTCGGCCGACCCCCGAGTAGAGTTGCGCCGAGAGCTGGACGACGATGGAGACGACCGTGATAACAATGCCCAGCAGAGCCACCAAGAGGGCTACCAGCGAGCTTATGGCGTTAGATGCGAGCTCTGGGTCGAAGCGCCAGAAGCTCTCAAAGGGGTGGTGGTTTGCAGTTCCTTGAGAAACCCCATACTTGGCTTGGTCGATTACATAGAGGACGGCAAAACAGCCCAGGGCAAGCCCCCAGAGGGCGAAGAACGGATAAAGCCAACGCTGACGCAGACTGGAGTAGCCGAAAGTGTTGGCCGGCCCCATCTGCTCAGTTCGTGTCATAGGATTCCAACGAAAACTCGCGACGCACCCACGCTAATCTGGTCACCATTGACCAACTCGTGCTCGGTTACGGGCTGGTCGTTTACCAGCGTGCCGTTCTTCGATCCGCTGTCGACGACGCGGAATGAATTGCGAATTGGCTCTACCTTGCACTGCATCCGCGACACGAGCGGATCAGTGAGCGCGAATTGGCAGTCGCGGGAATGGCGCCCGATGGTCACGGCTGCTCGCCCAAGGAAGTAGACCATCCCCTTGGCGGGGCCCTCGTAGACGAAGAGGAATCCGCATGCGCCACGGCGTAACGCCTCCTGTGACGCCTGATATGCCCCCTCCATCTTCACCGGTGCGTCCTCAGCATTCACGGGGCGTTTGCCCGTTATCGTCCTTTCCTCATCGCCTAGGCTGCTCTGGCTCGACGGGGCGGCTACCTTCTCGTTCCCCTTACCGCTTCGTTTAAGCCAACCAGACAGCATGGGGTGAACATAGATGCCGTATATTTCGCGTCAAGAATGGCAAAATCTAGCGGTTGTGGCGCAGCACCTTGTTCAGCCGCGCCTTCGGAGCGCCGCTGAGGATCAACTTTTGAACCTTGAACTTTGAACCCGGCCCGCCACCCTTTTACGCATGGAAAATCCCGACCAACTCCGCGAACTTTTTCGGATGCAGCAGGCCCTTAATCAACGCATCGGCGTCAAGACCGAGGGCATGACCGAGGAGGAGAAAACCAAGTGGCTGCTCAACTACACCCGCGCCATGCAGCAGGAGCTGGCCGAGCTGACCGACAGCGTCCCGTGGAAGTGGTGGGCCAAATACCAGAAGTTCGACGAGCAGAACGCGCGCGTCGAGGTCGTGGACCTGTTCCACTTCCTCATCAGCATGGCGCAGGTGCTGGGCATGAGCGCGGACGACGTCTTTGCCGCCTACGTGAAGAAAAACGCGGTGAACTTCCAGCGGCAGGAATCCGGCTACACGCAGAAGGACCACGGCGACTCGAAGCACATTTGACTCGAGACACCGGCCTGCAGGAGTAATGGACGGCCCCGGCGCGCGGTAGCCAATTACTTCTTCTCCGCCTTCTTCGCCGGCGCGGGCTGGCCGACAAACGGCTTGGCGGAGGGCGGGATGGGGTCGGCGGGCGTGGGCTTGAGGTAGGTGTCGTTCAGCTTGTCGCACGCCCAGAGCAGGCCGCGCGTGACCATGTCGAGGTAGCGCGGGTCGCCCACGGTGCCGTTGTTGTGGCCAAGAGTGCTGCTGAAGACGCGGGCCTTGCCGTATTGGTTCACCCAGGTGACGACGGCTTCGGCTTCCTTCTCGCTGCCGTCCTTCGACTTGATGATCTGCTTGCCCTTCATGAGCGGCGTGGCGGAGGGGAAGATCTGGGCGTTGTTGTAGAGCTCCTCGTTCATGGTGGTCCAGTTGGCGAGGGGCTTGGTGATGGGGTGGTTCTTCTCCAATACGGTCAGGGCGATGGGCACCTGCGGGCCGTGGTTGAAGGACTGGAGGCCGAGATAATCGAACCACAGCGAATCGGCCGAGCCGGGCTGCACCTTCTCGCGAAACTGTCCGACGCGGTAGCTGTGCATGGCGCAGTGGAGGTTGACACCCGCGACGCCCGCGCGGTGCGCCGCGAGGATGTTTTTTACGTAATCCATGTCCTTCACATCGGCAGAACATTCGTCGTGGATGATGACATCGTAGCCCTTGGCCCAGTCGGGCATCTCGTATTTCTCAAACTTTGCCTTCGTGCTGCGATCGGGCGAATGGATCGTTTCCACTTCGACATGGGCGCGCGCTTCGATGCCCTCCTTCAGGATGACGTGCTGGAGGGCGTAGTCGTGGCAGCAGCCGCCGGCGATGACGAGCGCGCGCAGCGGCTTGGGCGCAGCGGCTTGGGCGGCGACGCTGACGGCAAACGCAAGGAGGCAGGCAAGGTTTCGTTTCATAGTTAGGAATTGGGTGAAAGTGGACGTGCGACGGCAGGCCGACCATTCACCAGTCTTCATGATCCGGCAAGCCTCCTGCAAAGGGGCGGGCGGAGAAGTTCGCCTCCAGCCCAATTCAACAGTTGACGCCCCGGGAGCGGTTTTCTACTTTGCGCTCCCCCTTAACGGGGGCGTAGCTCAATTGGTTAGAGCGCTGCCCTGTCACGGCAGAGGTTGCGGGTTCGAGCCCCGTAGACTCCGTTTAATTTCTAAAAAATTTCAAAAACCCGTTGACAAAACCATCAAAAAGATTTATTCTTAAAACCATGAA
>CAZQEW010000200.1:0-4905 GCA_964591495.1 uncultured Klebsiella sp.
CCCATCGCGGGGGCGTCGGGGTTCACTTCGGGGCGCGGCGTTTACGCTGCTTCGAGCCCCGATTTGCAAGACGACGTTGAAGCGGCGTAAACGCCGCGCTCCAAAGCCGCTAAAGATTCGGGTGCATCCCAGTCGAAACACAGCTTGACTTGACGAGTCGGCGCGAATCGTCAGAATCCGATTTTGCCGCGAGAAAGCGGGTCTTTGGCCCGACTCGTTGTGTTTCTTGAAGATCAAAATACCGTAATTTCCCCAACTCATTGCCCATGGCTGCTTCAACGTCAATTCTCCCCGATAAACTGCACGAGTATCCCCGACAAGCTGTAATCGACGGGGCCGCCGCCGGACCGGATTCCGTCCTCGATGATTGCCTCAATCAGAACGGCGGGGTGTTGCAGCTTCTGCACCGTTACGCCGGCCGGACATTCTGCACGCCCGGGAAACGAATTCGCCTGGATGCGCAGTCCTACTATCCGGACTACATGGGCGGGACCGGGCTCGATGAGCTCTGGATGTGCTGCACGGTTCCCATCGTGACCGGAGTCATCGACACCCGCACGAACAAGGCGCCGTTCCGCGAAGGGGAAGCGCACGTCCTCACGCCGGACGGCCGGGTCATCTCGCTGCAGGATTTGATCGTCGCCAATCCGGAAGCGGTCATCGGCGGTAAGATGACGGCCTTCTCGAAATCCCTGTTCGGCAATCCGACCTGGCCGATCGTGTCGAAGAAGTTCGACAACCTGAATCCGATCCCGCATCACCTGCACTGGGCCAAGTGGGAGGTTTACGACATCAATTCCTACGACAATCCCGGTGTCAGTCCGTCGCATTATCACACCACGGCGATGGGACTCTACCCCTTCGTGACGAAAGACCAGTTCCTCGCCTGCATGAAGCGTTTCGGGCAGGGCGAATACAACGGGGTCCGGCATCTGTCGCCGCACACGATGATGTGGATTGATAATGGCTTCGTGATGCCGAACGGCGTGCTGCACTCGCCGACGAACCTTTGCACGCACGAGTTGCATGTGACCATGGACGAGCACTTTCTGGCCGAGGATCTGACGCTGGATGGCCGTATCGGAGCCGCCGACGCGTTTTACGCCTGCCGGGAACAGGACTATCCGAAGGACAAGCACCAAGACTGGGAGTATCTGGTCGAAAAGTTTGACTTCGCAGCGAATCAGGATCCGGACTTCGTCCTGAAGAATTCACGTCCGGCCATCACCGCCAAAGAATTCGCCGGCGACGGAGTGGACGCAAAGTGGATTGTTTACGGTGATTTCCTCGGCGACCAAAAATGCTCCATTCTCCGCCTGATCGTGGCGCCCGGCGGCAGGACGACTTTCTGCCCGGAGAGTCCCGCGCTGTTCCACACGAATGGCGGAAGCGGCCGGGTTGGAAAACTTGAGGTGCGATATCACCAGAACATGAAGCTCGGCGAACTCTACCCCGAGATCGGGTTCATCACCCAGACAGCGCTGAACAACGGCGGTGTCGAAATCGCGAACACCGGGACTGAACCGTTCGTGTTGACCTTCGACTTCCCGCAGCACGCGCATTCGAAAACACCCGGCACGAACTAGTCGCCTGATTCGGGATCTTGCGTCCCTGCGGCAAAGGTGGGTGATTCAGCCGTGATCGTCGCGGCGTTGGCTGTTCTGGCGATCAAAGAATCTGACATTGTTGTTGCAGTAATTCGCGAGATTCTTCCGGCGTTGTCTGATTCCCTCGGAATTCCTTCGCCAAAGAGCGGACCGCCCCTTTTCTGCTCCTGGCTTCCAGATGGCCCTGCCGACGAGCGCCGCCCCGGTGTCCTGGAGGGCCTACGCGAGCGTGAAGCGTTCCTCGCCGACAACGACATAATTCAGACCTTCGTCCCAAGCGCGGCCTTCGTTCGCGGTCGGCGTCGGGGAGGCGAACCAGCGTTCGTCGATGCCGCCGCGGTTCAGGCCGTAGGCGTAGGTATCATCGGGATGCAGCTTGATGCGCAGGCCGGGCTGGAGGAACGAGCGCGGCACCCAGGCGGGCGCGAGGCGCAGCAGTCCGCCCGTGCGGGAAAGTTCGGCAGCGACTTTGCCGCCGGTGTTCTTCTTGATGGTTTTGAGCTGGGAGACGGTGTTCGTGCTTTGTTTGTGCGTTCAGGCCTCGTCGGGGCGTTTCGCGAACCACAGAACGAAGTGGCATTTGCGGCAGGCAAGGTTCACGCCACCGCCGAGATTTGGCGACTCGTTGAAAGCTTTGCTGTGGCAGTGCGGACAGCTCACCGGAATGCCCGCTGCCCGGTATTCGCCGGGATTGATGTCAGCGGCGGCCTTGAGGGCGCGCTTGACGGCTTTGAATGTTCCAGTGATGCCGGCCATGAGTGAACGCGGACGCGAGTGTAGGCGCGGGCTTTTGCGGCCAGCAATTTTCTTCTCCGCCGCGCGGCTTGCCACGGCCGGACTCGTCCCGCAGCATCCGCGGTCATGGATTTCCGGGACAAGATCATCCCCTTTGCCAACGTCGCGGCATGGCGGGGGCAACTGCGGTCGGCGGGCAAAAAACTCGTCGTCACCAACGGCTGCTTCGACATCCTGCACGCCGGGCACGTGACCTATCTCGCAGCGGCCCGGGCGTTGGGCGATGCCTTGCTCGTCGGCCTGAACAGCGACGCGTCCGTGCGCGCGCTCAAGGGCGCGGGCCGCCCAGTGAATTCCGAGTCTGACCGCGCCACCGTGCTCGCCGCGCTCGCGGCGGTGGACGGCGTGTGCCTCTTCGAGGAGGTGGACGCGTTGCGCCTCCTCGCCGAGGTGAAGCCAGACATCTACGCGAAGGGCGGAGACTACACGCTCGACACCATCAACCAACCCGAGCGCCGGCTCATCGAAGCGGCGGGCGGCAAGGTGGTCATCCTCCCCGGCGTGCCGGGCCGCTCCACGAGCAACGTGCTGGCGAAAATCGCAAAGGGCTGAAACGGCGCACCCCGCTTACGGCTGGATGAAATCCCCGTAAACCCTTTCCCCGAGATACTCATAGCCGCGCGATTCCGCCGGCGTGCCCGCGAGCATCGAATGGATGAAGCCGTTCCGCTCGACCTGCACGGTGTGGAGGATGCGCTTCTCCGGGTTCTCCTTGAGCAGCAACTGAAGCCGGCCCGCCAGCGCGCGGTGCGTCTGCAAGCAGTTCACCGTGGCCGACTCGAAGGCGAACTCGCGCTTCAGGTCCGCCAGCATCGCCTGGCTGCGGCCCCACGTGCCGCCAGCCTCGCTGACGAAGGTATTGCCGTTTAGCAGCGCGATGGAGTCGTGGTAGGCCAGCACGCACAGATGGTGGCGCGGCGAAGTCTTGAGCCAGGCGGAAAGCTTTTCCGCGTGGCGCTTTGCCGCATCGTAGCCGTAGTTGCTGTCGAGAAAGGCAATGCGCTCGACGCCGGCGGGGATTGGGTCGTGCGCGTCGAGGAAGCCGAAGATGAAGCTGCCGCCGCCGCTGTGGCCGTTGAGCGTGAGTGTGAGCTTCTGCTTCGGAAACAACGCGACGACCCGCTCGACGAAGCCGGGGATTTTCGCGATGCCGTTGGTGCGCTTCCACGCGGGCCAGCTCAGACCGGCAGCCTCGAAGTAGGCCACGACCAGCGCGGCGTTCGTCTCGCGCGCACGCAACCAGCGCGTTTGCGCGCCGATGTGCTGGATGCCGAAGCGCCAGTCGTCGCCGGGCGCGGGCCGCTTGCCGATGGCCTGCTCGATGGTGTTCCCATTCGGCAGCGCGTAAATGACGAGGTGGATTTGCCTGCGGGCGGAAAGGATGTCCGGTGCGGGTGCGTTGACGTGGACGCGCACGCCAGGTTCCAGCCGGAAGTCCATCACCTGCTCGCCGAAGTGAGGACTCGCCCGCCACTTACCCATGCCGGCGACTGGCAGTCGCCGTTCTGGCGTGTTGTTCGCCGCTGGCGGCGATTGGAAATCGCCGGCACGGGGCAGCGGGCCTTCATCACTCAGCAGCCCGCAGAGCTTTGGGTCGGCGAGGATTTCCGCGATGGGCTTCTCCACGTTGCCAAGCTTAGCCATTTGATGCACGAGCCGGATGCCGTGGCTGTAGTCCACCCAACTGTCCGCGTGGCCGAGATAGAGCGGCTGAATCGCGACGCCGTTCGTGCGATGCCAGCCGTAGATGGCGACCTTGCCCGGCTTCGCGGCAAGCTGCGGCGTGAGCACCACATCTTTCTTGTCGCCGGCCACCAGCGTGCCGAGCGGATGCGCGGTGAGCGCGGCCTTGCGCTGTTCCCAAACGAGTTCGTTGTGCCGTGCGAAAACGGGCAGCGTGACCATTTCCTTGCTGGGCGGGATCGGCTGGGGCGCGAGCTTGAGCGGTGCAGCGGCATGGATGGCGTCCACGACCCGACGCGTTGGGAGCAAGCAACCGGCGGCGTCCGCAATGCGCGCGGCGGCGGCAGGCGTGAGCGGTGCGAGGAAGTAATCCGCGTCGCTGCCGACGGCCAGGTAGTCCGGTGCGACGAAGACCGCGATGCGCTGCGGCGTGCCGTCCACCGCATTTGTGAGCGTCACCGGCACGAGCCGACGCATGAACTCCGGCACGTTCCCGCGCAGCACTTCCGCAACGATGCGCTCCTCGCGCGCGGGCCGCTCCAAAGCCATGACTGACTCGGCAAAGGCGCGGCCATTCGGTGCGTCCGCCGGACGTGGCGGCAGGCGGAGCGTTTGGGCACTGACCGACGCCGCAAGCAGCCAGCCGACCGCGAGCGCAGTTATTCGCAGGAGACGGCGTGAGGAGTCTCTGATTTCTCCCAGTCGGGCGAGACACCTGGCCGACGAAGCGTTCCGCAATGCCTTCTCCCTCTCCCTTTGCGCAGCAAGGCGAGAGGGTTGGGGCGAGGGGTTGGCCGCGTCGGCATTGGTGGCCGCACCC
>CAZQEW010000200.1:4915-5767 GCA_964591495.1 uncultured Klebsiella sp.
CCTGAATATTTCTCCCTCGCTCTTTGCGGAGCAAGGGGAGAGGTCGAGGTGAGGGGGTTGCTGCGACTGCGCAAGTGGCCGCACCCCTCATCCGGCCTGCGGCCACCTTCTCCCCTCGCTGCGCGAAGGGAGAAGGCAAGCGATGCTGCCTCCAGTTCATCGCAGCGCGGCGCGGCCTTCGCCGGTCCCAGGGTTGAACGCAGCGGCGCTCATCGTGGCGCTGGCGGCGGTCTTGGTTTTGTAGCCGAGCTTGGCGAGCGCCTCGACCTCGGCAGCGGGCCACTTGGCTTCAAGTTCCAGGTTCAGGTTCCCCTCCGTGTGCAGGCGCGGCGCGGCGAGGGCGGCTTCGAGCGATTCGCCCAAGCCGACGTAGTGCGTGAGCACCTCGAAGAGCGCGTTGGGAATCTTCCGGCCGCCGCGGCCGCCGACGGCGAGCACGGGCCGGCCACCGCGCAGCACGATGGTGGGAACCATGTTATGCAGCGGGCGCTTGCCGGGGCCGGGGCAGTTCGGGTGGCCGGGCTGCGGGTCGAAGCGCGACATGCCGTGCCCGAGCGTGAGCCCGAGGCCGTCCACGGTGACGCGTGCGCCAAAGCCGTTGCCGTGCGTAAGGGTGATGGCGGCCAGGTTGCCGTCGCGGTCAACGACGCTGAGGTTGATGGTGCCCGTGTGGTCACGCGGGGTGATGGCGTGGGCGAGAACTTTGCCTTCCTTCACGGCCCGGCGGACTTTCTGGGCGGTCTCCTTCGCGTAAGCGGCGGAAAGCAGTTTTGCCACGGGCACCTGCGCGTGTTCGGGATCGCCCAGCAGCGCGAGGCGGTCCGCCCAGGCGAGGCGGAGGGCTTCGAGGCG
>CAZQEW010000201.1:0-5738 GCA_964591495.1 uncultured Klebsiella sp.
CGCATGAGCACAACGCTGTCTCCCTACTACAAGCGAATTATCCGGCAGCATATCGCCACCGGGCAGTTCGCCAGCGAGGGCGAAGTCATCCGGCACTCGCTAAGGCTGGCGGACTCGCTACGGCGGACCGCTGGGCCAAAGGGAAGCTCCTTCAGCGGGCGAGAGGAGCTTGAAGAGTTGCTGCTTGAAGGTTTGGACAGCGGGGCAGGCACGCCAATGACCGCCTCGCGCAAGAAGCGGATTTACGAGCAGGCATTGGGGGAGGCGTGAGCGGCTATCGCACCACGCCCCGGGCCGATGACGACCTGATTGCGAGCGCGCGCTGGATCCTCGCCGAGAATCCGCAAGCTGCCCGACGTTTTCTTGATGCGGCCTTCACGTGTTTTGATCGCATAGCCGCGTTCCCCGAGTTTTGCCCGCGGGCGCGGCTCAAGCATCGGCGATTGGCCAAAATCCGTTTTTGCGTGATGCCGCCCCCGTTCAACCGCTGGCTGATTTTCTACCATTTAATCGGAGCAGAGGTGGAGATTCTACGGGTCATCTACGGCACGCAGAACTGGCGCGGGAATCCGGCCTCGTTTTTTGTCTAACTCATGCACGACCCCATCACCAAAGCCGCGACGCTCCTGGAGGCGTTGCCTTACATCCAGAAATTCAGCCACGCCACGTTCGTCGTGAAATACGGCGGCAGCTTCATGGACTCGCCCGACCCCGCCGTGCGCAACGGTGTGGCGCGCGATGTCGTCTTCCTCGAAGCGGTGGAGATCAACCCCGTAGTCGTCCACGGCGGCGGCAAGGCCATCACGCGCGCGATGGACGCCGCCGGGTTGAAGGCGAACTTCATTCAAGGCATGCGCGTGACCGACGAGGCCACGGTCGGCGTGGTGGACCAAGTGCTTTCGCGCGAGATCAACCCGGAGATTGTCCGCACCATTGAGTCGCTCGGCGGCAAGGCGCGGGGCTTTGCGGGCACCGACATCTTCACCTGCCGCAAGCTGTGGCTGGATGACAAAGACAATCCCGGCCGAAAGCTCGACATCGGCTTCGTGGGCGAAGTCGTGGGCGTCAACACCGCGCCGTTGCTGGAGTGCATCGCGCACGGCATCACGCCGGTCATCAGCCCGACCGCACGCGGCGAGGACGGGAAGGTTTACAACTGCAACGCCGACGTGGCCGCCGCACAAGCCGCCATCGCGCTCAAGGCCCGTCGCCTCGTCTTCATGTCCGACGTGCCCGGCCTCATGCGCGATCCGAAAGACCCGGCGACGCTCATCACGCATCTGCAAATAAGCGAAGTGCCCGCGCTCAAGGCCACTGGCGTGGTGGACAAGGGGATGATCCCCAAAGTGGACAGCGCCGTCGCGGCCATCCAGTCCGGCGTGGAGAAGGTGCAGTTCGTGGACGGCCGGCAGCAGCATTCCGTGCTGCTTGAAATTTTCACGGACGAGGGTGTGGGGACAGAAGTGGTGGCATAGGCGGGCCACCGGAGTTGCCGGAGGTTACGCCTAACTTCAGCGTTGCACGCGCGCACTTCCCCCGCCGACGAGGGCCTCGACTTCCTTGAGCGAGGCCATGCTGGTGTCGCCCGGTGTGGTCATGGCCAGCGCACCGTGAGCTGCGCCGTAGTCCACCGCCTTTTGCGCGTCGTTGAACTGGAGGAAGCCGTAGATGAGGCCGCTGGCGAAGCTGTCGCCGCCGCCGACGCGGTCGAGAATCCACAGATCCTTCCGCATCTCCGCCTCGAAGAACCGTCCGTCCGCCCAGCAGATCGCGCCCCAGTCGTTGACGCTCGCGGACTTCACCGTGCGCAACGTCGTGGCCACCACCTTGAAGTTCGGGAAGGCCGCGACCGCCTGCGTGATCATCTGCTTGAACGCCTCCGTCTCCAGATTCGCCAGGTTGTGATCCACGCCTTTCACTTCGAAGCCGAGGCACGCCGTGAAGTCCTCCTCGTTGCCGATCATCACGTCGATGAACGGCGCCAGCGCGCGGTTCACCTCCTGTGCCTTCTTCTGTCCGCCGATGGATTTCCAGAGCGAGGGCCGGTAGTTAAGGTCGTAGCTGACGATGGCGCCGTGGCGTTTCGCCGCCTGAACGGCTTCGAGCACCACCGCCGCCGTCGTCTCGGACAGCGCGGCGTAGATGCCGCCGGTGTGCAGCCAGCGCACGCCCAGCTTGCCAAAGATGTGCTCCCAATCCACCTGCCCCGGCCGCATCTGGCTCGCGGCGGAATTCGCGCGGTCCGAGATCCCGACCGCGCCGCGCACGCCGTAGCCGCGCTCGGTGAAGTTGAGGCCCACGCGCGTTTTGCGCCCGATGCCGTCGAATGGCACCCACTGGATGAAGCGCGTGTCCACGCCGCCCTGGAGAATGAAGTCCTCGACGAGCCGGCCCACGTCATTGTCCGGGAACGCCGTCACCACCGCCGTGCGCAAGCCGAAGCACCGGCGCAGCCCGCGCGCCACGTTGTATTCCCCGCCGCCCTCCCAGACCTTGAACTCCCGGGTGGTGCGCACGCGACCCTCGCCGGGGTCGAGGCGGAGCATGATTTCCCCGAGGGAAAGCTGGTCAAAGGCGCACTGGTCGGCGGGACGGAGGTTCAGCGTGGGCATGGTGAAAACTAGGTTGGCAACCGGCAGAAAGAGTCAGTCAGGACACACGCGTAACTCAACGAGAATTTGCCCTGTCGTCTGCCTCAGGGCTTCACCTTCGCGGCTTTGACCATCTCGGTGACGAGTTCGTCGGCCTTCCAGTCGTTGCCGATGAAGATCTTTTGGACCTTGCCGGCAGGGTCAATGACCACGGTGCGCAGGTTGTGGTTGAAGACCGGCTTCTCGGCGTCGCGCGGGAAGACGAGGCCGAAGCGCTCGGTGATGTCGTCAATGTCGATGAGCTTGCCGGTGGCGAAGGTCCAGCGGCCGAGGTCCGCGCCGTGCTGCGCCTTCACGGTGTTGGCGTAGTTTTGCAGGACGGGCGGGGTGTCGTAGTCCACGTCGAAGGAGAGCGAGAGCAGGTGATAGTTGGTCGGGCCGTCGGCCAGCGCGCGGAGCTGCTTGTCCGTCTGGGCGAAACGAAGGCTCATGCGCGGGCAGAAGTCCGGCACCGGGCAGCGGGTGAAAATGAAGGTGAGCGCCAGCGCGCGGCCCTTGAAGTCCGCCGTGCGGAACGGCTGGCCGCGCTGGTCGGTGAACGTGTAGGCGGGCAGGGCGTCGCCTTCCTTGAGCACCTCGACTTCGCGGACGAGGCGGAAGTTCTTCCGGTTCGGGTCGGCGACGGGCGCGGGGGCGGTGCCGGTCTTGGTGACCTGATCAATCCAGCTCTCGAACTCGGCGACGTTGAAGCGGAAGTGGACCTGGTCGTTGGTGGCAAGGCCGGCGAGTTGGTTGGTGTCCTTGACCTTGAAGGACATGACCATCTTGGCCATGTAGTTCGGGATTTCCTCGTGGTCAATCACCACGGTGCGGCCGTCGGGCTTGAACTCCTTGACCACGCCGCGCACGAAGAAGGTCTGGAGGTTCGTGCTGGGAGCGGGCGGCACTGGCGGTGCCGGCAGGGGCGCGGACGGCGGGGTTGTCACGACCAAGGTGGTGCGGAAGAAGAAAATGCCCGCCACCACGGCGCCCAAAACCAGACCAGCGATCAATCCGCCATTTCTCATGCGCGGCGAATGTGTTCCGCCCCGCGGGCTTTGACAAGGCGCCGCCACGCCACATTTTTCTGCCGTTCTGCCGCGCGCCCCCCTACGCTCGGCGCCAACACCTTATGGCCACCATCGCAGTTCTCGGCACCATGGACACAAAGGGCGAAGAGCACGCCTTCGTCGCCAACCTCATCCGCCAGCGCGGGCATCACGTGCTCGTCATTGACACCGGCACGCTCGAAGCCCCGAAGCTCAAGCCCGACGTGACGCGCCTCGACGTGGCGGCGGCGGCGGGCGTGGACTTCGCCGCGCTCGTGGCGAAGAAGGACCGCGGCGAAGCGGTCACCGCGATGTCCAAGGGCGCGCCCGTCGTCCTCGCGAAACTCGCCGCCGACGGTCGCATCCACGGCGTGATTTCGCTCGGCGGAGGCGGTGGCACGGCCATCGGCACGGCCGCGATGCGCGCGCTGCCCATCGGCTTTCCGAAGGTCATGGTCTCCACGCTCGCCTCCGGCAACACCGCACAATACGTCGGCGTGAAGGACATCACAATGATCCCCGCCGTGGTGGACGTGGCGGGCATCAATCGCATCTCGCGCCAGATCCTCACCCGCGCCGCCGGGGCCATCTGCGGCATGGTCGAGAGCGTCCCGCAGCCCGGCGAGGACAAGCCGCTCATCGTCGCCTCCATGTTCGGCAACACGACCGACTGCGTGCAGGCCGCGAAGAAAATCCTTGAGGCAGCCGGCTACGAAGTCTTGGTCTTCCACGCCACCGGCACCGGCGGGCGGGCAATGGAATCCCTCATCGAATCCGGCCTCGTCGCCGGCGTGCTGGACATCACCACCACCGAGTGGGCCGACGAACTGGTCGGTGGCATTCTCGGGGCTGGCCCGACGCGGTGCGAAGCCGCCGCGCGGCACGGCGTGCCCGCCATCGTCACGCCCGGCTGCCTGGACATGGTGAACTTTGGCGGGCCGGACACGGTGCCGGCGAAGTTCGCGGGCCGCACCTTCTACCAGCACAACCCGCAGGTGACGCTCATGCGCACCACGCCCGAGGAGTGCTCGGAGCTGGGCCGCATCCTCGCGGAGAAGATCAACCTCTCCACTGCGCCCGTCACCGTGCTGCTGCCCACGCGGGCCATCAGCGTCATCAGCGCGCCAGGCCAGAAATTTCACGACCCAATCGCCGACCGCCTGCTCTTCACCACGCTGAAAACCTTCCTGCGCAAGGACGTTGAGCTGGTGGAGCTGGACTGCGTCATCAACGCGCCGGAGTTCGCCAAGGCCTGCGCCGAGAAGCTCCTCGCGAACATCGCGAAGGCGAAGACGGGGTAAGCGGGGCGTCGCGCGTCAGCCCCAGCCCAGCAGCTTGCCGCCTTGGTAGGTGAGGAAGGCCATCGCCCACGCCAGCGCGGTCATGTAGAGGAGCTGGAAGAGCGGCCACTTCCAGGAGTTCGTCTCGCGGCGCACGACGGCGATGGTGCTGACGCATTGCAGCGCGAAGACGTAGTAGACCATCAAGGTCACGCCCACGAGCGGGGTGTAGGCGGGCTTCCCGTCGTCGCGTTTCTCGTTTTGCAGGACTTGCGCGAGGCTGGCCACGCCGGCTTCGGAGTCGTCCGCCTCGCCGACGTTATAGACCACGGACATGGTGCTCACGAAGACCTCGCGCGCAGCGAAGCTGGCGACGATGCCGATGCCCATCTTCCAGTCGAAACCCAGCGGGGCGATGGCGGGTTCAATCAAGTGGCCGAGGCGGCCGGCGAAAGAGTGGCGGAGTTTTTCGCCCTGAACTTGGTTTTCTAGTTCTGCGACTTGCTCCAGCATTGCTTCAGCTTCCTTCTGCGGAAGCGCAGTCACACCGAACATCGGGTGACTCTTGCTTAACATAGTCTTGTGCCAAGTGAGGATACGTTCAGCTTCCTCAAGCGAAGTCACACTGGGTAGTGCTTTGGCAACGAGTTTTAGCTTCTCCGTTGTGAGCCTCTGTTCAGCCGCAAGGTTCTTCGGATACGTCGCCAGAAACCACAGCACGATATTGATGCCCAGAATCACCGTGCCGGCGCGGCGGAGGAAGAGCTTCGAGCGGTCCC
>CAZQEW010000202.1:0-5568 GCA_964591495.1 uncultured Klebsiella sp.
GGAGCACCGGCACCAGTTCGGCGACGGCCTTGCGCCCGGGCGAGCCGACAACGTCGCCGATGAAGAGGATTTTCACGCGCGCGAGGCTAGCAGCGAAGCAGGTCAGGCTGGAAGCCTGTCCTACGTTTGATAGCGTGCCCGCGTGCGTATAAAAGCTTGGTTCCCGACGTTTATCTACTGCGCGCCGCTGCTCCGCACGGGCGCGGCGCGGTTCAATGCGGAGCTGCTGAAGGAGGCTTACCAGCTTCGCGATTTCGACCGCGATGGCCAGAAGTGGTCGAAGAAGAATTACCCCGGCGGCTTCACCACCTACGGCTCGCTGGACAAGCTGCACCAGTTCTCCTCCACGTTCACCGAGCTGCAGCGGCGCATTGACCGGCATGTGAAGGCGTTCGCGCGCAAGCTGGACTTCGACCTCACGAACCGTCGGCTGGAGATGACCGACTGCTGGGTGAACATCATGCCGCGCCAGACCGCGCATGGCTTGCACCTGCACCCGACCTCGACCATCAGCGGCACCTATTACGTGAAAACGCCCAAGGGCTGCGCGGCGATCAAGTTTGAGGATCCGCGCCTCGACCGCTTCATGGCCGCGCCGCCGCGCAAGGCGGCAGCTCGACGTGAGAATCAGGCCTTCGTCCACTATCCGGCGGAGGCAGGCAACGTGATCCTCTTCGAGAGCTGGTTGCGTCACGAGGTCCCCGCCAACCCGGTCGAGTCGGAGCGGGTGAGCGTCAGCTTCAACTACAACTGGTTCTAGGCGGGTTCGCTAGGGCTTGGCCGTCGCCTCCGGCGTGTGGCCAGGGATGACTGCGCCCTGCTGAATCCAACGGATAACGTGCATGACCTCGTCGGGCGTGAGCGTGCCCTTGCCGGTGGGTGGCATCACGTCGTCGTGGTCGGGGGGCAGCAGGATGAGCCGGACCAGGTTGCTGGCTAAGGGATCCCCGGGTTTGATCGCGAGCTTTTCGCTGTCGCCGCCCTTGAGTGCGACCGCCGGTTGGTCCATGCGGTATTTGCCCTTCTGCTTTTCCGGGCCGTGGCAGCTGAGGCACTTGGTGTCGAAGACGGGCTTCACCTTTTCGAGGTAGAGCCGCGCAACCTCGGAGTCGCCGGTGGTGGACGCCGTCGGCGAGGTTGATGCTGAAGGCTCCTCGATGAGGGCTTTGACGAATTCAGGCGCGTGCTTGGTGAGGTAGTTCGAGCCGTGCGTGAGATTGCCGCCCTCGTGGCCGGCGATGACCAGCAACGCGATGGTGCCCACCAGCAGGAGGCGGTAGCCGCCACGCAGCAGCGGCCGGGGCGTGCCGGCCGGATCGCGGTAGGCCAGCCATTGGGCCAGGAGCGTCACCAGCGCGAGCACGCCGACGGCGATGCCGTGGTTTTTGTGTGATGCCAAGGTCTGCGGGTCGTATTCCGCGCCGGTCGCGCGCATCAGCCCGAGGCCGATGGTCAGGAGCGTGGTCACAACGCTCAGGCCGAGCATCAGCGTGATGACGGGTTGGATCTCCGGCTTGCGCCGCCAAAGCGAGTAGAGGTCCACCACAAAGGCCATCACCACGAAGCCAATGGGAAAGTGCAGCAGCACCGAGTGGAACGGGCCAAGGAACGGCCGCCACTGAAACAACCCGGCCGCCTCGCCGGCCAGCGCGGTTGGCGCGGCGGCGACCAGCCCGGTGAACAGCAGCACGCCGGCCAGGGTCCGCAGTCTTCCTGAAGTGTGGGGCATGCAGGTGCGCCTTTCGGTAGATCGGGTGCGAGAACGGGGTTGCACGGAAGAAGTCGACTGCGGCCCGCGCTTCCGCACCGCTCCGATCTTGCCCAAGACTCCGCCAAGATTGGCGCGGGCCAGGTGCCATCAACCATTGCTTGCGGTTTGGCTGAGTCGCCACCATGTTGCGCGCGTGCGAATTGGTTTCCAGTCAGGCCAACGGAGTGAGCAGGAAGGCGAAGGCCGCCATGGGCTGGTGGTGTTCCTCCAGCGCTGGGCCATCAACACCTTGGCCATTCTGGTGGCGACGCATATCGTGCCCGGCATCGAGTATGACACGGCTGCCAGCCTGCTGGTCGCCTCGCTGCTCTTCGGCATCCTCATCACCTTTCTGCGACCGCTGCTGTTCCTGCTCACGCTGCCGCTCGTCGTGGTCACGCTCGGCTTGTTTGTGCTCATCATCAATGCCGGGCTGCTCTATCTCGTCGGCAAGCTGTTGAAGGGCTTCCACGTGGGCGGCTTCTGGCCGGCGTTCTGGGGCGCGCTCGTCATCAGCATTGTCTCGCTCGTCCTGAACACCCTTACCGGCACGGGTGAAGGCCGCCTGCGCGTGCGCCGCAAGGCTGCGAACGAGAAGCCCCCCGGTGACCGCGGTGGACCGGTGATTGATGTGTGAACGGAGCTGGTAGCGCTCGCGTCGCCCGGCTGCGTCACACTCCCAGCAACCGCTCGATTTCCTCGTATGTGCGCACGACGTGATGCGCGTGCGTGAGCTTCTCCGCCGGCAGGGTGTTGGTGATGGCGATCGCCGTCATGCCCGCTGCGCGCGCCGCCGTGACGCCGGCCGCCGAGTCCTCAATCACGAAGCACTTCGCCGGAGCCACACCCAGCAGCTCTGCCGCACGCAGGAACACATCTGGTGCTGGCTTCCCGTGTGCGACATCCTGCGTGCTGACCACGACGGGAAAGAACTGGCGCAGCGACTTCATCGCGAGCACCTCATCAATCACCACATGGACCGAGCCGGACGCGACCGCGAGCCGGTAATTTGCCGCGACCTTGGCCACCAGTTCCGGTAGGCCGTCGAAGATGGGCTGTTCGCGCCGGATGATCTCGATGAGGTGGTTCTGCTTCCACGCGGTCAGCTCGTCCAGGGTCCACTTGGGATTGTGCTTCGCGATGAAGTCCAGCCACACCGCGCGGTCGGAGCGGCCGAGGTATTGCTCGAAGTGAATGCCATGCGTCTGGCCGTAGCCCATCTGCGCGAACACATCGAGGAACGCGCGCTCGTGACGCGGCTCGCTGTCAATGATGACGCCGTCCATGTCGAAGATGACGGCGGAGAATTTGGGGTCTGGCATCTGGGAGATGGGGAATGGGCGGAGCAGGATTGGGATTAAGATTTGGGCCAGGAGTGAGGCGTTCGGCCAGGAACAGTTCCTCCTGCCCGTAATCCTGATCCTAATCCTGCTCCTCGGTCTTCAATGAAACACCGACTCCTTCGGTCGCTCGACGAGGTGCAGCAAGTTGCCCTCCGCATCCGCAAAGAACAGCACGCGCCCGCCACCGCCCGCCGGCTTCGGCTGCTCGGTGAACACCACGCCGCGCCGCGCAAGTTCCGCCTGAGCGGCCTCGATGGACTCCACGCGCAGCGCCAGATGCCGCCAGCCAGCGATCCCGTTGTTGGCTGTGTCCTTCACGGTGCCGGTTGCGGCGTAAATCTCAATCATCAGCCCGCCGCCGAGTTCGAGGAAGAAGGCGGGTGGCGTCTGGCCGTTGTTGAAGCGCACCTGCGCGCCCAGCACGCGCACATACCAATCCTTGAGGGCCACGGTGTCGCGCGCCGGCAGGCCGAGATGCTCGACGGAGAATTTGAGTTCGCTCATGCGCCGGGGATTTCGGGCGAGCCGGCGGGAATCCGCAACCGGAAATGTCAAAGCAAGCCGGCCGTCTCCGGGTAGCCGCACAGCACGTTGAAGCTCTGCACGGCCTGCCCGCTGGCGCCCTTCACGATGTTGTCCTCGGCGCTCATCACCAGCAGCCGGCCGGTGCGCGGATCGAGCCGCCACGCGAGTTCGAGGACGTTCGTGCCGACGACGTTCTTGGTGTCCGGCAGCGCCTTGCCTTCGAGCACGCGGACGAACGGCTCGTTCGCATACGCCGCCTGGTAGCACGCGGCGATCTGCGCCCCGAGCGCGGCGGCTTCCTCGGCGGTGGCGAAGTGCTTTGCCGGCGCGAGGTAAAGCGTCGTGAGAATGCCGCGGTTTACCGGAATCAGGTGCGGCGTGAACTGGATGGTCACGGCGGTGCCTGCCGCGAGCGCGAGCTGTTCCTCGATTTCCGACAGGTGCCGGTGCTTGGGCACGCCATAGGGGCGCACGCTTTCGTTGCACTCGACGAAGAGGTAGTCCAGCTCCGCCTTGCGGCCCGCGCCGCTGACGCCGCTCATCGAGTCGGCGATGATGCCCTGCGGCTTGATGAGGCCGGCGCGCAGCAGCGGCAGGGTCGGGAGCAGAATGCTCGTGGGATAGCAGCCCGGCGAGGCGATGAGCGTCGCGCCCCGGATGGCCGCCCGGTGCACTTCCGGCAGGCCATAGACCGACTTCGCGAGCAGTTCCGGCGCGGGATGCTCGTGCGCATAAAACTCCTTGTAGATGGCCGCGCTCTTGAGCCGGAAGTCCGCGCTGAGGTCAATGACCCGCGCGCCGCCGTTGAGCAGCGGCACGGCGAACTCCGCCGCCACGCCGTGCGGGAGCGCAAGGAAGACGACCTCGGCCTGTTTGGCGAGCACCTCGGCGTTCGGCTCCACGAAGCGCAGCGCCCGCGCCCGCGGATGGCTGGCGAATTTCGGGAACACCTGCGCGACCGTCTGGCCCGCCTGCTGGCGTGAGGTGACGGCCACGAGGTCCGCGTGCGGGTGGTTCAACAGCAGCCGGACCAGCTCTTCGCCGGAGTAACCGGACGCACCGACAATGGCGACTTTCGTCATGGGCGGGAGTTGTCCGCGTTGGCCAGAGGCTTGTCAACGGAGAGAAGCACTCCGGGCTCGTTTGGCCCGCGACGACCGCCAGACTCAAACGACCTCCGGCCCAGCGTTGACGGGGTGATGGCCGAAGGCGAGTATGCCGCCGAGGGCACGTGGCGGAATGGCAGACGCGCTGGACTTAGGATCCAGTGGAGCAATCCGTGCAGGTTCAAGTCCTGTCGTGCCCACCACCTTCAGGCCAGCACGCCCTTCACGATCTCCGCCTCGCGCTCCAATCCGCTCAGGCGCATGTCCACGCCGAGGTGCTTGAAGGTCAGCTTCAAGTGGTCCACGCCCATCAGGTGCAGGAGCGTCGCGTTCAGGTCGTTCAGGTGGACGGGGTCGCGCACAACGTTGTAGCTGAAGTCGTCCGTCTCGCCGAAGACCGTGCCACCCTTCACGCCACCGCCGGCCATCCACATGCAGAAGTTCCGCGGGTGATGGTCGCGGCCGTATTGGTCCTTCTTCAGCGTGCCCTGCGAATAGACCGTGCGCCCGAACTCGCCACCCCACACGACGAGCGTGTCCTTCAGCAGGCCGCGCTCCTTCAGGTCGGCGAGCAAGGCATAGGTGGGCTGGTCCACGTCGCCGCACTGCGCCTTGATGTCCTTGGGCAAGTTGCCGTGCTGGTCCCAACCGCGATGCAGAATCTGCACCACGCGCACGTCGCGCTCGGCGAGACGGCGCGCGAGCAGCGCGCTGTGGGCGAAGGTGCCGGGCTTGTTCACGTCCGGGCCGTAGCGCTCGAGAATGTGCTTGGGCTCGCTCTTGAGGTTTACGAGGTCCGGCACGCTGGTCTGCATGCGGAAGGCCATTTCATACTGCGCGATGC
>CAZQEW010000203.1:0-5530 GCA_964591495.1 uncultured Klebsiella sp.
TCGCCGTCGGAGACGTGGACGCTCTTCCAGCCGCGCTCGGGGCCTTCGTCAGTGTAGTCGAAGATCTGGAGACGGTGCAGGTCGTGCAGGTCCCACTTGAGGGACATGTTCGCGCCATTGATCTCGAAGGTGTAGAGCGCCTTGTGGCCACGGGCGTAGCGGGTGGACTCGAAGAGGCCGAGGGAGCCGTTGTTGAAGTGGCAGTGGAAGAGGCAGGCGTCGTCGATGCTGACCTTCTCGACCTTGCCGGTGAGGTTGTGCTTGCGCTCCTTGACGAAGGTCTCGGTCATCGCGCTGACGTCCTTGATGCCGCCGTTGAGCCACATGGCGGTGTCAATGCAGTGCGCGAGCAGGTCGCCCGTGACGCCGGAGCCGGCGACCTTGGCGTCGAGGCGCCAGAGGCCGGTGCCGCCCTGCGGGAGGTCGGCGTTGATGGTCCAGTCCTGGAGGAAGTTCGCGCGGTAGTGGAACACGCGGCCGAGCTTGCCGGAATCGATGAGCTGCTTGGCGAGCACGACGGCGGGGCAACGGCGGTAGTTATACCAGACCATGTTGGGCACCTTCGCCTTGTTGATGGCCGCGAGCATTTTCTCGGCTTCCTTGGAGTTCAGGCCGAGGGGTTTCTCGCAGAGGATCATCTTGCCGGCCTTGGCGGCGGCGATGGCCTGCTCGGCGTGCATGTTGTTGGGCGTGGCGATGTCGATGACGTCGATGTCGTCGCGCTCAAGGAGCTTGCGCCAGTCGGTCTCGATGGACTTGTAGCCCCACTTGTCGGCGAAGGCCTGCACCGCTGCGGCGTCGCGACCGCAGACGGCCTGCGGGACGATTTCGTAGCTGGAGGGGAAGAAGTGGTTGACCTGGTGAAAGGCGTTGGAGTGGGCGCGGCCCATGAAGCTGTAACCGATGAGTCCGATGCGGAGTTGTTTCTTGGCCATGGTGTCTGTGCGTTGTGTGTTGCGAAAGCCGTTCCCGCAAGCCTGGCAGCGTGCCGGGCCGGCCATGGAACGCACGAATTCGACAACGCGAGCCGCGTGAAGTCAATGCTTCTCCCGGCCGGATTGAACCTTGCACTTTGCCCTTCGCCGCCGACACTGGACCGCATGGCCAGGCCGCAGATTTTGACCACCGTCGTCGGCAGCTATCCCGTGCCCGCGTGGCTCGCCGCGTTTCCCACCGCCACGGCGCTGCGGGATGCCCTGCTCGTGGTGCTCAAGACGCAGGAGCTGGCGGGGCTCGATGTGATCGCGGACGGCGAGTTATCGCGCTTCGACGTGAACCATCCCGAGACCAACGGGATGATCGACTGGTTCATCCGGCCCTTGAGCGGCATCCACACCGCGTTGTCCCGCGCGGAGCTGGTGAAGTTCCGCGCGGCGCCGGGGATGAGATTCCGCACGCAACCGGCGGGGGTGGTGCGCGGCGAGATCGGCGAGGGCAACCTGAACCTGCCCGCCGCGTGGCAGCTGGTGAAGGGCCTCACCCCGCGCCCGTTGAAGTTCACCCTCACCTCGCCCTACATGCTGGCCAAGACGCTGGTGAATGAGTTTTACCCGGACACCCGCGCGCTCACGCTCGCGCTGGCCGAGGTGCTGCGCCGGCAGGTCGCGGACCTTGATGCCGCCGTGGTGCAGGTGGATGAGGCGAATCTCCCCGGCCATCCCGAAGATGCGGCCTGGGCGCACGAGCCCATCAACCATGTGCTGTCCGCCGTGCGCGGCGAAAAGGGGCTGCACCTGTGCTTCGGGAACTACGGCGGGCAGAGCATCCAGCGGGGCCACTGGCGCGACCTGATGCCGTTCTTCAACCGGCTGGAGGTGGACCATCTGGTCCTCGAGTTCGCCCGGCGCGGCTACGATGAGCTGGAGGCCTTTCGCGATCTGCGGCCGGGAATTTCCCTCGGCCTCGGCGTCGTGGACATCAAGGACAACGAGGTTGAATCACCCGACCTCATCGCCACGCGCATCGCGCACGCGGTGAAGGTGCTCGGGGCCGAGCGCATCCGGTGGATCCACCCGGACTGCGGCTTCTGGATGCTCTCGCGCAGCGTGGCGGACCGGAAGATGGCGGCGCTGGTGGCGGGGCGGGACCAGTTTCTAGGAAGATGAATCGCGGAGTGCCCCGGCCGGGTGAGGGGCGTTTGAGGGATTGACCTCCGATGGTGGTGCGCTAATTTTGCGCAGCCCTCAAAAATCCCATGAAACCAAGCCCTTCATCGAACGGCCTGCAGGCCAAGTGTGCCGCCTTTACCCTGATTGAGTTGCTCGTGGTCATCGCCATCATTGCCATCCTGGCCGGGATGCTGTTGCCGGCCTTGAGCAAGGCCAAGGGCAAGGCCAAGACCGTCCAGTGCCTCAACAACAACAAGCAGCTGGGCCTGTCCACCATGCTTTACAAGGACGACTTCGATGATCGGTTTCCCTTCGGCATCCAGATCAACGGTTCGCCGGCGTCCTCACTCAAGGATCCGCGCGGTTGGGTGGCGCAGTTGATCGTCTTCATGGGGGGAACGACCAATAATCCGCCGAAATCCCTCATGTGCACGGCGGATCCCACGCCCAGTCCCGGCTCGTTTGCCTTCGCCGTGCATTACCGGGCCAACCGCCACATATTCCGGGATGACCAGTTCACCAGCCCAAGCCCGCTGCGCGGCATCATGATTCAATCCCCCTCCCGGATGGTGATGCACACGGAGAAGGATTCCAACAACGCCGAGTTCAGCCTTAACAACGGCGGCTACAACACCATCCGAAACGCATGGAACAACACCACCGGCAGCGGCGCCAACGGCTTCACGCGTTCCGGCATGGTGCGCCACAATCAGGGCATGGTGGGCAGCGCCGCCGACGGACATTCAGAATGGCTCCGCCTTCCCCCCTTTAGGCCCGGCGCTGCCGCTCCCACGAACATGGAGGACCTGGGTGACATTGCGGGTTCAGATCAAAGCGGCGCCAGTTGGGCCGCTACCGGCCGCGAAAAGCTCTACATCCGCAACCACAATGGCGGCGGCGGCTTCTGAACCTCACTTGCCGGAGACGTCGAGGCAGATCAGTTCCGCCAGGCTGCGGCAGTAGATGCGCCCATTCGAGAGCACGGGTGGTGCCCACGTGCTGTTCCCGCCGATCACCTGCGCCCCGGCCGTCTCCTTGAAACCCGCCGGGGTGGCATCCGCCAGGCCCAGCCGACCGCGCTCGCCGTAGAGGAGCAGCCGTCCGTCTGCGAGCATCAGCGAGCCTTTGCCGTAAGCGGGCGTGGACCACTTCACCGCGCCCGTGATCACATCCATGCACCGGAGCTGGTTTTCATCAAAGCCGTAGAGGTGCCCCTGCCAGAGCACGCAGGAGTTCATGTGGTTCCGCATGTTCTTGCTGGTCCACACCGGCCGCACGGAACTGGCCGTCACCTGGAGCAGCGCGCAGCCGGTGCCGTAACCCGAGGAGATGAAGATCTTGTCGTCGAAGACGATCGGCGTGGCAGCGTTGACACTGTAGCTGGTGGTCCACGGCTGGTGCCAGAGGATGCGTCCGTTGCTCACGGCCCGGCCCGTCAGGCCCACCGCGCTGAACACCGCCACCGCGCGGTCGCGCGCGAGGTCGAACGCCACCGGCGAGGAATACGCCGCGAGATGATTCCCGTTGGCCCACACCACGCGGCCGGTGCGTTTCTCCAGCGCCACCACCGCCCGGCCGGCGGAACCCGACTCCACAATCAGCAGTTCCCCCTCGACCAAGGGCGAGCCGCTGTAACCCCAAGTGGGCAGGAAGCCGCCAAAGTCATTCACCAGATGCCGGCTCCAGACCAGCGCGCCCGTGGCCGCGCTCAGGCACAGCAGATGTCCCACCCGGCTCACGGTGAAGACCAGCCCGCCGTCCACCGTGGGGGTGCAACGCGGGCCGGGATAACCGTTGGGATCCACGGCGGGGCACGGGTATTTGTAATCCCACACCAGCTTGCCGTTGGCCACCTCCAGGCACATCACGTGGTCCACGTCGCCCACGTTCCCCATGGTGTAAACCCGCCCGCCCGCCACCGCCACGGAGGAGTAGCCCACGCCCACCCGCGCGCTCCACAGCCGGCGGGGGCCTTCCTTGGGCCATTCGGAGGTGAAACCCTTCTCCTGGGAAATGCCGTTACGCCGCGGCCCGCGCCATTGGGGCCAGTCAAAGTTTTCCACGGCTTGCGCGCCGGCCAGCGCGGGAGCGCCCAGCAGCAGACCGGCGGTAAACTGGCGACGGGTGAGTTTCACGCCCGGAAGCTAAGCTCCCATGCGCCGCCCGGTCAAACGGCTTGTGCCCTGGCCGGGAGCTCAGCTCATCCGCATCGGCATCAGCACGTAGTGGAACGGCGTGTTGACCTTGACGGAGCCCGGGCTGAGCTCGTCCGAGAGCTCGAGGAAGATCTCGTCCGTCTCCAGCACCTTGAGCGGATCCATCAGGTAGCCGGGGTTGAACGCGATGCTGATGTCCTTGCCCTTGTAGTTGATGGCGATGGACTCGCGGGCCTCGCCCACGTCCGCCGTGTTGGCGGTGATGGTGAGGTTGTTCTTGGTGAAGGCGAGCTTCACCGAGTTCGACTTGTCGTTGGTCATCAGCTCCGCGCGGCGCAGCGCCCCGAGGAACTCCTCCCGCATCAGGGTGATCCGTTCCTTCGCTTCCTTGGGGATGACCTGCTGGTAGTTCGGGTAGTTGCCCTCGACCAGCTTGGAGATCAGCAGCACGGAGAACGCCGTGTCGTCCTTCAGCCGGAAGGACACCTGGTTGTCGGTGAACCGGATTTCCACGTCGCCCTTGGGCTGGAGGAGGCGGTTCAACTCGTTCACGGCCTTCGTCGGCACGATGATGTCGCCCGTGGCGGTGGAACCGGCGGGCAGATCCTCTTCCGTCAACGCCAGCCGCCGTCCGTCCGTGGCCACCATCACAAGCTTTTCCGGCGTGAACTTCATGAACACGCCGTTCAGCACATAACGCGACTCATCCGTCGAGATCGCGATGGAAGTCTTCTTGAGCATCGCGCGCAGCTTGTCCTGCGGCAGCGTCACGGAACCGGTCTCCTTGAATTTGGGCACCGGCGGGAATTCCTCCGCGCTGAGCCCGTGCATTTTGTAATACGAGGCCCCGGCCGTCAGCTTGGTGAGATTTTTGTCGTCCGTATCCAGTTCCAGCTCGCCGGCCGGCAGTTCCCGCACAATGCTGAAAAGGCGTTTGACCGGGATGGTGGTGGCCCCCACGTCCGAAATCTGGGCTTCGACACCACAGGCCACGGTCACATCGAGGTCCGTTGCGGTGAGATAGAGCCGGTTGTCCTCAGCGCGCACATGCACATTGGACAGGATGGGAAGCGTCGTGCGGGTGCTGACAACGTTCTGGACGGCTTGGAGACCGGCGATGAGCTGGTCTTTGGCGATGCTCAGTTTCATGGCTTACTAATCACTGATTGATGGAAGAGTCACCCGTAGTATTAAGGGGTGTGGATAAGGAAAACAACCCGGGGTGTCAAGGTAACATCAAGCACTTGCGTGCCCTTTCACCTGTCC
>CAZQEW010000204.1:0-5511 GCA_964591495.1 uncultured Klebsiella sp.
GAGGAGCGCACGCGGCTGCTCACGGCCGCGGGGGAGATTTACTGCCCGGACTTGAAGGAGCGGCGACGGCTCGTGAAGGCGCGGGTCAAGCAGCGCAAGGCGGAGAAGCTGCAGCGGGATCAGGCGAAGCTCCATGAGACGGGCATCCGCAAGCTCAGGCGGGAGAAGGTCTTCATGACGCCGAACGTTTTTCCGCCGGCCAACTTCGAGCAGCAGGAGGCCGCGGAAGATGCGGAGTTCCGCGAGGTGGTGGAGCCGCAGAACTGCTACATCTGCAAGCAGGACTACTCGACGATCCATCACTTCTACGACCAGCTTTGCCCGGCGTGCGCGGACTTGAACTGGCGCAAGCGCACGGAGTCGGCGGACCTGCGCGGACGCGTGGCGCTGCTGACAGGCGGGCGGGTCAAGATCGGTTATCAAGCGGGCATCAAGCTGCTGCGCGCGGGGGCGAACGTGATCGTGAGCACGCGTTTTCCGCGTGATTCGGCGCTGCGTTACGCGGCGGAACCAGACTTCAAGGAATGGGGGCATCGGCTGGAAATCTTCGGGCTGGATCTGCGGCACACGCCGAGCGTGGAGGCCTTCTGCCGACATCTGCTGGCGACCCGCTCGCGGCTGGACTTCATCATCAACAATGCCTGCCAGACGGTGCGGCGGCCGCCGGACTTTTATGAGCACATGATGGCGTCGGAGACGGCAGCGCTCGACACCTTACCGGAAGACGCCCGGCGGCTGCTCGGCGCATACGAGGGCCTGCGCGGCTATCACATGCTGCCGGAGGGCGACGCGAGCCTGGTGCAAAAGCGCATGTCGGAAGTGGCCGGGCTCACGCATGCGGCGGAGTTGTCACAAGTGCCGTTATTGCCCGATGAACTCGCGGCGCAACAGGCACTTTTCCCGGCCGGGAAGCTTGATCAGGACTTGCAGCAGGTGGATTTGCGCGAGCGGAATTCCTGGCGGTTGCTAATGCACGAGGTTCCCGCTGTCGAACTCCTCGAAGTGCAGCTCGTGAACGCCGTCGCGCCGTTCATCCTCAACGCGCGGCTCAAGCCGTTGATGCTCCGCACGCCGGAGCGGGACAAACACATCGTCAACGTCTCGGCGGTCGAGGGGCAGTTTTACCGGAAGTTCAAGACCACGCGGCATCCGCACACGAACATGGCCAAGGCCGCTCTGAACATGATGACGCGCACGTCGGCGGCGGATTACCACGCCGACGGCATCCACATGAACGCCGTGGACACCGGGTGGGTGACGGACGAGGACCCGGTGCAGATCGCGGCGCGCAAGCAGGCGGAGCATCGCTTCCATCCGCCGCTGGACATCGTGGATGGCGCGGCGCGGATCGTTGACCCGATCATCGCGGGGTTCAACACGGGCGAGCACATCTGGGGCAAGTTCCTGAAGGACTACCGCGAGACGGATTGGTGAGCGCGACGAGTTCTTTGCTCGGCCAAGTTTTTCCAGAATCCATTCGCCAACTTGCTGGGAGGCAGCGAAGATGTCCGGCCCATGCAGTCGCCTGAGACCCCTGATTCAAGTCCGGAAGCCCCGCGCGTCACGCCGAAGGTGATCATCACGCCCGAATTTTCCGGTGAGCCCGTCCCGATTGGCCAGTTCACCGAGCGGACGGATTTCCCGCAGTGCACACTGGGCGCACACGTCAGCATCCACGGCTTCGCGGGCGTGGTGGTGGAAATCATCAACCAGTCGCTCAAAGTGCGGTCAGCCGACGGCATCACCCAGCGATTCAATGCCTACCGGCTCAAGACGCTGTTCGCGCCCCCGGACCGCTCCAAGCCCGATCCCATCGCGCTATCCGCGGAGCCGCCCAAGCTCGTCGCCCAACCGCCTCCTGTGCCAGATGATGAGCCGGAGCCGCCGACGCCCGTGCGGAGGCGCATCAGCAGCCCCGACTTCGAGCAGCCGGTGCGGGCGATCCGCACGTTCGCCACTCAGGCGGACTTCCCGGAATGCGCCTACGGCAAGCACGTGGACATTCCCGGCTATGCCGGCGTGGTGGTGGAAATTGTTAAAGGCTCGCTGCGGGTGCAGTCACCGACGGGCACCCTGCGCAGCTACAACGCCGAGGCGCTGAAAAAGCTCTACGGCCGTCCCTGAAGCCCGGCCCGGCTGTTCATTTCAGCGGCAGGAACTTGAGGCACACGGGGGCGCCGACTTCGAGCTTCGTGCCGGTGGCGGTGAGCTTGCCGGTGCTCTGATCCACCTTGAAAAGCGCGATCGTGTCGGAGCCTTGGCCTTCGGTGAAGAGCCACTGGCCGGTCGGGTCGAGGTTGAAATTGCGCGGAGTCTTCACCTCCGCCGCCGCGTTCTGCACGAGGGTGATCTTCCCGTCGGCCGCCACGGAAAAGACCGCGATGGTGTCGTGGCCGCGATTGGAGCCGTAGAGGAACTTCCCATTCGGATGAGCGACGACTTCGGCGGTGCTCCAGCCGGGCTTCGGGCCGGGGCCGTCGGCGGCGGGCAGTGTGGAGATGGTGTGGATTTCCTTCAGCGCACCCTTCGCGGCATCGTAGCTAAACGCTGTCATCGTGAGGTTAATCTCGTTGATGACGTAGGCGAACTTGCCGCCCGGGTGGAAGGCGAAATGGCGCGGGCCGCTGCCGGGGGGAACGGTGACGAAGGCGGGGTCGTTCGCGGTCAAAGTGCCCTTCGCTGGGTCGAGCTTGTAGATGAGCACCTTGTCCAGGCCGAGGTCCGCGACGAAGGCGAAGCGGTTGTCGGGTGAGACATTGACAGAGTGGGCGTTCGGCTGGCTTTGCCGCTTGGTGACGCTTTTGCCCTCGTGCTGGACAAAGCCGGTGTGCTCGCCCACGGAGCCGTCAGCCTTGATGGGCAGAGCCACGACGCTGCCGCCACCGTAGTTGGCCGCGAGGGCGACCTTGCCGGACTTGTCCACTGAGATGTGGCAGGGGCCAGCCCCGACGGTCGAGGCCTGGCTGAGGAGTTTGAGCTTGCCGTCCGGCTGGATGGCAAACGCGCTCACGCCGCCGCCCTTCTTGCCGTCCACGGCGGCGACTTCACCGACGGCGTAGAGGTATTTGCCAGTGGGATGCAACGCGAGGAAGGAGGGATTCACCGCTTCGCCGGCGAGTTCCGGCTTGCCGGCCTCGCCGGTGGCAGCGTTGAACGTAAAGGAGTAAATGCCCTGGCTCTTCTTGCCGGTGTAAGTGCCGACGTAGGCACGGAACTGCGTCGGGCTGGTTCCGCCTTTCTTATCGGCGGCGCGGGCACCGGTCGAGAGAGCGGCGAGCGCAAGAGTGGAGACGAGGGCACGGCGGAGGAATGGACGGCGTTTCATGCGCGGAAGGAAACAGGTTTTCCGGCCTGACATCAAGAGGGGCTTCTGAGGTTTGTCAACCGAGCTTGTGAAAAAAATCACGAAAGGCTTGCCGCGTGTTCCGGCAGTGCTTTACTTGGGGTGTTCGCGGGCAATTTCCGCACCCATCGCCATGCAGACCAGCACCGACTACGGCTACAACTCGAAAATCGAGGGCGACGTGGTCGTCACCCGCGTGGATGCGGCCATCAACTGGTGCCGCAAGCAGTCGCTGTGGCCGATGCCGATGGGCCTGGCCTGCTGCGCCATCGAGCTGATGGCGGCGGGCGCGAGCAAGTTCGACATCTCGCGGTTCGGTTCGGAGGTCATGCGCTTTTCGCCCCGGCAATCGGACGTGATGATCGTCGCGGGCACGGTGACTTACAAAATGGCCCTGGCTGTCCGGCGCATTTACGACCAGATGCCGGAGCCCAAGTGGGTCATTGCGATGGGCGCATGCGCCTCGACCGGCGGCATGTATCGCAGCTACGCGGTGCTGCAAGGCGTGGACAGCATCGTGCCCGTGGACGTTTACGTGGCCGGCTGCCCGCCACGTCCCGAGGCGCTGCTGGACGCGCTCATCAAGCTGCAAAACAAGGTGCAGAAGGAACCGGTGCTGGCGGCGTGATTTTTAGCCACGGATTGTGAGCGCACTCGATTTAGCCAACCAATTGAAAGCCCAGTTCAGCGAAGTGCTGACCGGGCCGGTGGAGTTCCGCGGCGAAGCGACGTTGAAGCTCGCCGACGCCGCGCGCATCGCCGAGGTGTGCGCGTTCGCGAAGGAGTCGCTCAGTTACGACCTGTTGCTCGACATCAGCAGCATCGACAACTACGGCGAAGACCCGCGCTGGACGGTGGTTTACGAGCTTTACGGCACCGGCCACGGCTGCCATCTGCGTCTCAAGACCGACGTCACCGAGGAGAAGTCCGAACTGCCCACGGTCACGTGCGTCTGGCGCGGGGCGGATTGGCACGAACGGGAAATCTACGACATGATGGGCATCCGCTTCGCCGGGCACCCGGACCTGCGGCGAATTTTGATGTGGGATGGTTATCCCTATTTTCCGCTGCGGAAGGACTTCCCGCTCGCCGGCAAGCCGACCGACCTGCCGGACGTGGCGTTCACCAAGCCTGCGCCGCTCGAGGGCGGGCCGTTTGTGACGACGCCGGGCGGTAAGGACAGCATCGCCCGCGAGCCGCGGGTGCGCACGCCGGAGCAATAAGGTCATGGCCACTTCCCAAACCATCGAATTCCGCGAGCCCGCTTCCCGTGTGGCGGAGGGTGCGAAATCGCTCGTGCCCGCGCCTGCGTCGGCGGGCGACGACGGCGAGTTGCAGGGCGAGAAGATGGTCCTGAACATGGGGCCGTCGCATCCCTCCACGCACGGCGTCTTGCGCATCGTGCTGGAGATGGACGGCGAAATCATCACCAAGGCCACGCCCGACGTCGGCTACCTGCATCGCGGCGACGAGAAAATCGCCGAGAACATGACGTGGAACCAGTTCATCCCTTACACGGACCGGCTGGATTACCTCGCGCCGCTGGCGAACAACGTGGCTTACGCGCTGGCGGTGGAAAAGCTCCTCGGCATCGAGAAACAGCTCCCGCCGCGCTGCCAATACATCCGCGTCATCTGCTGCGAGATGGCCCGCATCTCGGCACACCTGCTGGGCCTTGGCGCATTCGCGATGGATGTCGGCGCGCTCACGGTCTTTCTCCACACCTTCACGGAACGCGAAAAGATTTACTCGCTCATCGAGCGGCTTACCGGCGCGCGGTTTACGACGAGCTACACGCGCATTGGCGGGCTGTCGCGCGACCTTCCGCCGGGCTGGGCGGCGGACGTGCGGAAGTTCTGCGATGAGGTGCTGGTGAACTTCGACGAGTCTGAGACGCTGCTGACCCGCAACCGCATCTTCGTGGACCGCACGCGCAACGTCGGCGTCATCTCCCGCGCCGATGCGATTGATTACGGCCTCACTGGTCCGAACTTGCGCGGCAGCGGCGTGGATTATGACGTGCGCAAGGCGCATCCTTATCTCGTCTATGGCGAGCTGGATTTCGAGGTGCCCGTCGGCTCGGTGGGTGACAGCTACGACCGCTACCTCGTCCGCATGGAGGAGATGCGCCAGAGCGTGCGGCTCATCCGCCAGTGCCTCGCGAAGCT
>CAZQEW010000205.1:0-5399 GCA_964591495.1 uncultured Klebsiella sp.
CCGGCACGCGCGGCGCCACGCTCGGCAGCGTCTGCCGGTGCATGTGGAGCAGCATCGAGGCGAATAGCAGGAGCGCGCGGACAAGCCACTTCCATTGCGCGGAGCGGGCGGGTTCGGTGGAAGTCACGGAGAACCGACGGCGCGGCCCCGGCTGCCTTCAATTGAACCGCCTTGCCTTCCGTCCAACGCCCGACATCATCCGCCGCACACTATGAATCGCCTCCTGCTCACCGCCGCACTTTCACTCTCCGCTGCGCTCCTCGCCCGCGCCGAAAACTGGTCCAACTGGCGCGGTCCGCTCCACAACGGCTCCAGCCCCGAGAAGGGCATTCCGGAGAAGTTCAGCAAGACCGAGAACGTGAAGTGGTCCCTCCCGCTGCCCGGCGCATCCGCCGCCACGCCGGTCATCTGGGGCGACAAGGTCTTCGTCACCGCCGCCGACAAGACCGCCGGCAAACAATACGCCCTCTGCCTCGACCGCAAGACCGGCAAGGAACTCTGGCGCGCGGAAATCAGCGACTTCGTCTCCGACGGCCAAGGCAGCAACTCCTGCTCGCCCTCGCCCGTGACCGACGGAAAGCTGGTCGTGTTCTTCTTCGGCACTGGCGACCTGGTGGCCTTCGATTTCGCGGGCAAGAAGCTTTGGGACCGGAACATCGGCCCGTTCGCCTTCCTCTGGACCTTTTCCACCAGCCCGTTGCTCGATGACGGCCGCCTCGTCATGCAGGTTCTCCAGCGCGACACCGCCGTGAGCGGACGCGGCAAGCCGACGGGCAACGAGTCCTTCCTCCTCTCCATTGACCCGCAGACCGGCAAGGACCAATGGCGCATCGTCCGCCCCTCCGCCGCCGTCTCGGAATCGCTCGAAGCCTTCAGCACGCCGCTGCCGCTCGCGCACAACGGTCGCAAGGAAATCGTGGTCGTCGGCGGCGACTGCCTCACCGGCCATGAGCCCGCCACCGGCAGGGAACTCTGGCGCTGGGGCACGTGGAACCCCACCAAGATTGGCCACTGGCGGCTCGTCCCTTCGCCCACGGTCGGCGCGGGGGTCATTCTTGCGTGCGGCCCGAAAGGCGCGCCCGTCTATGCGGTAAAAGCCGGCGGCAACGGAACTTTGAGCAATCAAAACATCGCCTGGCAGAGCCACGTTCAGAACACCGAGGATGCCGCCACCGCCGCCCCTTCGCCCAACGACAAAGACGTGACCACCGACGTGCCCACGCCGCTCTTCTACGAGGGCAAGTTCTACATCCTCAATGGCACGAAAAAGAAACTGCTCTGCGTGAACCCGACCGATGGCAAGGTGGTCTGGAGCGGCGACCTCGGCGGCAAGTCCGTCTTCCAATGCTCGCCCACTGCCGCCGACGGCAAAATCTTCATGATGAACTTCGATGGTGATGTGTCCGTGGTGAAGGCTGGCGGCACCGAGTTCAAGCTGCTGCACGCCGCCAACTTCAAGGACGAGGGCGACAGCACGCGCCTCCGCTCCAGCGTCGCCATCTCGCAAGGCAACCTCTACGTCCGCACGGGGACGAAGCTCTTCAGCCTCGGCAAGTAATCCCGTAGGAGACGAAGTGAGGAGTCTCCCGCCAATGCGGAGTGTCGAGTGAGGAATGCAGAATGGGACCTGCGGATTTCGCAAGCCGCGTTGAGTTCAAGGCTTTTTCATCTCGCGCGTAACGATTGAAGCCCCGTCTTCATTCCGCATTTCATGTCGCTGCCGCACAAAATCTCCACGCTTCTCTACTGCTTCAACGCGGCGGATGAAGTCCTTTTGCTCCAGCGCACGCAGGAGCCGAATCGCGGCTTGTGGAGTCCGCCCGGCGGCAAGCTCAAGACGGGCATGGGGGAATCGCCCTACGCCTGCGCCTGCCGCGAGGCGCAGGAGGAAATGGGCCTCGTCCTCAAGCGCCAGGATCTCCAGCTCACCGGCTTGGTCAGCGAGCACGGCTATCAGGGCAACACGCATTGGCTAATGTTTCTCTTCGAGGTGCGCCCGCGCCTCACGGCTGTCCCGCCGCCGCACGCGGAAGGCAGTTTTCGTTTTTTTTCCCGCGCCGCACTCGACCAACTCGCGATTCCCGACTCCGATCGTGAAAGCATCTGGCCATGGTTTTGGCAGCATCGCGGCGGTTTTTTTGCCGCGCACTGCCACTGCCGCGCTGGCGGACAAAACGACTGGCTGTTGGAGGAGAGTCGCCTTGCCCCGGGCTGAGAGAGAACTTCGCCACGCGGCCAATCGGCGTGACCGACGCGGCATCGACTCCCGCCCTCTGGCCCAAACTACCCCACGCGCAGCCCGCAAGTTCGGGCAATTCAGCGGGACGCTGCGTAGTGGCGGTTGATCAGGTCATTTTGCAGCCAAAGCAGCTTGCTGAAGGCGCGCACCGCGCGGGTCTTGTCCTCGGCTGACAGACTGGAGCCAAGAATCGTCGCGTTGACCGCGTCGGCCACAAAACCCATCAGCGCGTTCATTTGGACCAGGGGGATGTGGATGTGGGGATTGCCAGCCTTGGGCGTGTGGATTTTGCCGACGAAGTCCAGGTATTGAACCATTTTTCCGTCATACGGCGCGGTGACGAGTTTGGCCAGGTAGCGGGCGAGGTGCTCCTTGCGAAACTTGATCTGCGGGTGATCCATGGTCAGGTCTTCGAGCTTCACCGGGATTTCCCCCGTGTAACCGTCCTGCCGGGGAACGAAGTGTCGCCACGTGGCGTCGTAGGAATGGAGCTTGGCATACACGGCGTCGACCAGCGATGGCACCAGCGGGGCGAGCAGCGCGGCACCGCCGTGAATGACTTTGATGTCCTCCTCGGAGAAGCCCATGAATTCGGCCAGATACTGGAAGCGGTAGCCCAAGTCGGACTCGAGTCTGGATTCATCAATTGCTTTCATAGGTTTGGATTGCGGAGGAAGTGGACGCGTTAACCGGGGGCGCGCGCTGGCAGTTTCTTGGCGGTCGCCGGTCATTTCTTGTCAGCACTGGCCGTGGGTTGCGCGGTGGCGGGTGGTTTGCTACCAATGCCCCATGAATCTACCCGTGCTGGTGGCCCTGATCGGCGCCCTGACCTTGAGTGTGGCTCAGGAGACGAAACGGGCGGACGAGCTGCCCGTGCCCTTTCCGCGCAAGGGCAAATACGGCTACCGCGACAAGACCGGCGAGTTCGTCATCCCGCCGCAATTTGACTACGCCGGGGAATTCAGCGAAGGGCTGGCCGTCGTGGGTTTGGGCAAGTTCCCCGCCACCAAATGGGGCTACATCGACCGCGCGGGCAAGGTCGTCATCCCCGCGCAGTTCGATGGGGCGCACGACTTTTCGGAGGGTATGGCGGCCGTGGGCCTGGGCGGCAAGCTGGGCTACATCGACCGCACCGGGAAGCTCGTGGTGCCACCTCAGTTCGATGAAGCGCAAAAGTTCAGCGGCGGCCGCGCCCGCGTGCGCATCATCAAGGAAGGTTACGGTTACATCAGCACGACCGGCGAACGCTTGGTGCCGTTGCAGCCTTAGTCCGGCGGCGCAGTTCAATCTTTACACGCTACCGCCGGCCGTTATCTTTTCGCCAACGTCTGTCACCTATGCGTATCTCGATGTTGCTTGCCTTCGCTGCGTCGGCGGTTTTGTTCACCGGCTGCGGCGCGGTCGAGCGCAAGCTGGGCCGGGGCATGAACAACGCCACGGAAGTCTTCCGCGGCGGCGAACTGCGCCGCTCCATCGAGCAGACCGGCTTGTGGGAGGGGGCAGACCAGGCCTTCACCACCGGCCTGGTGCGCGGCATGGGCCGCACCATGGCCCGGACCGCCATTGGTTTCAGCGAAATCGTCACGGCTCCCTTCCCGCCTTACGACCCGTATTTCTTCCCGGAGAAGTGGTTCCGCGACCCCACCACCAAGCTGCGGGCTGAGCCGTTCTCTGTCGAGCCGGCCTATCCGGACGCCTATCAGCCGCGCCTTTTCAGCGACACCATCTTCCACACGGATTCACGCATTGGCTTCGCGGGTGGCGAAATCGTTCCGCTCGTCCCGGGCAGCCGCTTCCGCGTGTTTGAGTATTAAACCGCCGATTTCTCTCCTGCGCCGGCACGCGAGTGGCGGCGCATTTTTGTTTTGAGCAACGTCGTCCGTCAGTCGCCCTGCAAGGTCAACTTGCTGCTCAACATCCTGCGCAAGCGCGAGGATGGCTTTCATGAGCTGGAAACCGTCATGCAGCCCGTGCGGCTCTGCGACCAGATCACCGTCGAGCGGGCACCTGCCGGCATCCAGCTCACCTGCAGCCTGCCCGCGTTGCCCGTGGACGGCACCAACCTGGTCCACCGGGCCGCAACCGCCTTCCTCGCCGCCGCCGGCGTGACCGACGGGGTCAAAATCCACCTCGAAAAGAACATCCCGCTGGCGGCCGGGCTGGGCGGCGGCAGCGGCAACGCCGCCCACACGCTCTGTGCGCTGAACGAGCTGTTCGGCCTGCCGCTCACCTCGGCCCGGCTCACCGAGCTGGCCGCCGCGCTGGGCTCCGACGTGCCGTTCTTCCTCCAATCCCAGCCCGCGCTCGCCTACGGCCGCGGCGAACTGGTGCAGCCGCTGGCCCCGTTTCCCGCGCTGCGGGGCGCGCACATCCTCCTCATTCATCCGGGCTTCGGCATCTCGACGGCCTGGGCGTATCAGTCGCTTGCGCGGTTTCCTGATGCGTTGAACGGCAAGATCGGCCGCGCGCAGCAGCTCATCGGCCTGTTGCAGGGCGAGGACCTCGCCGCCGCCGGCCGCGCGTTTTACAACTCACTCGAAGCCCCCGCGCTGCCCAAGCATCCGCTGCTGGCGATGTATCAGGAATTCCTCCGGGCCAACGGCGCGCCGGCAGTGCTGATGTCCGGCAGCGGCTCCACGACCTTTGCGATCACCGCCACGCGTGACGCCGCGGACCGCCTCCGCGAACGCTTCCAAGCCAAGTTCGGCCCGACCGCCTGGACGACGGTGGCGGCGCTGTAGGCCTGTTCGTTTGCGGCGGGTTTAGGCCCGGGCAGGCGGTGCGGCGCAAGGAAGCGTTCTCCCTCACCCCGGCCCTCTCCCGCTGGGAGAGGGAGAAACTACGACCGCGACAGAAGTTGCGCGACGCGCGCCGGGACACGACGTGGCCAGGCCGCCTCCCCTCTCCCAGCGGGAGAGGGAAAGGGTGAGGGAGAAAGGCAACGAAGTTCTGAAACTTGCCGGGCACTCGCAGCGGTCAGCGCGCGATCATTCCGTCGTGCTGGGAGAAGTTCCCGAAGCGGCTGGGAGAGCGGCGGCCGGTGCGTTGGGGACGCTTACATACTCGATCTGCATGGTGCCCGAATCGCGGAGGCCTCCTTGCTTGGCAGTTGTGTGCGTCAAGTTCAGCAAATTGGCGTGGGGCATGGCGTAGGGGGATA
>CAZQEW010000206.1:0-5394 GCA_964591495.1 uncultured Klebsiella sp.
TTGCGCATCTGGTATTCGAGCTCGGTGAGCTTGCGGCCGTATTGCTTCTCCAAGGACTCGCGGGTCTTCACCCAGGGGGTGTTGCCGTTCCAGTAGGCCCGCATCGCCATGATGTCACCCATTTGGCCGTCGTGGATGCGCTTGATGGTCTCGATGTAGCCGGCCTGGTGATGGCGCTGGAGGCCGACGCCGACCTTGAGGTTCTTCTTCTTGGCCTCGGCGGCGGCGGCGATGACCTTCTTGTAGCCGGCGACGTCCACGCACACGGGCTTTTCCATGAAGACGTGCTTGCCCTGCCGGACCGCTTCCTCGAACTGCATCGGGCGGAAGCCGGGCGGCGTGGCGAGGATGACGAGATCGGCCAGCGCAATGGCCTTCTTGTAGGCATCGAAACCCATGAACCGGTGCTCGTCCTTCACCTGCACCTTGTCCTTGTGCTGCTTGGCGAGCTGGGCGAGCGAGCCGTCCATGCGGTCCTTGTGCACGTCGGCCACGGCAACGAGCTTGACGCTCTCGCCGGTGCTAAGGGCCTGGTTGGCGGCGCCGGAACCGCGCCCGCCCATGCCGATGAGCGCGACCTTGATGGTGTCGCCGGGGGAAGCGCCGTGGACGAAGCGCTCGACCGGCAGCGCGCCCAGTGCGGCGGCGCCGGCAGCGACCTTGGAGGAGGTGGAGAGGAAGCTCCGGCGGGAAAGCGCGGAGCTGGCGGGAACGATCAGGTTGCTCATAATTTCAATCGCGTTGGACTGGACCATGCGCCACGACATTCGCGGCACGAGGGCAAAGCCCGTTCACCCAAAGGGAACGGGCGAAGTGTAGAAGCTCGGCACGGCTTGTCCAGCGCCGCCCGGGATGAACTTCGGCGGCGGCATGCCTGCTGGGAGGTCCACGCAGACCATTGCACCGGCCGCCGCGGCGGTGCGTTACGCGGGAACTTGAGAAGTTCTTTACCTGGCCGACACTTCTGGGTAACAAGCGCGGCGACCCACCGGAGTCGACCGGATATTTGCTGCGAAAGCCATGAGCCGAGAAATGCAGTTACAGCGTTGGGAGCTGAAATACATCATCCCGGAAAAGACCGCGCAGGCGGTGCGGCACTTTGTCAGCGCCTACACCGTGCTCGACGACTACGGCGTGGGCAAGCCCCACAATTCCTATCCCATCCACAGCCTCTACCTCGACTCCGAGGCGTTGACGATTTACTGGCACACGATCAACGGCAACAAGAACCGCTTCAAACTTCGGCTGCGCTTCTACGATAACCAGCCGGATTCGCCGGTCTTCTTCGAGATCAAGCGCCGGATGAACAATGCCATCCTCAAGCAGCGGGGCGGCGTGCGCCGCAAGTCGGTGGACTACATCCTCGCCGGCCACCTGCCGCAGCCAGAGCACCTCGTCAAGCAGGGCAACCCCAAGGAACTCGTCGCCCTCCAGCGCTTCAGCCAGTATCTCAAGGAATACAAGGCCGTGCCCAAGGCCCATGTCCACTACCTCCGGGAAGCTTGGGTGAGCCCGCATGACAACTCGCTCCGCGTCACCTTCGACCGCAACGTGCTCATCTCCGCCGAACCCACCGCCCGCTTGGAGAGTGACCAGGTCAACCCCACCTGCGTCTTCGGCAAGGACGTGGTCCTGGAGTTCAAGTTCACCGGCCGGTTTCCCGATTTTCTCCGCGAGTGCGCGCGGGTCTTCGGCCTGACCACCACCACGGCGGCGAAATACGCTGACGGGATTGCGCTCAAGGGCGAAAAATACTTCGGCTGGAACAATGCCATCCAGCATCTGCGCGCCCGGCAACCGCTGGAGGAGTTCGACGACCAGCACGTTTTCCATGAGGAAGTGCGGGCGACCAAGACGCTGTTTTGAATGCCCTATGGCCAACCAACGCCCGGTGGCCCGACGCAGCAGATGTGCCTTCGCCGTTGATTGGGCATTGGGCATTGCGTCATTGGTGTGTTTAGCTTACTCTTTCCGCCGCAACCCAAATTTAGAAAGCGCATGAACGAGTGGATCTTTTTTCAAGGCGACACTTCGCTGGCCCCGCCGAACATCCCCGCCGTCGTCCTCGGCCTGCTGTTGTCCTTTCTGCTGGGCCAGACCCTCGCGTGGACCTACATGCTCACGCACGCGGGCCTGAGCTACTCGCGCTCCTTCGTCAACGCCCTAGTCGTCACGCCCGTCATCGTGTCGCTGGTGATGACCGTGCTCTCGAACAACATCGTCACCGCTTTCGGCATGATGGCCGTGTTCGCCATCGTCCGTTTCCGCAACATCCTGCGCGACACGCTGGACACCACGTTCGTGCTCACCTCCATCTTCATCGGCATGGGGTGCGGCACGCAGAAGTTCTCCACCACGATTGTCGGTGCGCTGATCGTATTCGCGCTGATGATCTACCTTTGGTTCACCAATTTCGGTGCGCGCCACCGTTACGACCTCATCCTCAACCTTCACTGGGCGCGCTCGCCGGGCGAGTTGATGGAGCTGAGCAACCTGCTCAACCGCCATTCCCGCCGCGTGCATCTGGCCAGCCAGCGCACCCACCAAGGCTACGAGGGCGCGGACTTTTCCTTCCGCCTGCTTCTGCGCGATCCCAATCGCGTCGACGAACTCATCAGTGAGGTCAACGCCCTCGAAGGGGCGTCGCAAGTCACCACCCTCAAGGCCGAGGACGAGTCGGAACTGTAACCTCGCGGCACCGTGTTCAGGGCGGCCGTTGGGCAGGCGCCACACGCCTCGGCACACGACTGAATCAGGGGCGTGGGCCAGAAGTCTGAGTCGCCATGCACTTGTATTCCTTGGTCGGCCAGATCCGTCGCCGGGCTGCGTTCACCCTGATTGAACTTCTGGTGGTCATAGCGATCATCGCGATCCTGGCCGGAATGCTGTTGCCCGCGCTGAGCAAGGCCAAGGCCAAGGCGCTGGGGGCCAAGTGCCTGAACAACTACAAGCAGACCTCCCTCGCCTATAAGCTCTACTCGGATGAATACGATGGCGTCCTGGTGCCGTTTGTCTCGCCTGGCGTGCCGTCTGCACCAGCCATCGTGGTCCGCACGCCGGCCACCCCGGACACCTGGTGGCCAGACCAGTTGAAGCGTTTTTCCGCGCCAGACAAGAAGCTGTTCCAGTGCACCAAGATGCCGATGGGCTGGTCATCCAACGATTTCGGCATCGGCCTGAGCCAGCCACAGCTGGGATGGAACGGTAGTTCGCTCAACAACCGGGTCAGGGAGCAGAACGTGAGCAAACCGTCCGATACCGTGGTCCTGGCGGACGCCGCGTTCGGCGTGCCCGCCTCCTGGGCCACCGAGACTGACCCGGCGAAGTGGCAGGGGCAGCAGGGCTCCGCCGTGAACCCAAACGAACGCATCAGTTTTGATACCCCGGCCCCCGGGGGCAGCTTTCTCCAGCCGTTCTCCCGCCGCGTCATCAGCCGGCACGACGGCCGGACGGCCACAGGCTGGGTGGATGGACACGCTGAGATTCTGCTGACCCGTTCGCTGGGATTCCTCCGGGCCGGCACCGCAATCCCGAACACCAACGGAGCACCGGATGCCAGGTGGGATCTGGAGTAGCCTCGCGCCGGCCCCCTCCGTTTGAAGATTGCCTTCCCGGCGTGCTCCGACACTCTTTCGGCACGCATGAAACATCTCCTCTCGCTGCTGCTGGCCAGTATCGCTCTCCACCTTCCCCTCCGTGCTGCGGATGACTGGCCGCTGACCGCCGACTCGAAGAAGCAGCCCGGCGTGCCCGAGGGCGAGGTGCTCAAGTTCAGCTTCGAGAAGTCCAAAGTCTTCCCCGGCACCTACCGCGACTACTGGGTTTACGTGCCGAAGCAATACGACCCCGCCAAGCCCGCGTGCGTTTACGTGAACCAGGACGGCGTCGGCTACCAGGCTCCGGTGGCCTTCGACAACCTGATCCACAAGAAGGAAATCCCCGTCGTCATCGGCGTGTTCATCATGCACGGCCGCGTGAAGGCGGCGGACACGAACGCGCTGGACCGCTTCAACCGCAGCTACGAATACGACGGCCTCGGCGATGCCTATGCGCGGTTCCTGCTCGAGGAACTGCTGCCCGACGTGGAGACGAAGAAGGCGACCGACGGCCGCGCCATTCGCCTGAGCAAGAACGGCAACGACCGCGCCATCGGCGGCAGCAGCAGCGGCGGGATTTGCGCGTTTACGGCGGCGTGGGAGCGGCCGGACGCCTTCAGCCGGGTGTTCACGACCGTGGGCACCTACGTCGGGCTGCGCGGCGGCGACCGCTATCACACGCTCGTCCGCAAGTATGAGCCGAAGCCTTTCCGCATCTTCCTCCAGGACGGCAGCAACGATAACAACATCTACGGCGGCGACTGGTGGATGGCCAACCAGACGCTCCAGCGCGCACTCGAATGGGCCGGCTACGACGTGAAGCACGCGTGGGGCGAAGGCGGCCACAACGGCAAGCACGGCACCGCCATCTTCCCTGACGTGCAGCGCTGGCTCTGGCGCGATTGGCCACAGCCCGTCGCGCCCGGCAAGTCGAAGAACTCCACGCTCAACGAAATCCTCGCGCCGGGCACGGGCTGGGAACTCGTAGGCGAGGGCTACAAGTTCACCGAAGGCCCGACCGCCAACGCGAAGGGCGAAGTCTTCTTCAACGACGGCCCGAACACAAAGACCTACCGCGTCGGGGCCGACGGGAAGCCGGTCGTTTTCCTCGCCGACTCGAAGAAAGGCGACGGCCAGCGCTTCGGCCCGGATGGCCGGCTTTACGCCGCCGCCAGCGCGGAGAATCAAATCCTCGCGTGGGACGCCAGCGGCAAGAGCACCGTCATCGCCGACGGCTTCCGCGGCAACGACCTCGTCGTGGCGCACAACGGAAACATCTACGTCACCGACCCGAACTGGACTGGCGCGAACACGAACACGAGCAAGGTCTGGCTCATCAAGCCCGACGGCAAAAAGCAGGTCGTAGACACAGGACTCAAGTTCGCCAACGGCATCACGCTTTCGCCCGACCAGACGCTCCTCTACGTGGCGGACAGCCGCTCGCACTGGGTTTACAGCTACCAGATCAAGGCCGACGGCACGCTCCAGCACAAGCAGCGTTACTTCCACCTGCACGAGCCGGACACCGCTGATGACAGCGGAGCCGACGGCCTCCGCACCGACCGCGAAGGTCGCCTCTGGGTCGCCACGCGCCTCGGCCTACAGGTCTGCGACCAAGCCGGCCGCGTCCACGTCATCCTCCCGACGCCGAACGGCAAGTGCAGCAACCTGACCTTCGGCGGCCCGAACGGCGACGTGCTCCACGTCACCGCCGGCGACAAGGTGTATCGCCGCCAGCTGAAGGCCAAAGGCGCGGACCACGCGGCCAAGCCCCTGAAGCCCGCCGCGCCCCGCCTAT
>CAZQEW010000207.1:0-5255 GCA_964591495.1 uncultured Klebsiella sp.
GCACACCCTTCTCCACGAGACGACGGGCCAGGAGCATGTGCTCCATGAGCTTGGGACCGCCGTCGTCGCGATTCTTCGGGTCGCCCTTGCCGTAGCGGGCGCGGACCTTCGGGTGTTCCTTTTCGAGGTCGAGGGCTTCGAGCACCTTGCTCGACGTGAGCATCCCGAAGGCCTGCTGCGTGAAGCTGTCGAGGCCGTCCATCAGGCCGCTGCTGTCCACGTCCCGGCGGAACTGGTCAAAGCTCGTGAGCAGGCGCTTGCGGTCGTCCAGGCGGTCGAGCGTGAGGCCGTCGAGGACCATGTCGTCCTTGCCCGCCCCGGAGGGCTGGAAGGGCGCGTGGCCGACACCGAGGAAGCCGGGCTTGCCCGCGTCCGCCCAGCGCATCTCGCCCATCTTCGGCGCGAGACCGAAGAACGGCGGCACGGCCGGGTCCACCGGACCTTGCAGCTTGGAGAGCACGGAGCCGAGCGAAGGCCAGCCGCCGGGCGGCTGGTTGCGCGCGATGCGGCCGGTCTGGCACTGGAAGGCGTTATGGTCATCGATCGCGCCCACCACGGAGCGGATGAGGACGAGCTTGTCCATGAGCGCGGCGGTGCGCGGGAGCAGCTCGGAAATCTGGATGCCGGGGACGTTCGTGCGAATCGGGTTCAGCTCGCCGCGGATCTCCCGGGGCGCGTCCAGCTTCAGATCGAACATGTCCTGATGCGGCGGGCCGCCGGGCAGGAAGATGTTGATGATGGCCTTGTGCGACTTGCGGATGCCCGCCTGAGCCTCGACGCGCAGCAGATCCGGCAAGGCCATGCCGCCGAAGCCCAGCGCGCCGATGCGGAGGAAGTCGCGCCGCGACTGGCCGTCGCAGAAGGTGCGCGTGGGTTTTCCGGGCAGGGTTAACATGGCGGCAAATTAACTCAGTCTGCGACGAAGGCCAGCGGAGATTCTTTCAGTAGAATCTTTGCGCTTCTCCTTGCGGGCTGTTGGTGGGGATATTCGCCCCATGAAGCTGCCCGCCGTATTGCTCAAGCGCCTGCATTCCCTCGTTTTCCTCGCCGCCTTGCTCGCCGTTCCTGCCGCCTTCGCCGCGGAGGCCAAGACCGCGGACCCGGCGCGCTTCGAGAAGGCCATTGCCGCCTACGAGGCGGAGGACAAGACCAATGCGCCGCCGAAGGATGGGACGCTGTTCTACGGCGCGTCGAACATCCGGCTGTGGAAGTCGCTGCCGCAGCGGTTCGGCAAGCAGAAGCCGATCAACCGCGGGTTCGGCGGCTCGCAGTTGAGCGACTGTGTCCACTTCGCCGACCGCGTGGTCATCCCCTACGCGCCCAAGACGATCTACCTCAACGCCGGCGGCAACGACCTGCACGCGGGCCGGACGCCGGAACAGGTGCTCGCGGACTTCAAGGCCTTCGTCACGAAGGTCCGGGCCGCGTTGCCGCAGACGCAGATTTCCTACCTGTGCATCCCGACCTCACCGGCGCGCTGGAGCGAAGTGGAGCAGGTGAAGAAGGCCAACCAGCTCATCGCCGATTACGCGAAGGCGGACGGCAAGCTGGGCTTCATCAATTACTTTCCGCACCTGCTCGGCGACGACGGCCAGCCGCGCGCGGAGCTGTTCGTGGCGGACAAGCTGCACTTCAGCGAGGCGGGCTATGACATCGTCACCTCGTGCATCAAGTGGCAGAAGGACATGGAGGCGTTTGCGAAGCAGGATGCGACGAGTCCGCCGGTGAAGGGTGGCATCGTGTTTACGGGCAGTTCGAGCATCCGGCGCTGGGAGACGTTGGCGGAGGATTTTCCGCAGCATCGCGTGCTGAACCGGGGTTTCGGCGGGTCGGAGCTGTTCGACGCGGTGAATTACTTCGACCGCCTCGTGCTGCCGCACCAGCCGCGCCTGATCGTGCTTTACGCCGGCTCCAACGACATCAACGCCGGCAAGACGCCCGAGCGGGTGGAGGCGGACTTCCGGAAGTTCGTCGCGCTGGCGAAGCAGAAGCTGCCCGGCACGCGCGTGGCCTACATTGCCAACGCCGGCAATCCGGCGCGCTGGAAACAGGTCGAGCAGGTCCGGGACGCAAACCGGCGGATTGAGGCGATCACGAAGGCCGACCCACAGCTCGCCTTCATCAACGTCTTCGACGCGATGCTCGGGCCGGATGGCCTGCCCAAGCCGGACATCTTCGTGGAGGACCGGCTGCACATGAACGAGAAGGGTTACGCGATCTGGAAGCAGGTGGTGGGGCCGTTTCTGAAATAGCCGCGAATTGGCGCAGAGAGCGCAAAGAGTGGCCCGCGAAACATGCTAACAGACGCGAAATGGAAGGCTTTCTGATCCGCTTCCTTTCGCGTGTTTAGCGGGCTAGCTATGCTTCGGCTTTTCGCGCGGCCCGTTGAGCATCCGGCCAATCCAGGTGTGACGCACGCACCAGTGGTAGGTGAGCAGCAGGACCACGACGTTCACCGCCAGGATGAAGGCGAACTTCAGCCAGCCATTGACCGGCCACTTCGCGACGAAGACTTGCAGCCACAGCACCAAGGGCAGGTGGAGCAGGTAGCACCAGTAGGAGGCGTCGGCGAGGTAGCGGATCCACGGGCGGTGCTGGCCGGCAAACCGCAGGAACCAGCCCGTGACTGCGAAGGTCATCGCCCACGCGTAAAGCGCCGCACCCGTCAGCCCGACCAGCCGCACGGTGACGTAACGCGGGTCAGCTGGCTTGATCGGCGAGACGTAGCACGCCCCGAGCGTCAGGTAACCCAGCAGCGCGAGCCCGAAGTAAAGCCACACCCAGCGGCGAAGGAAATCGAGCTGGTGCCGCCGCCGGTGCAGCCACCAGCCGACGCCGAAGAACAGCCCGTAATACGCAATCGCCCGGGCCGCCGGCAGCAGCCGCAGGCCGGCATTGTCCACCTCGCCGAGGAGCGGTCCGGTCCACAGGCAAAGAATCGAGGGCGGCAGGAGCAGCAGCGGCTTCCAGCTGCGCGCGATGAACCAGTCAAACGCCGCATCCAGCCGGGGCAGCAGCGAGTTGAGCCCCGCCTTGGCGCCGGCCCATGCCGCCAGTGCCGCGCCGCCGTAGAGAATCAGCAGCATTTCCAGAAACCACAGGTGGCCGGTGGGAATGGAGAAGAGGGTCAGTTCACCGTATTGCTGGCGTTTCGGCCGGGGTTCCGCCTGCAATTCTCCCCAGCCCCAGATCACGATGATGGCCGGCACCAACGTCACCATGCCGATCAGAAACGGCACGCCGATCCGCCGCCAACGTTGCCGCAGAAACTCTCCCGCCCCGAGCCGCTGCCAGAGCTGGTGTCCGAAGAAACCGGCGACAAACATGAACAGCTGCATCCGGAAGCCGTGGACCAACCCTACCAACAGGTCGAAGCCGAAGCTGCGGCTGACGTCCCGCGCGATCCAAGGGATCGGCAGCGTCATGAACGAGAGCGCCGCGTGCAGCACGATGCCCAGCAGCATCGCCACGGCGCGGAGGTTGTCCAAGGCGTGCAGGCGCTCCTCGCGGTGCGGCGCCGCCGGCGTGACGGCGTCAGCGGTGATGACGGGGTGATCCGACATGGGTGAGCAGAATGGGGCCGGAGCTAGGCCGCCAGCAGCTTCTTCCGCAGCTTGCCGTTGCTCACGCAAATCTCCACGGCGTAATCACCCTCCACCGGCTGCCACCAAAACTCCCCGCCCGCGCACTCGACGATGAGCCCGCCCGCCGCCACGTCCCACAGCCGCACGCCGTTCTCGATGTAGGCGTCCAGGCGGCCATTCGCTGTCCACGTCATGGAGAGCGCCGCCGCGCCGAGCAGGCGGACTTTGCGCACGCGGTGCACCAGGCGGTTGAACACCGGCAGCATGAGCGCCAGCGTCTTGGTGTATTTCGCGAAGCCCATCGCCACGATGGCCTCGTCGAGCTTTGCGCGGGTGCTCACCTGGATGGGCTTGCCGTTCAGCTTCGCCGGCTGCCCGCGCACGGCCGACCACATCTCGTCGAGGAACGGGTCATACACCACGCCCACGAGCGTCGTGTAGCCGCGCAGGGGATCGCCGGGGAATTTCGACTTGGGATCGCGCACCTGCAGCGCGATGGAGACGCACGCGTGCGGAATGCCGTAGGTGAAGTTCACCGTGCCATCAATCGGGTCCACCACCCAACGCGCGGCGGACGCGGGATCGCCGAGAATGCCTTCCTCGCCGAGAATCGCGACGGCGGGGAACGCCTTCCGCAGCGTCCGCTCGATGAGTTTCTGACAGCGCACGTCGAGCTCGAGCTTGATGTCGTGCTGCGTGGCCTCGTTGATGCGTTTGGTCTGCGCCAGGTTCTGCCGCATGAGTTTCCCGGCGGCGCGGGCGGCCTGCGTGGCGGTGGCTAGGGCGCGGTGCTGTTCTCGCAAAGTCATGGCAGGCGGTTGTAGGCGAAGGCGCGGGTGGCGGGAAGCAATTCCGCCCGGGAAATTCCTTGCCTCGCCGGCGGCCTGCGCCACCATCCGCCGCACGCATGAAAACTTTGCTGTCACTCGCCGCCCTTGTCGCGGCCGCCACCATCGCCACCGCCGCCGACACCCGCTGTGTCGAGATGCGCACCTACTACGCCGCCGAGGGCAAGCTCGACGCCCTGCACGCGCGCTTCCGCGACCACACCGTGAAGCTCTTCGCCAAGCACGGCATCGAGAACCTCGGTTACTTCGTCCCGCTGGGCGACAATCCCGAGCGCAAGCTCGTCTTCTTCATCGCCTATCCCAGCCGCGCCGAGCGGGACGTGCGCTGGAACGCCTTTTTCAACGACCCAGCCTGGCAGAAGGCCTACAAGGAATCCGAGGCCAACGGCAAGCTCGTCACCAAGGCAGAGACCGTCTATCTGACCGCGACGGACTACTCACCGGTCGCGAAGGCTGAGAACGTGGGCAACCGCATCTTCGAGCTGCGCACCTACGTCACCGAGCCGGGCCGCCTGCCGAACCTCAATGCCCGTTTCCGCGACCACACGGTCAAGCTCTTCGCCAAGCACGGCATCACCAACCTGCCCTACTGGACCCCGCACGCCGACCAGAAGGGCGCGAACAACCCGCCGGACAAGGACAACACGCTGATCTACCTCCTCGCGCACAGGGACGAAGCCGCGCGCAAGGCCTCCTTCGACGCGTTCGGCAAGGACGCGGACTGGCAGGCGGCGCGCAAGGCGTCCGAGGAAAAAGCCGGCGGCTCGCTGACCATCAAGGGCGGCGTGAAGTTCGTCCTGCTCAAGCCGACGGATTATTCGCC